>CAKZNC010000142.1 GCA_937129385.1 uncultured Bacteroidota bacterium
GATCCACTTTCCGCAATAATTGGTCAGCCTGTTGAAATCATACCCATCATGCTCTCAGTCATGCTTGACCGCCACGATCGACTGTTTCAGCTCATCCGACAGCGCCTCGTCAGCATCAAGCGACAGGATGTGCGGAAACTTTGCTTGCGCAATGGCCCAGTTCTTCTGGTCGATATGGGAATGAAATGTATGCTGAATGAAGCGTGCGCCATGCTCCGCGCAAATCTCCGCGGTCCGGTCAGTCGAATAGGAATCCACCACGACAATGTCGTCCGCGATCTCCCTGACCGACTCCAGGCACCTGCCTATGTTCTTCTCCTCGTTGAAGGTGATCACCACCACCGAAAGCTTGATCTCCATTTATTCCTTTATATAAACCCGCTTCACCCGTTCAGGTATTCCGGTTAACACTTCGTATACAATCGTTCCCAGTTGATCGGCCATGCGATTCACCGGACAATTCTTTCCAAATAACTCCACATGGTCGCCGACAGTTGCATCTATGCCGGTAATATCCAGCATGGTCATATCCATGCAGACATTCCCGATCGTTGGGGCATACGACCCGTTCAGGTAAAACGAATACCGCCCGTTTCCCAGGTGCCTGTTGATCCCGTCGGCGTATCCCACCGGGATTGTCGCGATCATGGCATCCTTCTCTACCTTCCCGGCCCTGTCATAACCGACAGTCTCCCCTGCGTTCACCTCCCGGATCTGCGAGATCACCGTCTTGAAGGTACTCACAGGAACGAGCTCCTTCCCCAGGCCCTGTCCATATAACCCGATCCCCACCCGAACCATATCCATCTGGTACTGCGGGAATCGCTCAGTACCGGCCGAATTCAGGACATGCAACAGTGGCTGTTGCCCGGTACATTCCATGATCCTGTTGGCCGCTGTCCGGAACATCTCCACCTGCTTGCCGGTAAAATCATCCAGGTCCGGATCATCCGCGGCAACCAGGTGTGTAAAAATACTTTTGATACTGATTTCAGGCGCTGTGAGCCGCTCACAAAGTGCATCCACCTCCCCCATACCGAACCCAAGCCTGTGCATCCCCGTGTCCATCTTAATATGTACCGGTTGCCCGGTCAGCCCTGCATACCGGCACTCCTGTATATAAGCCTCAAGGTGTTGTATGCTGAATATCTCCGGCTCGAGGCGGCTCCGAAGCATCTTCCGGTAATCACCCGACTGTGCATTCATCACCATCACAGGCAGCTCGACTCCTGCTGCACGCAAACGGATCCCTTCATCGGCAAAGGCCACGGCCAGGTATTCCACCTGCTCATGCTGGAGGTACCCTGCGATCTCATGTGCACCAGCACCATATGAAAGGGCCTTCACCATCACCATGATGCTTGTACCGGGATCCACGAGCGAACGAAAATAGTTCAGGTTGTGCACCAGGTCATTCACATTGATCTCCAGTACCGTCTTATGTACCTGCAGCTGGAACTGTTCCGTGATCTGTTCGAAATGGAAACTGCGAGCACCTTTGATCAGCACTGCAGCGTCCCGGATCACTGCAGGGTCAAATTCTGCAAGAAATGTCTTCGTATCCGGAAAAAACCGGGTCCCGGGTGCAAAGAACTGACGGTGCTCAGAGATGGCCCTGCCGATGCAGCATGCTTCACTGATCTTCCTGAACTTCAGCATTGCGGCGACCTCCCGGTAAAGTTCCTCGTCCCTGAGTCCGCTCTGCTGGAGATCCGAGAGGATTACGATTTTTTTACGGTGACGCTGCTGTTGCAGCAGGAGATCGAGGGCTACCCCCAGTCCGGCCAGGTCCGAATTGTAAGTATCATTCACCAGTGTGCTGTCATGAATGCCTTTCAACGTCTGCAACCGCATCTCCACCGGCTCGATGGCCGAAAGCTCCCTGCTGATCTGCTGATGAGGAATCCCCAGCTCGGAAAGCAGGGTGATCACATGCAACAGGTTTTCAACGGAAGCATCATCAGTAAACGGCAATACAAATTGAGTGGTGGCACCCTTCCAATCCAGTTTCACCTGCAGCCCTTTCTTGCCGGGTTTTCCTGCCCGGTAACGGTAGGCTGCATCACCCGAAAGGGACCAGGTGACCAGTTCAGGCCCCAGGTCAGCGGCCAGCTCCGGGAGTGACCTGCCCTCTATCACTGTATCCGCACTGATCACCAGCTTATCGCTATTCCTGAAGAGCTGCAATTTTTCTTTAAGCTTCTCCAGGTCAGAACTGAAGTTTTTACCATGTGCCGGTCCTATATTGGTGAGAATGCCGATTTCAGGAGAAATGATGCTTTCCAGTCGTTCCATCTCTCCAGGCATTGAGATGCCGGCCTCGATGATCCCATAATCATAGGCGGGAGATAACTGCCAGAGCGACAGGGATACACCCAGCTGGGAATTGTAGCTGCGCGGACTCCTTACAACGCGATGCTCACTGGAGAGGAGCTGGTAGAGCCACTCCTTCACGATGGTCTTCCCGTTACTGCCGGTGATACCGATCACCGTCCCGCTGAACTGCTGCCTGTGGAAACCGGAAAGCTGTTGCAATGCATAAAGCGCATCACCGACAATGCAAAATGAGGCCTGCGGAAAATCCTTGATTGCAGGAGAGCGGTCGGTGAGGAAATGCCTGACTCCCTTTTCATACAGTTCAGGAATATAGTCGTTGCCATCATGGTTCTCCCCCCTGATTGCAATGAAAAGCACATGGTCAGCAGCAGGCAGTGAACGGCTGTCGGTGGCAATGTGCCTGATCGGTTCACCCTCTGCCCCCAGCAGCTTCCCGTCACATACCGAGGCGATCTTTTCCATATGGATCGGTTCCTGTGTCATCCGGTTAGCTTTTCCTGTTTTTCACGACTTCATCCTGGTAGCACTTCCGGCAAAGGGGCTCATATATATTCGTCTCTCCAAGCACCACCAGGTCATCCTCTTCTGAGGTTCGGTGTGAATGGTTTGCCAGGCTTCCGCACCTGACACAGATCGCATGTACCTTGGTTACATATTCGGCCGAAGCAAGCAGCGCCGGGATCGGACCGAAGGGCTTTCCCCTGAAATCCATGTCCAGACCCGCAACAATAACCCGCAGTCCGCTGTTTGCCAGCTTATTGCAGACCTCCACAAGTCCAAGGTCAAAGAACTGTGCTTCATCGATGCCCACCACATCCACATCGGAAGAGAGGAGCAGGATGTTCTGGGCCGATTCCACGGGAGTGGACTGAATGCTGTTTTCATCATGGGAGACCACCTCCTCTTCGGAATACCTGACATCAATTTTGGGTTTGAAGATCTCTACCCTGAGCCTGGCAAATTCAGCACGCCGCAGTCGCCGGATCAACTCTTCGGTTTTGCCGGAAAACATCGACCCGCAAATCACCTCGATCCAGCCACCTTTTTTTGCATGCTTTATGGTATCTTCAAGAAACATTGACGTGGAAAACTTAACAACTCCTAATCGTTATAAATTGTAACTTTGCCGACAGAGCTGCAGGAATTCAAACAATTGGCGTTTGATGACAGCAATGAGATGGCCAATAATACGTTTACTTAATGATGCATAAATGATCAGATGACCATGGAAATAAAACACACCATTGAAATATTGACTAAAGATATACAAGATATAGAAAATCTTGTCCGAAACCTGAAGAAAACTCCTACCCCTTCCCGAATTGAAATCGACCTGGCAATGTCGAAACTCAGAAACGTTTATGAGCTGCTCTCGATCATTTCTGAAGACATCAGGTCCGACCATGCCATGAAAGCAGAAGGCGGTACACCGACAAGTCCGGAAGCACCGGCTACAGAAACTGCTGCAGATCCTGCCCCCACTGCCACTGAAGAAACAGTTCAGGAGGAAAAAAATCAAGAAAAGAGCACAGTCGATGCACCTCCCCGGAAGGAGGCTGAGGAGAAAGCCTCACCAGATCCGGATATAGGTGAACCGGATACCACTGAAGGAGCCGGAAAGGCTGAAAAACAGGAGGAGACAGTCAGGCAGGAACCACCGGTGAACCATTCAGCAAAAAAAGAAGAGAAACAGGAGGAAAAGCCAGCCCAGAATGCAGAAAAAGTTACGGCCGAAGAGGATCGGAAAACACAGATCGTAGCAGAGAAATTTGCGGCAAACAAGAATATCAATGAGAAGATCGCGCCGGGATCGGACAGGGACCTGACGGCGAAACTGACCGGGGAACCAATCGATTCGATCAAGCGTCACATCGGAATCAACGACCGGTTCATGATCATTCGGGAATTGCTGAATGGCGACAATGAAAAATTCAATAAGGTCGTTGGAGAACTCGATAGCTGCAGCAACTTCGATGAGGCCATGCAGATCATCGAAAAGGAATTTTCAGGCAAGACAGATCATGAAGGTGTAACACTGATCACACGCCTGGCACGTCGCAGATACATGGGACAGTAATGTCAAGACTCTACCTCATACCTACCCCGATCGGCAACCTGGAGGACATCACCCTGCGGGCCAAACGCATCTTGTCCGAAGTCGACCTGGTGCTTGCAGAGGACAGTAGGAAAGCAGGATTTCTTCTGAAACACCTGGGGATCAGCAAACCCATCCGTGCACATCATAAATTCAACGAACACAAAACGCTTCAGACAGTGGTGGAGGAACTGAAGCACGGAAAGACCTTCGGTCTGGTTACCGATGCCGGTACGCCCGGCATTTCCGATCCGGGATTCCTGCTTGTGCGTGAATGCATCAGGGAAGGAATTGCGGTGGAGACACTGCCCGGACCGACGGCATTTATCCCGGCACTTGTAAATTCGGGCCTGCCCGCCGACCGCTTTGTCTTTGAAGGATTCCTACCACATAAAAAAGGTCGGAAGAAGCGTCTTGAATTCCTGGCTGATGAGGAGCGGACGATCATTCTCTATGAATCCCCACACCGACTGCTCAAACTGCTGGAAGAGCTGAAAGAGTGGTTCGGTGAAGAGCGTCAGGCCGCTGTTGCACGTGAGCTGACCAAGATGCATGAGGAAAATGTACGGGGAACACTGAATGAGCTAACCACTTACTATAACACCCATACGGTCAAAGGGGAATTTGTCCTTATTGTTGCAGGGAAATGACCACCCCTAATAGGGACGGACATTTCCTGAACCAGTGATCCTGTATATGATCTCCTCCGGAGAGCCGGCATAGATCACATCACCAGATCCCAGGATCGTAACATCAAGGAGTCCGTCTGCATGCACATACGTATTGCCTGAGCCACTTGCATGACATTCAACATCTGTTGATATGACATCAAGCACATCCAGTCGGCCGGAAGAAGTGTGGGAGGTACCCATTGTTTCGCAATCTCCGTCCAGGACCAGTCTGCCTGAACCCGAAAGCCTGATATCCCCGCTTACCGCATTGTAGATTCCGCCATGAATGGTTCCTGAACTACTGTGCCTGATCTGCAATTCCGCTGCATCCATCTGACCAAAATCTATTTCACCGGATCCCGACAGGCGGATATCACCAATTCCGGTCTGGATCAGGTTCATGTTCATATGACCTGAGGAGGAGTGGCGGACCGTGAATTCCGATGCATAGACAGAGTCCACATCCAGGGTCCCCGATCCGGTCAGGGCAAGCTCCACCTCTTCACCCTCAATCGATGGCACATAGATCATCCCGGAGCCGGTCAGGTTCAACTGCTCGATATCCGGCATGGTGATATGTATTTCAACGGGAGAAGAGCTGCGTATACACTGGAACTCGCGCGTTTTGATCAGCAATGTACCACCCGAATTGTAGGTCTCGATCACCTGCAGCAGGTTCTCTTGCGCCTCAATCTTCAAAGAGAATGTGTCGGCCTGCGTAATATAGACATCATACGAACCCGAGTTAGTGACACCATAGAAGTCAGAAACTTCACGTGTCTCCACGACGATATCGCCGACGCCTTCGATACATGAAAAAAGGCCAAAACAAGAGGTCATAAGACCCATAATTACGATTGTGCTGTATACAAATATCTTTTTAATCATGATGATTGGATTTTTTCGGTTACATCTTTAAGGACAAGTCTGACTGGCGAGGGATGCATCAAAATCGAAAAAAAAATAAAAAAAAGTGCCAGCAACAGATTTAATAAAAGACCCGCACCTCTTTAACTGTTCGTTTTCGTACATTAATCATACGCTATCGTTCACTTTCGGAATTTCAGCAAAAACTACATCATCGTTGTATCTATTTGTTTTTTAATCATTTATAATTTTTGGCACACAATGTGTTATATTCCTGTCAAACGCTAAAAAAAAGAAAAAATGAAAACAATGATCAACACGAACAGGACAAACAGGGTAGCAATCGCAATTACAATTTTTATGATGACTTTTTCTGCCGCAAACGGACAAGGCAAACTGATCGAGGGAGCAGTGAAGTTATTTGAGTCAGCCAAAGAAAAAATCGCACAGCCGGAAACTACCATTGTGAATGCAGCATATTACTGCTCGGGTGATGCAGCACTTGAAGTAACGAATGCAGGAGTCTCCACGACAGCAAAGAATTATTCACCGGTAGTTACCTCCTCATTCACCGTATCTAATTTAGATGTTTCTTATGAAGCTGAACTGGAAACAGAGACCTGGATGACCGAATCTTTTACCAGTGAGATCGAAACTGCACCTGCAGTGGAGAGCTGGATGACTGGGTCTTTTACCAGTGAGATCGAAACTGCACCTGCAGTAGAGAGCTGGATGACAGAGGAGCTGACTGCAGACCTGGAGATGGGTGTTGAGTTTGAGCAGTGGATGACAGCACCGTTGACCGGATCCTTTGAGAGCCCGGTTGCAACAGAAGAGTGGATGACCGCACCGCTGACAGAATCCTTCGAGAAGCCGGTTTCAACTGAGGAATGGATGACCACACCCCTTTCTGGAAACGTTGAAGCAACAGTTGAGACTGAAAGCTGGATGACTACACCAATGTACGCAAGCATAAAGCAAGTGCCTGAAGTTGAGTCCTGGATGACCAAACTAATGCGTTAAGAGAAACAGGCGATCATTATTTCATTTCTTTCTTCATCATAACTCACGGCCGGTTCTTTAAGAGCCGGCCGTCTATTTTTTCTTACTTTTGCCCGGACGATGGCAACACAATACAAGTATATATTCTTCGACCTGGACCGCACCTTGTGGGATTACGATGCAAATTCCTCCAGGGCCCTCAGCATGCTCTTTGAAAAGTACGGACTTGCTGATCATTTTGATTCACCCGCAGAATTTATACGGATCTACAATTATCATAACGACATCCTCTGGGAAGAATACCGACAGGGCAGGATCAAAAAAAACGATCTCCGTTCAAAACGATTCAACCTTGCGCTGATGGAAAAGAAGGTGGATGATCCGGAGCTTTCCATCCGTATCGGGAATCAGTATATGGAGATTACACCGAAACTCAATATCCTGGCTCCGAACACAATTCAAACACTGGAATACCTGGAACAAAAACACTACCGTTTGTTTATCCTGACCAACGGTTTTTTATCGACCCAGCAAAAGAAGATGTCAAACAGCGGGCTCGATCGGTATTTCGAACGCATTTACTCATCAGAAGAGATCGGGGTCAACAAGCCTCACCGGGAGATCTTCCACTGGGCAGTGTCGGGCCTCCATGCCCATAAAAAAGAGTGTCTGATGATCGGCGATGATGTTGTCGTGGATGTCAAGGGTGCGGCAGACTACGGGCTGAACACAGTCTGGTTCAATCCGGGCAGACTGGAATCAAAGATCGCTCCCACCCATACAATCGGGGACATGTCCGAACTCACCACCATCCTCTGAGGGCTGACGGCTGTGATAACGGGCCAGGTGATGTGATGCCTCCGGCATCATGGATGGTGAACGGCGCATGTAACCCCGGCAACTTCGTTACCGGGCTACCTGATATGATGCCTCCGGCATCTGATGCTGACGGCTGATGGCTGATCCCGATACACCTCCTTTCGTCGGCTATCGAGGAGCCGCTCCTATCATCGCTGGCGGCTGCCAACCCCTCTTAACTCTACTCTCTCCTCTCTCCACTCTAAAACGGTACCTCCCCATTATCAGTATTCAGCAAATCCGAATTGTCATCCTGATCGACATTGAGCCTGGACTGGAAAGTTGCTGTTGGATTGCCGTTCTCATCTTCAAAGACATTCATATCCTCTTCCAGGTCTGAGAATTTGGCAAATTCCTTGGCAAATTTCAGCTGTACATCACCTATCGGACCGTTCCTGTGTTTTGCGATAATGATCTCAGCGATTCCCCGCAGGGAATTTCCTTCCTCATCAACATCGATTCCGTAGTATTCAGGTCTGTGTATGAACAACACCAGGTCTGCATCCTGCTCAATTGCACCGGACTCCCTGAGGTCGGAAAGCTGGGGACGCTTGTTTCCCGACCGCATCTCAACGCTCCTGTTCAACTGCGAAAGCGCGATGATCGGGACATTGAGCTCTTTTGAAATGCTCTTCAGGGAACGGCTGATGGTACTTACTTCCTGCTCCCGGCTCCCCATATTGCCAGACTGCCCGGCGGTCATAAGCTGCAGGTAATCAATAATCACTGCCTGGACATTGTATTTCTGTTTAAGGCGGCGACACTTGGCCCGGAGCTCAAAAATGGAGATCGCCGGGGTGTCGTCAATGTAGATCGGTGCCTGTTCAAGGTCCTTGATCTTGTATTCCAGCTGCTCCCACTGGTAGTTCTCCAGGTTTCCGTTCCGAATTTTATCGGACGGAAGCTGTGTCTCAGCAACGATAAGCCTGTTTACCAGCTGAAGCGATGCCATCTCAAGGGAAAAGAAGGCAATGGGCCGCTCATGATTCACCGCAATATTCCGGGCCATCGAAAGCACAAACGCTGTTTTTCCCATTGAGGGGCGCGCAGCAACAATCACCAGGTCGGATGGCTGCCAGCCTGAGGTGAGTCTGTCGAGTCCGGAAAAACCCGATGGAATCCCGCTGAGACTGTCATCCCGTTTCCCGGCCTCCTCGATCTGGTGCAGTGCATCAGAAATAAGCTTGTTGATCTTTACTGTCTCCTTCTTGATATTACCCTCGGCAATATTCAGCAACTCTTTTTCTGAAAAATCAAGCAGATCGTCAACATCGATCGTTTCATCATATGACCGTGTCTGTATCTCCGAGGAAACACGTATCAGTTCCCGCTGGATATACTTCTGAGCAATGATCCTGGCATGGTATTCAAGGTGTGCTGCAGATCCCACCCTGCTGGTTAGCTGGGAAATGTAGGTAGCTCCCCCGACCTCTTCCAACTGCTCCCGCTTGCGCATTTCCTCGGTAATGGTGAGCAGGTCGATCGGCTTCTCCCGTGTAGAAAGATCCACTGCAGCTGTAAAGATCTTCTGATGAGCCTCCTGGTAAAAACATTCCGGCTTGAGAATATCGAGCACGGTGAGAATTGCATCTCGTTCAAGCATGATCGCCCCCAGAACAGCACCCTCAAGATCAAGTGCCTGAGGAGGGATCTTGCCATGATCAGCTGCAATTGTACTTATTTTCTTTCCCTGTGAATTTTGCTTGTTTGCCATTACCTCGGATTTTGAGAATTCAAAGGTAGGAAACATGGCGGGGCGTCAAAAGGACCCTGCATGGAATTGTAAACATGAAGCACCAAGTTATAATCAACAGGTGTTGAAAAAAAGAGTGTTAAAAGCAGGGAAATTGGTTAATGATTCAATCTTTCAATTTTTGACCAGAGCTCCTTTATCCGGATCGGCTTGCTGAGGTAATCATCACAACCGGCATCAATAGCCAGCTGATGATCCCCCTCCATGGCAAGTGCAGTCTGTGCAATGATCGGAATCCCGGGTTTTTTTTCCCTGATCTTCCTTGTTGCATCGTAGCCGTTCATTTCCGGCATCATGATGTCCATTAAAATCAGGTCGAAATGCTGACTGGTGGCCAGTTGAGCTGCCTCCACACCGTTCTTTGCATGCAAAACCTCCGCCCCGGTTCGCTCAATTACCTTTTTCAGGAATTCAAAGTTGGTGGGATCATCTTCTGCAACCAGCATCCTTTTCCCTTTAAGATCCGGATCCCCGGATGCGGGTCTGACCTGTACCGGCTGTTGGGTCTCCTCCTCAACTTCAGGTGCAGGCCTGTATGGAATTGTGAAATAGAATTCAGACCCATTTCTGTAAGTTGAATCCACCCCGATCTCTCCACCCATCATCTTTACAAGGTTTTTGGATATGGAAAGTCCAATTCCCGTACCTGACTGGAATTTATATGCATCTTCGCTTTCGATCTTCCTGAACCGGTCGAATATCTCCCCGATATGCTCCTCCATGATCCCCCTCCCTGTATCTTTGACCCAGAACCTTAGCATCCCCGACTCCCTTCTGCATCCTATCTCGATACTTCCTTGCTCAGTATTCTTAACGGCATTGGAAACCAGGTTCACCAATACCTGCCGCAGCCTGGTCCGGTCATTTCTGATCCGCAATGAGGGTTCGGGCTGCCGTTCGATGATCCTGACCTCCTTTTTGCTGTCACTTTCAATGGTTTGCCTGAATGAACCGGCCAGGTCAGTGATGAGCTCAGCAACATTGAAATCTGATTCAAGGAAACTCAGTTCCCCGGCTTCGATCTTGGATACATCAATGATATCTTCTATCAGCCTGAGCAGACTGTGACTGTTTTCATCGATGACCTTCAGGTAGGCCTCCTTTTTTTCTTTTGACAAGTCGCGGTACAATAAATGCGTGAAGCCAAGGATCGCATTCATAGGGGTCCTGATCTCGTGTGACATGTTCGCAAGGAATGCCGACTTCAGGTGGTCAGACTGCTCGGCCTTCTTCTTCTCTTTTATGTAGCTGTTTTTGGCAAATAACAGGATCACACCTACCAGCGCAATGTACATGTAATAGGAAAGATAAATATCCATCAGCCGGGTCTGTTCATCCGAATATGGTTCCACGATCCCGGGATACCTGAGCTCGATCAGGAAAAAGGCAGTGATATTCAGTAAAAAAAACAACACGAAAAACAGGCGTGCTTTTCCGTTCCATACAAATAACATCAGGAGGAAAAAAGCCATGTAAAGATGGAGCATCGGTCCGCGGGATCCGTTGTTCACGAAAAAGAAGTAACCGAACATGATGAACACGAAGATGGTAAGGAGCCATCGCCCTGTTTCAAATTTCTTCCTGAAACGGGAAAGATAAAAAATGCCCCAGCAAAAAAGAGCAACGGCCGCTGCCGGAAGCGTGATCTCAGGTGCAGCGCCGATGATGATATTGATGATCGCTGTCCCGAATCCGATCAACCCTCCAAAAAAACCGACTACATTGAACAACCGTTGTTCAATGGTAAATTGCGACTCTTCTCCTGTGTGAAAAGGAATAATTTTCTTAATCGAATTGACTGACAGCTTCATCTATACAATTCATTCATTCGTCAAAGATATAGATATTTTCGTAAGTACCGCTTCCAACATTTTTTTCCCGAATTCACTTCACATTTTAATGCAACCATCCATGCGAAAAGTTTGGAATCATTAAATTTGTTCCAAACTGCTGAACATTGATATATTATTCACCTGCCAAGATCAACCTGGGGTTGCAGATCCTGGAAAAAAGAGCGGATGGTTTCCACGAAATCTCAACGCTCCTTTATCCGGTTCCGTTCAGTGACATCATTGAGATCAATGCCGGCCAAAAGGGTGACGAGAAATTCAGCATGACACATTCGGGCATTCCCGTACCGGGTGATCTCCCGACCAACCTCTGTTACAAAGCCTGGAAGCTGTTCTGCGTAACCTGTGAAGCCTTACCGGTCAGACTGCATCTCCACAAGCAGATTCCGGTTGGAGCCGGTTTGGGCGGCGGCTCCTCCAATGCAGCGACAGTGCTAAAAGGATTGAATGAAATGACCGGAAACAAGATGGGCACCGAGGATCTCATCGAACTCTCTTCCAGGCTTGGAAGTGACTGCAGTATTTTTGTCAAAAACGAACCAGCAATGGCCGGGGGACGGGGAGAGATCCTATCCGCTTCACAGGTTGATCTTAGCGACAGCTACCTCGTCCTGGTTTTTCCCAATTTCGCCGTAAACACAGCATGGGCCTACAGCAACTGCACGCCGGAAAAGGGAAGGGGCGACCTGGAAGAAATATTAAATCAATCTCCCCAGGAGTGGAAAGAGCGGTTGAAAAATGATTTTGAACCGGTGATATCGAAAGTTTACCCGGGAGTATTAACAATCAGGGAGCAACTTTACGAAGCTGGGGCATACTATGCGGCAATGTCTGGAAGCGGCTCCTCCATCTATGGATTGTTCACGGATCAACCCGTACTCCCTCGAAATATAGCCGGAAACGTGATCTGGTCGGGACAGCTTTAATCAAGATCGAATTCAAAGATCACCATGGATTTGGGAACCCTTTCTCCCTCTTTTGCATTGATCTTCAGGATGGTTCCCGCACGCTCTGCGAAGACAGTATTTTTCATTTTCATGGCTTCCAGGATCATCAATGGAGCTCCCTCCTCCACATGTTGCATCTCCTCAACATAAATCTTTGTAATGGTGCCCGGGATAAAGGACCGCACTTTGCTTACGTCGATGGGCTCCCACCCTTCCCTCTCCAGGAATTTCCTGTTCAGTTCGGTTTTGTACTTCCTGAACTCCACGACAAACTCGTGCAGCTTCGATTCGTCAATACCATTAAATTTCCTGATGCGCTCTTCTGAATAATTCATTTTCATAACGTCAGGTTTAAAATGGTGGGATTCCATGTTTCTTCTTCGGCATTCCGATCTCCTTGTTGCCACTCACCTCAAGCGCGTGCTTCAGCACATTCCTGGTCTCTTTTGGCTCGATCACCGAGTCAATAAAACCCTTTGCTGCTGCAACATATGGATTGGCAAATTTCTCGATGTACTCATCCACCTTCTCTTTCCGCACCTTGTCGGGATCTTCTGCAGTTGCGATCTCTTTCCGGAAGATGATATTCGCTGCACCCTCGGGTCCCATCACTGCAACTTCCGCATCGGGCCATGCAAATACAAAATCGGCTCGCAGGTGACGGGAGTTCATCGCAATATAGCCTCCCCCGTATGCCTTCCTGAGAATGACAGTGATCTTTGGGACAGTTGCCTCTGAATAGGCATATAGTACCTTAGCCCCATGCCGGATCACGCCGGCATGCTCCTGGTCAACACCAGGCAGGTATCCAGGAAGATCGACCAATGTGACGATCGGGATATTAAAAGCATCACAATAGCGGATGAATCTTGCCGATTTGTCTGATGAATCAACATCCAGAACGCCGGCCAGAACCTTGGGCTGGTTGGCCACATAACCCACCGTTTTTCCATTGATCCTTCCGAAGCCGATGACGATGTTGGCAGCCCAGTTTTCCTGGACCTCCAGGAATGCGGAGTCGTCACTGACCGACCTGATCACATCCCTGACATCATAGGGCATGCGTTTGTCTGCCGGTACGATCCGGTTGATATTGAACTCTTTTCGCGGTTCCACCACCTCCTTCTGAACACGTTCAGCACTGTTCGACCATGGAATATAGCTCAGAAGCATTTTGATCTGTTCGAAACATTCGGCTTCGGACTCAGCAAAAAAGTGTGCATTCCCCGTCATCTCGCTGTGCACACGTGCACCGCCGAGCTCCTCCATGCTGATGTCCTCACCCAATACTGTCTTGATCACCTCCGGTCCGGTGATAAACATCTTGGAGATGTTGTCCACAACAAATACAAAATCGGTCAGCGCTGGTGAATACACGGCTCCTCCTGCACATGGACCCAGGATGACTGAAATTTGCGGGATCACTCCGCTGGCAAGGGTGTTCCTGAAAAAGATCTCCCCGTAACCGGCCAGTGAGTTCACTCCTTCCTGGATCCGCGCACCACCGGAATCATTGATGCCGATCAGCGGCATCCTCATCTTCAGCGAATGATCCATGATCTTGGTGATCTTTCTTGCATGCATGGATCCAAGGGACCCCCCTGCAACAGTGAAATCCTGGGCAAAGATACATACCGGCTTTCCACCAACAGTGCCAGTACCTGTCACCACGCCGTCTCCATGAAGTTTCTTCTGTTCCATCCCGAAATCCCGGGCATCATGCTCAACGAAGAGGTCATACTCATTGAAAGATCCATTGTCCAACAATTCGATGATCCGTTCGCGGGCAGTCATTTTCCCCATAGCCACCTGCTTCTGGATCGCCTTCTCGCCACCACCGAGCTGGATCTCCTCCCTTCGCTTTTGCAATTCACGTACCTTTTTACTTGAAGCCATATCTAATGATTTGATTATCTGTTTTTTAAGTACTGTTTCAGGCCCGCTTACGCCTGAAAATGATTTACAATCTTACTAAAAGTTTAACTGACGTGGAAATTGATTCGCCGGATAATCAGGCACAGATCGATACATGACATTGAAAAACTGTTATTTAACTAACAGCTATTTTTACAACATGTGGCTATTTTGGGGCCATTCTAAATAGCCAGATGGCGACAAAAACGAAGAGAATATTGGGCAGCCAAACTGCCAGTTGCACCGGTATCAATCCGCCAATGGCAAATTGCGAGGAGAACTGCACAAACAGGATGTATGTGAAACTGATGATCACACCGATGGCAATCTGCAACCCGATCCCTCCCCTGACTTTGCGGGAGGAGACTGCCACGCCGATAAATGTGAGTATAAAGGTTGAGAAGGGAAAGGAGATCCGTTTGTGCCGTTCGATCTGGAACGCTTTTACATTGGTCTCCCCCTGCATCTTCTGTTGCTGAATGAATTCATCAAGCTCCTTCAGATCCATCGTCTCCACAACATTGATCCGCCGGGCAAAATCCTCGGGGCGGATATTAATGGTGGTGTCTTTCCTGCGTCCCGAGGCAAGATGCTCCTCAAGTCCGTTGATATCTCGCTGGTAATACCTGCGGAGGACCCATTTATTGATGGAAGTGTCCCACTTTATCTGATCTGCGATAAGCTTTGAAACCAGCCTGTTTCCTTCAAATTTCTCCAGTGAAAAATTATAACCGGTCTGACTCAGGTTGCTGTAGTTCTCCAGGTAGACAAAAACCCCTGGCTCGATCTGCCTGTGAAAATTCTTCTGCTTGAACCGCATGGGACGATTGTGAATATATTCCTCCTCGAATTTCAGTTTTACTTCATTGGCCCCCGGGATCACCTGGTCATTCAGAAAAAATGAGATTCCTGCGATAATGATGGAAGAGATCAGGTAAGGGCGCAGCAACCGACGGAAACTCATCCCGCTGTTGAGTATCGCAATGATCTCTGTGTTGTAGGCCATCCGGGAGGTAAAGTAGATCACGGCAATAAAGGTGAACAGGGAACTGAACAGCACAGCAAAATAGGGAATGAAATTCAGGTAATAATCAAAGATAATCTTATCAAGCGTTGCCCCGTTTTCAATAAAATCATCGATCTTTTCGGAAATGTCGAATACAACTGCAATGGCGAGGATCAACGATATCGCAAGAAAGAAGGTACCCAGGAACTTCCTGATGATATAAAGGTCGATTATCTTAAGCCCGAGAAGCTTTATAACCTTGCGCTTAATTCCTTCACCATTTTTTCCTTCCATGGGGTGAATTCACCTTTTCTGATTTGATTGAATGCCTCCCTGACCAGCCAGAGATAGAACGCAAGATTGTGCAGGGTGGCAATCTGGGCTCCGAGCAATTCACCGGCTATGATTAAATGACGTAAATAGGCCTTTGAATATTGCCTGTCCACCAAAGAGCACCCCATTTCATCAATGGGAGTGTGATCATCCATCCACTTCCTGTTCCTGATATTAATGATCCCCTTGCTGGTAAAAAGCATTCCGTTTCTCCCGTTACGTGTCGGCATCACACAATCGAACATATCAACGCCCCTCTCGATCGCTTCGAGGATATTGACAGGTGTCCCTACTCCCATCAGGTACCTGGGTCGGTCCTCTGGAAGTATCTTGTTCACCACCTCGATCATCGCATACATATCTTCTGCCGGTTCACCGACTGACAGGCCACCGATTGCATTTCCCAATGCATCCAATGATGCGATCTTCTCTGCAGAACGCTCCCGAAGTTCCTTGTAAACGCTTCCTTGCACGATCGGGAAAAAAGTCTGGTCGTGGCCGTACAGAGGTGCACTTTTATTGAAATGATCCCATCCCCTGTCCAGCCAGTGGTGGGTTAAGTCCAAAGATTCTGATGCATACTTCCTATCACATGGCCAGGGAGTGCATTCATCAAAGGCCATCATAATGTCTGCCCCGATCTTCCGCTGTATATCCACCACGCTCTCGGGAGTGAAAAAATGCTTTGAACCGTCAATATGGGAACGGAAGCTGGCCCCTTCACGTGTAAGTTTTCTGTTCTCCGAAAGAGAGAAGACCTGGTACCCACCACTGTCTGTGAGGATCGACCGGTCCCAGTTCATAAACCTGTGGAGACCACCTGCCGACTCCAACACCTCCAGCCCGGGCCGAAGGTAAAGGTGATATGTATTGCCCAGGATCACCGGAGCATCGATATCTTCCTTCAGCTCATGCTGGTGAACTCCCTTAACCGAGGCCTGCGTACCCACGGGCATGAAAATGGGCGTCTGAATGGTGGAATGATCCGTAATGATCTTCCCGGCACGCGCATTGCTCAAAGGATCTCTATGTAGTATCTCAAATTTCATTTCCGGTAAAGGGTGGGCAAAGATACGTAATATGTTCATAAAAACAGGGGTGATCATATAGACAGATGTTGCCAGAAAGCAGAATCTTTCCTAACATTGCGCTTTATTCCATTTACATGTATTTCGAACAGCTCATCGCAACATCAGATCCTTTTCACCTCGCTCTTGCCGGGACGCTACTGCTTTCATTTCTTGTCCAGCTGACCTGGTACCTTGTGGTATTTACAAGGATTCCTACCGTAAAAAAATCAACAAAAAGTGAGGAAATCGTCCCTGTCTCTGTGATCATCTGTGCCAGGAACGAGGCAGAAAACCTGGAGAAAAACCTCCCCTCCTTTCTAACCCAGGAACATCCCGATTATGAGGTGATCATAGTGAACGATTGCTCCACCGACCACACCGAAGAGGTACTGATGGATTTGAAATTGAAGTACGACCACCTGAAAGTCACCACCATCAACCCCGACAGGAAATTCACACATGGCAAAAAACTTGCAGTCACCATTGGCGTCAAGGCTGCTTCACACGAACAGTTGCTTTTCAGCGATGCCGATTGTTACCCGGCATCTGCAAAATGGATCAGTTCCATGTCAAAACATTTTACCAATGGTAAAGAGCTGATCCTGGGCGTGGGAAAATATCAAAGGAAAAGGGGCTTGCTGAATATCATTGTCCGCTACGAAACGCTCTTTACAGCCATGCAGTACATCTCTTTCGCAATGCGCGGGAATGCGATCATGGGGGTGGGACGGAATATGGGCTACAAACGAGCACTCTTTTTCAGGCACAAAGGCTTTGCAAGCCACCTCAAGGTACTGTCGGGTGACGATGACCTTTTTGTCAATGAAGCAGCAACCAAAACAAATACTGCTGTCGAGATCGAACCCGACAGCTTCACTATCTCTACCCCGCCGCAAACAGCCTGGAGGTGGTTCAAACAGAAAAAAAGACACCTTTCCACCGGGAAATACTACAAGCGCTCCTCCAAAATCAGGCTGGGCACTGAATACCTCTCACGTTTGCTCTTCTATGGTTCACTCTTCTGGCTACTCACATATCAAGAGTGGTTGTGGATGGGTCTGACAGCCTGGGGAACACTCTCACTGGTGAAACTGGTGATTGTTAAATTGACCATGAGGAGATTGGAGGAAAAGGATTTATTGCTACCTTCGTTTCTGTTAGATCCACTGTTGCCGCTGATCCTGGCAATCATCAGGATCTCCAATTTGATCAGACCACGGGAACCTAAATGGAGTTGAATAAAAACCTATCCGACAAAGCACTACAGGATATCGCACTTGTTGAGAAGGCGAAGAACGGAGATCAGCTGGCATATGCGCAACTGCTGGAAAGGTACAGGGATGCCATCTATTTTATGTTGCTGAAAATGGTCAACAATCCCGTCGATGCAGAGGACCTGACCATTGAAGCATTTGGGAAAGCTTTTAAAAACCTGAAACAATATACCCCTAATTTTGCATTCAGCACCTGGCTCTTTAAGATCGCTTCCAACAACGCAATCGATTATATCAGGAAACAACGCGGGAGTACCGTCTCTCTCGACCAGTCGGTAGATGAAGAGGACAACCTTAGTCCATCTGCACTCATCCAGTCCGACACCCCAGACCCCGAAGCATCCATGATCAACGAACAGAAGATCAAGCTCATGCGTGATGTTGTCACCAAACTAAAACCACGGTATCGGTCCCTGATCGAACTCCGCTACTTCAAGGAATACTCCTATGATGAGATTGCAGATCACCTTGAACTGCCACTGGGAACCGTGAAAGCACAACTATTCAGGGCGCGTGAACTCCTTCTCAATATACTCCGTAGTTCCGGCGAAAAATTATAGTCTGCATGCAACTGGTCAGCAAATACTTCCCGGAAATCTCAGCAAAACAAACAGAACAATTTGAACAGTTAAGTACCGCCCTTCACTCATGGAATGAAAAGATCAATGTAATCTCCCGGAAAGACCTTGATCAGCTTGAAGAACGACACATCCTCCATTCCCTGGCCATCGCAAAATTTATTCAATTCAGTCCGGGAACAACGATCATCGACATAGGTACAGGGGGTGGGTTTCCAGGTCTGCCACTCGCCATCCTGTTTCCTGAATGCAAATTTACCCTGGTGGATTCCATTGCAAAAAAAATAAGGGTGGTCGGAGAGCTCAGAGAAGCAACCGGATTGAAAAATGTTCACTCCTTTCAGGAGAGAGCAGAAAAGGTTGATCAGAAATTTGAATTTGTCGTGAGCCGGGCAGTGGCAGCTTTTCCAAAGTTTTATAACTGGACAAAGCCTTTGATCTCCAAAGCGCAGCGCAACAAACTTCCAAACGGTATCATTGCACTTAAGGGAGGTGACCTGGGGCAGGAATTGGGAGGGTTCGGCAAAAGGATCGACACCCGGAACCTCAGTGACTGGTATGATGAAGAATGGTTTAACACTAAAAAACTGGTTTATTTGAATATTTAACCTCAAAGCTTTTGTGTTTCTGACAATTTCGCTATTTTTGCAGCCCGAAAGAATTTATAAGGAACAACAAGTAAATTATCAGATATGCCAAAGAGAACATTTCAGCCATCAAACCGGAAGCGTAAGAACAAGCATGGCTTCAGGGAAAGAATGAATTCTGCCAGTGGCAGGAAAGTGCTTAATCTGAGAAGAAGAAAGGGACGCAAGAAACTCTCAGTTTCTGATGAAGCGCGCCATAAAAAATAAAACGGCATTTTATCATTCTGTTAACCAACCCCCTGAGGTTGGTTTTTTTTTGCCCTGATTTTTATCGACCCAATCGATGCCCCACCGGACAGGTGCAAGCGTGCCCGTTCCGACCCGCAAACCCCTTTCTTCGGAGCAGGGTAAAAGCAGCCATTTCCCTTGGGAATTTTTTCTACTTTTAACATCTCAAATTCACCAGTTATGAGAATTGCGGTGATCGGTGCAGGACCGGCAGGCTTAACATCAGCTTATCAGCTTTCAAAAAAGCTCGGTGACAAAATTGATACACTTGACATATATGAGGCTGCAAATACGGTAGGCGGAATGTCACGTTCGATCCGGCTTTGGGACCAGACCGTTGACCTCGGACCCCACAGGTTTTTCAGCAAAGACAGGCGGATCAATGAGTTGTGGCTGGAAGTGGTTGAAGATGAATATGATATCGTGCACCGCAAAACCAGGATCTTCTACAACAAATCCTTTTTTGATTACCCGATCAGGGCTTTCAATGCATTGAAAGGACTCGGAGTGTGGGAGGCATCGCTCTGCATGCTGAGTTACTCCAGGCAAAAAATGTTTCCCGTAAAAGATACCTCCACCTTCGAGGGATGGGTGACCCGCAGGTTTGGAAAGCGACTCTACCGGATCTTCTTCAAAACCTATTCCGAAAAACTTTGGGGGATCAGCTGTACCGAACTGGACAGTGACTTCGCTGCGCAACGGATCAAAAAGCTCTCACTGATGGAGGCGGTGAAGAACGCCGTTGCATTCAGGAAAAAAAATAAACATGCAACACTTGTGGACCAGTTTGCATACCCGGTTGCCGGGACAGGGTCGGTATATGGAAAAATGAAAGAGCTGATCACAGAACACGGAGGCAATATCTTCCTGGATACACCAGTGCAACGCGTTCTGACCAGGGACAATGCCGCTGTCGGACTCCTCCTTGAAAACGGAATAGAGAAGCAGTATGACCAGGTCATCTCCACCATGCCGCTGACCCTGCTTGCTGAAAGAATCGGTACCATACCCGAAGAATTGGTAAAGAAGGTGAAATCGCTGAATTTCAGAAATACCATCCTGGTATATTTGCATGTTGACAACAGCAATGTTTTTACCGACCAGTGGCTGTATATCCACGATTCGGATGTGAAAACAGGGAGGATCACAAATTTCAGGAACTGGGTCCCTGATCTATACGGGGAAAATAGTCAGACGATTCTTTGTATGGAGTATTGGTGCAATTTTGAAGATGAGATTTGGTCAAATAGTGATAAATATCTCAAGGAGCTTGCAAAAGCCGAGATCAACCGGATCGGGCTGGCGCAGGAACAGGAGATCCTCAATGCATCGGTTTTCAGGATTCCCCGTTGTTACCCTGTCTATTTCAGCGGATACAGGGAGATGCTACTGCCTGTGCTGGAATTTATCGGCCAGATCAATGGTCTGCATGTGATCGGCAGGTATGGTGCCTACAAATACAACAACCAGGATCACAGTATCCTGATGGGCATGCTTGCTGCTGAAAACATAGTTGACAATGCCGGACATGACCTGTGGGAGATCAATACCGATTTTGATGTCTACCAGGAATCCGCGACGATCACAAAGGCAGGACTGAAGATATCTGACAACAATTAATCCGGTGATCCCTGCGTTCTAATAAGTTGGTTGATTATCTTTGCATACACAGAAACCCTATCACATGGATTTTTTAAGATTCCTGATCTCGAAGACTTTCCTGCGGCACCTGGCACTGGCTGCCGCCATCTCCCTTATCATACTTTTGGTGATCCTGGTATGGATGAAGATCTATACCCATCACGGACAGGCCATCGCAGTGCCCAACCTTACCGGTCTGACCGAGGAGGAGGTGGATGATGTGGTCTCCTCACGTCGCCTTGATTACGAAGTAATCGATTCGATCTTTGCAGATGAGATGCCCCGCGGCACCGTAGTCAAACAAAATCCCAGGCCCAGCTCTAAAGTGAAAGTCAGGAGAACCATCTTCGTCACCATGAATGCAATAAATCCTGAAAAAGTCTCCATGCCCAACCTTGTCTCACTCTCCGATCGCCAGGCTATACTTGCTTTAGAGAATGCCGGACTTGAGCTTGGTGAGATCAGCTATCAACCCGATTTTGCCGTAAACAGTGTACTGCAACAAAATCTGAATGGCACCGTTATTAAAGAAGGAACACAGATAGAGAAAGGAACGAAAATCGATCTTGTACTGGGAATGGGGCTTAGCAATGAAACAACAACGGTCCCGGATTTGACCGGACTTGACCTGAACGCTGCGAAATCAGAGATCTCAGGTAATTTTCTGAACTTCGGACTGGCAACTTTTGATCAATCCGTTGAAAATGAGGAGGACAGCACCATTGCCTTTGTCTACCAGCAAAACCCTGAGTATGACGGATTTTCAAGTGTAAAAAAGGGCGTTGAGGTTTTTCTCTGGCTTACTGTTGACTCAACATTGCTGCCGGAAGCAGATACGCTACTAACGGATGAGTATACAAATGTTCAGAATTAAAGGATTTAACAAAATACTATTCACCAGTATGACCCTGGCATTCAGCCTGAATTTGCCTGCACAGGAATATATCCTTCCGCTCACGGGCAACACGGACCTCGAGAATGCAAAACCGTCATCAACCAAGAAATCTGCCAGCGAAGTCATCCTGGAAATACCTGTTATTGATGATTTTTCATACAACACGCCCTATCCATCATTCGATACATGGGCCGACGACTTCGCCTATATCAATAATGGTTTTGCGGTTAACCCGCCAACAATTGGAGTGGCCACACTGGACGCACTCGATTACAACGGAACGGTGTACCCTTTTGCTACCATCAGTCCGGAGAGCTTCGATGCCGATTACCTCACCACCTACCCGATCAACCTCGACTATCCGGCATCTGACAGCATTTACCTGAGCTTCTTTTACCAGCCCCAGGGAAATGGCATTGAACCCTATCCCAATGACTCCCTCTGCCTGGACTTTTATAATCCGGCCGACAGCACCTGGAACAAGGTATGGGGAGTGCCGGGCGACACTGTACGCCCTTTTGAACAGGTGATGATCCCCATCACAGACACAACTTACCTGAAAACAGGATTCAGGTTTGGCTTCAGGAACAAAGCAAGTTTACCCCAGAATTCAGATTACAGGGACAAAAGAGGAAATGTGGATCACTGGAATATCGATTATGTAAGGCTTGCCAGTGGCAGGACCTTCAACGATACGGTGATCACTGATGTAGCCTTTTCCGAACCACTCCCCTCCATGTTACGTGATTATGAATCCATTCCATGGGACCACTTTGAGGTGGGCTTCAATACCTATTACCGGGCTTACGTAAGGATGACCTACCATAACAATGATACCGCCGTGCGGAATGTCACCCGGAGTGCGGAAATTTACAACGAGGTGTGGGACGAAACCTATGATCCCGGAATCACTTCAGCACAGGACATTCTGCCCGACGCCACCGTTACATACGATATAACAAGCATCTATCCCTTCGATTTTTCAAGGGGTGACAGCGCCAGCTACCTGATGAAAGCATGGCTGCGGACAGATGCAAATGACAATAAGTCAAACGACACCATCGTGAGAAGGCAGATATTTAATGACTATTTTGCCTATGATGACGGCACAGCAGAACGGGCATACGGACTGAGAGGACAGGGAACTGCAAACGGACTGATCGCAGTGAGGTACAATAGTTTCATTCCGGATGTCCTTGGAGGTGTGGATCTGTATTTTAACCAGCTCAAGGATTCACTCAACCTCGATTATTACTTCAGGTTCGTTGTATGGGATGACAATGAAGGATCACCAGGAGAGGTCATCTACGAGGATGATATTGATCATACTGTCGAGTACGCTGATATACTGAATAATTTCCGGCGCTACACCTTCAAGGAAGAAGTGAATGTAAATGGAACCTTTTATGTGGGATTGCTTCAATACAACCAGTACTTGCTGAATATTGGACTCGATGTGAATAAACCTGCTGGTGGCAACCTGCTGTATAATATCGGCAACGGATGGAATATCTCTTCAGCTCCAGGCAGTCTGATGTTACGGCCTTACGTGAAACGGGAGTACACCGGTCTTCCCGGGACCGAAACCCAGCTTCAGGATGTAAAGATTTGGCCCAACCCGGCACGGGATTTCATTCATATAGAATTGCCCGAAGGAAGATCAATCAGCAATCTAAGAATTGCTATCTATGATCTGACAGGGAAAAAGATCATGGAACAATACGGGAACCACCAGCAAATATCAACCATTGACCTTCACGATGGCGTATACGTGGTGAAAATAAATTCAGACAGGCAGCAGTTTAAACCTGAAAAGATCATTATTCGAAGAGAATTATGACCGGGGAAAATACGGAAACCAATGAGCTCTTTGAGCATTTCAGGTTCGAGGCTGACAAAGGACAGTCGCCGCTTCGTATTGACAAATTCCTCTCCAATAAACTTGAAAACACCTCCAGGAACAGGATACAATCTGCCGCAGATGCCGGAAGCATCCTTGTCAATGGAACCGCAGTAAAATCAAATTACCGTGTAAAACCCCTGGATACCATCTCCATCGTGCTTCCGCATCCGCCAAGGAAACTCGAACTGATACCGCAGGACATTCCCATTCAGATCGTATATGAAGATGATCAGTTGCTGGTTGTAAATAAAGTACCTGGCATGGTGGTTCATCCCGGACATGGAAACTATACCGGAACACTTGTCAATGCATTGATGCACCACCTTAAAGACAATCCACTTTTCCAAAGCGGCGAAGAGAGACCCGGACTGGTGCACCGGATCGATAAGAATACCTCCGGCCTGCTGGTGGTCGCAAAGACCGAAACTGCCATGACACACCTGGCAAGCCAGTTTTTTCACAAAACAACAAAACGTACTTACAATGCGCTGGTCTGGGGAGAACCCCCGGAGAAGGAAGGAACCATTACCGGGCATATCGGGAGAAATCCAAAGGAGAGGAAACAGATGACCGTCTTTCCCGACGGCGACCAGGGAAAAAATGCAGTCACCCATTACAGGATATTGGAAAATCTTGGTTATGTGACCCTTATGGAATGCAGACTGGAAACCGGGAGGACCCACCAGATCAGGGTCCATTTCCAGTACATTGGCCACCCGCTGTTCAATGACAATGAATATGGAGGTGACCGGATCCTCAGAGGTACCACCTTTACAAAATATAAACAGTTCGTTAATAACTGTTTCACAATCCTTCCAAGGCAGGCCCTCCACGCAAAGTCGCTCGGCTTTGTTCATCCCCTGACCAAACAGGAAATGTTCTTCGAAACAGAACTCCCACGGGACATGTCAGAGGTGATCGAAAAATGGAGGAAATATACCGGCGGACGTGATTAATAATCGGAATTTTCCTTTTCGTGTAAATAGTATAACACTCGTCAAAAAAGAGGGGCCGAAGATGTGCAGACTTCCTTAAAAAGATTGTACATTTAATCTAAGAACGACCCGAAGAAGATATGGAAATAGCGATTTTGGCAGGAGGAGACTCATCAGAACATTCGATTTCGGTGAAAACCGGTACGGAGATCATGCAATGGCTCAATAAAGCAGGTTATAAAACCCACCTGGTGATACTGAAAAATAATGAATGGTTTGTCAAGAATGGTAAGGATAAAACCCCATTTGACAGGGAAAGGTTTGAATTTAAAAATGGAAGCAGGAATGTTAAGATAGATTATGCCTGGAATGCCATCCATGGCACCCCGGGTGAGAACGGTCTGCTGCCGGGTTACCTTGAAATGCTGAAAATACCTTACAATAGTTCGGCCCCACTGCCATCAGCAATGACCTTCAATAAGTACGTTGCAAAAACCTATCTCAAGCAATTCGGGATCATGACAGCTGAATCGGAATTGATCCGACGAGGAAAACCTTATGTGATAGAAGAGATCATCGAAAAAGTCGGACTGCCCTGCTTTGTAAAACCAAATAACGGCGGATCAAGCTTCGGAACAACCAAAGTCACGCAGGCTGAAAGCATGAGATCGGCCATCAATAAAGCTTTCAAGGAGGACAACGAGGTGATCGTTGAATCATTTGTAAAAGGTCGTGAAGTGACCTGCGGACTTGTAAAAACCAGGAAGAGAGAATTGATCTTTCCGCTTACAGAGATTATCTCCAAAACGGAATTTTTTACATACGATGCGAAATACAGGGGAATGGCTGATGAGATCACCCCGGCCGAAATAGATGAGGACCTCACGAAAAAATGTATGCAAATCTCCTCTGAAATATACGAACATACCCACTGCAGGGGACTGGTCAGAGTGGATTTTATCATCCGGGGAAACCAGGTGTATTTCCTGGAGCTCAACACGATCCCGGGTATGTCGCGTGAAAGCATTGTCCCGCAGCAGATCAGGGCCATGGGAATGACAGAATCAGAAGTCCTGAAAGAGATCATCGAAGACACGATGGAGTGATCCCCGGTGTATGCCCGGTAATAAAAAAGGGTGTCACATGCTGCAACACCCTTTGCGATACTAAAAAATCAATTACGCTTTAGCCCCTGTTGAACTCCAGGTCAAGTGATACGATCATTTCGTCTTTAATGAACTTGTCTGTCAGGTTCTTAAAGATCTTCTTTGACTGGTAGTTCACATTCCACCTGGTCCTGTCAAGGCTGATCTCACCAGTCTTGGCATATACCTTGCTGCCTTCCATGGTGATGTAAGCTGGAAATGTAACCTCCTCTGTAACACCACGTACCGTGAGGTCACCTGTAACCTCGTAATTCCCGGTAAAATCACCAGATTTTACTTGCTTCTCCTTGATCCGCTTGATATTGAAATAGGCCTTTGGATATTTATCAGTATGGAAGAAATCCTCAGATTTCAAATGACCCACAAGCCGACTATTCATTGCTTCACTCGTGAGATCCTTGCAAATGATCGTATTCATGTCGATCACGAAATTCCCTCCTGTAACCTTGTCACCATCCGTATCAACGGTTCCTGTCACCTCTTCTATCTCACCATAATGCTCTCCACCAGGTTTCATCCCTTTCCAGTTCACCGTACTTTGGTTATTAGACAACTTAAAAGCCGGACCCTCTGATGCAGGATTGGCCGTTTCAAAGGACATCATTGTCATAGGAGATATCAACAGAATTCCCATCAGGACTGACTGCATCTTCCTTACCTTGTTATTCATAGCTTTATGTTTAATTATTAATCTTAATCCTTAGACATAAAGCATCCAAAAAGGTTCATAACAGGCAAATTTTTTAACATTTTTCACATGTTCCCATGAGATTGTTTTGATGACCACCAATCGAAAACAGAGTATGATTTTGTGATGTGAATGTCTATTTTATTACTTTTAAGGTCAATTTATAACCCAATGAGAAAACCCGGAATTGTTTTTATCTTTCTGATCATCCTGACCGCATCCTGTTTTTATACGGAAACTGACAGGTATCCAACGGATATCATCTCGGAATACAATCCGAAAATTACCTTTTCCTCAAACATCGATACGATCAAAGATATTACGGTGACCGACAGTCTTCTGTTTAGCTATAAAGTGGCAATCGATACAGGATCACTCTATTTTTCAGATGTCTACCTGGGAAACCTGCACCTGGTGCGATCGGATACCACCAGCGATAGTCTCTGGATCTATCCCGGCTATGTGAATAACAACGGGGATTATGAACTTACACTGGTATCCTATTTTAAGTCCTACTCAGAGAGCCTGGCAGACATTATGAATGCAGAATTTCTTGCAGCTGACACAAGCTGGAGCATCAATATTATAAGGGAAGAGGTCAAATGAAAAATATAATCTACATAATCCTGGTGGCTTGTATGGTTACACCGGTGACCGGACAAAATTCCGGGATATCCGTGACTGGGGGGATCGGTTCTTTTGACATGTCTGAATTAAAAAGCTACCAGGAACAGCTTACCTCCAGGCTTCCCGTGGAGGCAAGAGGATTTAACTTTTTTCCCAATTATACATGTATAAGGATCAATCTCTTCAGGCAATCTTCAGAGAAGGTCAGATATGGATTATCTTACGGTTATTCTACTACCGGAGCTCATTCAAATTATATTGATTATTCCGGAATCCTGAACCTCGACCAGATCATCACATCCTACCAGCTGGGAGTATCAGGGGCCTACCGTTTGCTGCAAATGAATCTTTCAAGGACTACCCTCGAAATGATGGCTTATGGCGATCTCCGGCTTGGGTTAGTCAGGGACGAAGTGCAAATGAACATTACCACCGACTACTATTATGAGAGCAGCAGGATGATTCTGAATGCATTTACACCTGTTGCCGAGGCAGGATTTGATGCGATGTTCAGGTTTACCAAAGTGTCCCTGGGAATAAGCGGAGGATACCTGTACGATACAGGAACAAGATTCAAGGAGGGGAATTCCAGTTCCCTGAACCAGACGGTATCCCTGCGACCAACTGAAGAGCTTCACTCAGGCCTGTCGGGTTTCCGCGCTGGTCTGAAATTGATCCTGTGGTTCAACAACAATCCGTTCATCGAATAGACTGAACAAATTTCCTTGCCCTTTCAGGTGCAGTATCACCATTTACACCCAATGCCCTGATAAATGCACTGCCAATGATCGCTCCGCTTGCATATTTGCACGCTGTTTGGAAAGTTTTCTCGTCAGAGATTCCGAAACCGATCATCAGCGGAATGCCCAGCTTCATCCTCCTGATCCTGTTGAAATAGGCGACCTGCTCTTCACTGATCTCCTTCCTCGACCCGGTTGTGCTCGCATCAGCAACCATGTACAAAAATCCTCCCGAGTTTCCTGCGATCCGCTCGATCCGCCCAGGATCAGTCTGTGGGGTGATCAGCATGATAAACTTTAATCCCGAATCACTGATCATCGACATGTAGTCCCGCTCATAAATGCGCAATGGAAGATCGGGAAGGATCAGTCCGTCGATCCCCGTGTCTACGCACTTTTCAATAAACCGTTCAAAACCAAATTGCAGCACCGGGTTCAGATACCCCATCAGCACCAGCGGGATCTGCACATTTTGCCTGATCCCTTCAATTTGTTCAAACAGCTTACTGATGGTCATCCCGTTCTTTAACGCTGCCATGCTGCTCTGCTGGATCACCTCACCATCGGCCAACGGATCCGAAAAAGGCATGCCGAGCTCGATCATATCCACCCCACTCTCTTCAAGGGTAGAAATTATCTCCACGGTATCTTCGAGATCCGGATAGCCCGCAGTCATATAAATGGAAAGGACTCCTTCCTGCTTCTCACGGAACAATTGGTCTATTCTGTTCATTCCTCAGTATTATTAGGGTATTCTTGCAAATGTGATGAATAGGCCTCCATATCTTTATCTCCCCTTCCGGAAAGATTGACCACGATATTCTGCTCCGGTCCGAAATCAAGTTTTGCCAGCGCTGCCAGGGCATGGGCCGACTCCAGCGCAGGGATGATACCCTCCAGTCTTGTCAGCAAAAAAGCAGCCTCCAGCGCCTCTTTATCCTCAACATTTACCATGGAAGCACGTCCACTTTTTGCAAGCCATGCATGAATCGGTCCCACACCGGGATAATCCAGCCCGGCACTGATCGAATAGGGTTCTGTGATCTGACCATCTGCATCCTGCATCAGCAGTGTCCTGCTCCCATGGATGATGCCATCCGAACCCAGTGTGGTCGTCGCTGCCGACTCCCCGCTATCGACACCATGTCCGGCCGCCTCGACGGAGATAAGCTTCACCCTGGCATCGTCCAGGTAATGATAGTAGGCACCGGCTGCATTGCTTCCTCCACCAACACAGGCAACCAGATAATCGGGATGGTCCCGGCCGGTTTTTTCAAGGAGCTGCGATTTCATCTCCTCGCTGATCACAGACTGAAAACGTGTTACCATGTCGGGATACGGATGCGGGCCCACCACGGAGCCAATGATGTAATGTGTGTCCACCGGGTGATTGATCCAGTCCCTGATCGCTTCATTTGTGGCATCTTTCAGTGTCTTGTTTCCTGAATGCACCGACCGTACCTCCGCACCCAGCATTTTCATCTTATGAACATTGGGTGACTGGCGCGCTACATCCAGGGCACCCATGTACACGATGCACTCCAGTCCGGCAAGAGCACAGACCGTGGCAGTTGCCACTCCATGCTGACCGGCACCCGTTTCGGCGATGATTCTCCTTTTCCCGAGATGCTGCGCCAGCAGGATCTGACCCACCGTGTTGTTGATCTTGTGTGCCCCTGTATGATTCAAGTCCTCTCGCTTCAGGAATACCTGGCCCCGGAAATGTTCCGACAGCCGCTTTGCATGATACAAAGGTGTGGGCCTGCCGACATAATCCATCAGTAAGGACTTGAAATCCGACTGGAATGTTTCAGAATAGATGATCTCCAGGTAACGCTCCTCCAGCTCCCGTATGTTCGGGTACAACATCTCAGGGATAAATGCGCCCCCGTACGGGCCGTAGAATCCCTCCCTGTCAACATTATAGGTACCACTATCTTTCATCTTCTAGTTTTTTTAAGAATGTTTCGATCAACACAGGGTCCTTGAAGCCGGGCCGCTCCTCGAACCTGCTGTTGATATCTATCGCGTAAAGATCCGGAAAATGAAGGTCCTTCAGGTTCTGCGCGTCATCCACTGAAATTCCGCCGCTCAGAAAAAAACGTTTGCCTTGCTTAAGCCTCTCCAGGTTGGTCCAATCAAATTTCCTGCCGCTGCCGCCGTAGGATCGCACAGGTGTATCGAAAAGAAAATAATCGGCTACATCCGCGTAATCTTTTAACAGGCGTTTGTTTTCAAGCTGGTCTCCCGGGAAGACCTTGATCACCTTTTTTCCATGGTTTTTCAGCGATTTGCATATCTCCGGGGATTCCATACCATGCAGTTGAATATGATCGATCCCGTGTTTCCCTGTAAGCTCGATCATCCTTTCATAATATTCATTTACAAATACAGCCACCTTATTCACTGCTTTCGGTACCGCCGCAAATAGTTCCGGATCGGGTGTGTGCCCTACAAACCTGACTGACCGGGAATAAAAGATAAAGCCCATATAATCCGGCTTCAGTCTGGCGATCTCCACAACATTGGCCGGGTCGGTCATTCCACATACTTTGATCTTGAAATCTGCCATTTTATCCTGAAATTAAAGATCTGAAATAAACTTCTGCAATGCTGCACCGGGATCTCCGCTCTTCATGAATTTCTCTCCCATCAGGAATCCTGAAAATCCAGCCTGGTAAAGCTGGCGAACCTCCTCAGGATCATTCAACCCGCTCTCAGAGATCTTGATGGTCTCTGAAGGAAGTGCAGGGATCAAATTTACAGATCGTTCAATATCTACCGAAAAATCTTTCAGGTCCCGGTTGTTCACACCAACCAGACTGATCCCAGGAATCCACCGGTCGGTCTCCTCCACGGTATGAACCTCGAGCAGGACATTCAATCCCAGGTCCCCCGCAAGTTTTGTGAGCTCCCTGACCTTCTGTTTGTCAAGAACAGCAGCGATCAGGAGGATCAGGTCAGCACCATATGCCTTGGCTTCATGGACCTGGTAGGGATCCACGATAAAATCCTTTCGAAGCAGTGGAAAATCCGGAAGTGCCAGTTTTACATTTTCGAGATCCCTGAAAGAACCTCCAAAAAAATCCCGGTCGGTAAGAATACTCGATGCAACCGCTCCCCCTTTCATGTAGGACCTTACCACAGGGACCGGGTTGATCACATCTGAAAGCGATCCCTTTGACGGTGACCTGCGTTTGAACTCGGCGATCACCTTCGGTCCCTTACCGTCGAGCGAGAGGATCGGATCAACAGGTGTTCGCTGATACAATGGTTTCTCTTTCAAGGCTTCAACGGGCTTCCGCCCCTTCCGCTTAAGCACCTCCATTTTTTTGTGCTCGATAATCGTATCAAGAATGGTGGTCATGACTGCAATTCAATTAGTTTTTTAAATGCACGCAACGCTTTTCCCGACTCCAGGGACTCCCTGGCCTCACCAAGTGCATTCTCCATTGACAGTCCCCCATCCAGGGTCTGCAAGGCAAATGCTGCATTGGCAATGACAACCTCTTGTTGCGCCTTCCTGCCCTTTCCTTCAAGAATCGACATGAAGATATTACCAGCCTCTTCAACGGTTTCCCCTCCATAGATCTGACCGGCATCCAGGCGCATGAGACCAATATCCGCAGGACTGATCGTTCGTTCTGAAGCTTCTGTGAAAGCTTTGAACGGACCAGTGAGAGAGATCTCATCATAGCCATCAAGCGCATGCAAAATGGTGAACCGGATCCCTGAATCCTGGTAGATATAATTATACAATCGTGCCACCTCCAGGCTGAAAACACCGATAAGCTGATTTGCAGGTCGGGAGGGATTCACCATCGGACCGAGCATATTGAAAAAGGTTTTCATACGCAGGCTCTTTCTGACCGGCGCAACGTTTTTCATCGCGGGGTTGAACAGCGGGGCATGTAAAAAACATATCCCAGCCTTGTCGATCTCCTGCCTGAGTTTATCGTTGTCATTCGAAAACCGGTAGCCGTAATACTCCATCACATTCGAGGAGCCACAGTTAGATGAGACACTGTAATTCCCATGCTTGGAGACCTTCCCTCCGGCACCTGCAACTACGAAAGCAGTAAGCGTCGAAATATTGAAAGTGTTTTTCCCGTCGCCACCAGTTCCACAAACATCCACAGTATTGAAATCACCCAGGTCGACAGGTATACACAATTCAAGCAGGGCGTCCCTGAATCCCGACAATTCCTCCACGGTAATGGCGCGCATCAGGTAGACAGAAACAAATGCAGCAATCTCCGGATCATTGTATTTCCCGGTTGCGATATTGGTCAACACCTCCTTGGCCACCTCCCTTGAAAGTGTCTTGTGGTCGAATAGATTTGATAAAATCTCTTTCATATTTCCCTGTCTTTACTTATTATTCTGATCGATCCAGTTCTTGATCATCATTCCCCCATACTCCGTGAGCACCGATTCGGGATGGAACTGAACACCACGCACATCATATTCCCGGTGACGGATGGCCATCACTTCCCCCTCTTTGCTTCTGACCGTGATCTCCAGGCAGTCGGGGAGTGATTCCTCGACGACGTTCCATGAATGATACCTGCCGGCATCAAATGTATCCGGCACCCCTTTAAAAAGGTATTCATCCTGTACACATTTATTCATGTCACTCGCCACCCCGTGATAAACCCTGTCCAGGTTCCTGATGGCCCCTCCATAAACCTCTGCGATGGCCTGGTGACCGAGGCAAACGCCAAGTATACCTTTATCTTTTCCGTAGGTTTCGATCAGCGCTTTACTGATTCCCGCTTCGTCAGGTATGCCGGGTCCGGGTGAGATCACGATCTTATCAAATCTTTTTACCTCCCCGAGGGTGATCTTATCATTCCTGGCTACGGTCACTTCAGTACCCCTGATCCGCTCAATATACTGAACCAGATTGTAGGTAAATGAGTCATAATTGTCGATTACAAGTATTTTCATCATCCCTGTTTTAGAATTTGCTGGCCATTCCTATGGCCGATTTCAATGCTGCAAGTTTATTTCCCACCTCCTTCAGTTCTGATTTCCGTTCAGATTCAGAAACAATACCGGCTCCCGCCTGGTAATACAAGGTATTGTTCTTGGACAGGAATGACCTGATCATAATGGCATGATTGATATCTCCGTTCAGACTGATATTCCCTATGGTCCCACCGTAAAATCCTCTTCTTTGCTTTTCGTAGGTGTCGATCAGTTCCATCGCCTTGTATTTTGGTGCACCACTCAGCGTGCCGGCCGGGAATGACTCTGCCATGATACTGACAGTGTTGGCATCGGGCTTCAATACTCCTGAAACTTTGGAGACCATGTGGATTACATGGGAGTAAAACTGGATCTCCCTGTATTTTTCAACTGTCACTTTTAAAGTCGTCCTGCTCAGGTCATTCCTTGCAAGATCTACCAGCATGATGTGCTCGGCATTCTCCTTCTCATCATCAGCGAGCTTCCTGGCAAGTTCCTGATCTTCATCATCATTACCTGTACGCCTGAATGTGCCTGCAATAGGATTGATATAAGCTTTTCCCTCTTTTACCTCAATCTGGGTCTCCGGGGAAGACCCGAAAAGCCGGAAACTGCCATAATCAAAATAAAACAGGTAGGGCGAAGGATTGATAGAGCGCAATGCCCTGTAGACGTTAAATTCATCACCCCGAAACCCCTGGGAAAACTGCCTTGAAAGTACGATCTGGAATACATCCCCCCTGTAACAATGTTCCTTCCCTTTATCCACGATCTGCATATACTCGTCATCAGTCATGTTGGTCTGCTCCTCCCCCTTTGTTCCAAAGTGATAGGTGGCAATGTTCCTGTTTTGTATCAGGTCTTCAATATAGGTGATCGATGATTGCTCGCCTTCCACCATATTTTCGATCAGCTGCAGTTCATTTTTCAAATGATTGATCGCAATGATATATTTATAAAAACCATACTTGATCTCAGGTATCTTCTCCCCTTCCAGCTGTTCAGAATGAAGGGTGATATCTTCAAAATACTGTACCGAATCATATGAACTGTATCCAAAAACCCCGTCGATGACCTGGTCATGTCCGTCTCGAGAAGGTTGGAAAGCGTGCACAAAATCGTCCAGTAATTTTACCACATCTTTTCTGCTGGATAGCTGAATGTCCTCTGTTTCCCTTCCTGGCATTTTCACCGTTAGCCGGTCTTCCCTCACCTCGAAGTCGGCAATCGGGTCAAGGCAGATAAATGAATAGGAATTCTGGTTGCTGTGGTAATCCGAGCTCTCCAGCAAAAGGGAATTCGGAAAAACATCACGTATCTTCAGGAAGACACTTACCGGTGTTATGATGTCTGCCAGGATGGTCTTGGTAACAGTTTTGATCTTTATTGTCTCCATGTCTCAAATTTGATTATAAAAAATCAGGGCCTGCCGTAACGGCAAGCCCTGATCTGAATTTTTCATAACGACTGGTCCGCTTCGGCTACAAAGTATCGAAGTGCCACCACCAGTTATTATGTATGCTTAAAAACATTATTTACCTGTTTGAGCTGTAAAAATAGAACTTTTTTCAATAAAAAAGTCCATCCCTGTAAAGTTTTCGTTTTTTATTTGTTGAACCGACCATTTTCTACCTCGCTCGTTGGAATCGCAATCCCGTTTTCAGTTCCACAAAATGCAACCAGCTGCTTTCGGCATCAAACTGGGGATGTCGTGCCATGCTGTACTCCATGGCAATATATGGTGTCGTAAATCCACCGGAATTTAAATTCACACCGAATGCAAACCGTGTCTGGTGGCCAAATAACTGGCCATCCCGATCATCCGAAGAAACCTGGTTCAGCAGCAAGGCATATCCCATAAAGGGGTGCATTTTCTTTTCCTTGCCGATCATGTGCCGAACCGTCCAGCCATAATGTAACATCCGCTGTCCGGACCCTCCAGAACCATCGGGAATGATAGCATATCCAATGGGTACCGATAAATAGACCGCATTCCTTTCGGGAGTATATCCGGAAAGCTGCCAGGCATAATCCAGGAGGAAACCGGCTCCGTGGGTACCTCCTCCATTGACAAGTTCATTCGAGAGCATATAACGGTACCCGAGTTCGAAAGAGTACTGCTTGGGTGCCTTTTCAAGTTCCTGCCCAACTGCTCCCATGGTCACCAGGAACAGAATGGGTAAAATAAATACCATTCGCCTCATAAATTTGCTGTTTTCATCTCCTAATACAACAGCAAGATTGGATTTTGGTTGACGTGATCTTGAAAAAAGGTTACTTTCGCAGTTCTAAAACAATTTGAAACAGCAATGAAGCAGATTCTGCGTAATGGGGGGATATTTCTGGGTATCTGGGTATTGGTAATGATCGTTTACATGACCTCCTTTTCTATAAAACATCATTTCCCCGGGGTTGAATACCTGTGGAAATTCAGCCTTCTGCCGGGTCTCGTACTGGCCTTTATTGCCATGACAGGGACCATTTTACAAAAATACGTACCTGTTAAAAAAGGGATCAACTGGCTGATGCTTCTCCTGCTGGTGGCACTCGACCAGTCTATCAAGATCTATCTTTTTTCGCTGGACTGGGAGAACCTGTCCAGGCCCATTATTCCCCCGGTTTTCTACCTGGAGCCTACGCAAAATACACTCGGCTCCTACCTGTGGGTCCTGCTCAACTTTAAAAAAGGGTCCCACCTCTTTAATATCATTCTCTTTTCAGTTGTCGGACTGATCTTTGTTGAAGTGTGGCGTTTCTATACCAGGAGAAAAAGGAACAGTTTCTGGATCAACGGGTTCATCCACCTTTTCCTGGCCGGTCTGTTTGCCAATATCATCGACAATGCATACTGGGGAGGATCCCTCGATTACATCACCATCAGGCCTTTCTACACTTTTGACCTGAAGGACATGTACATCACACTCTGTGAATTGTTCCTTATCACTGAGTTGATTGACAACAAGCTTCTGAAGAAGCTGATCCACATGCCAAAAGACCAAAGCAGCGAATTGAATAAATCGTTCATCAGCTTTATAAGGAATGACCTTCTGTCTCTCTTTAAAGGAAGAAAAAAGAACGATGATTAGTGGCTGAGTTTTTTCTCTGCAGATTCCATTAACCTGGAAGCACGCCTGGCATCATTTACAATTGAATTCCCCGAGATCGTTGCTCCGGAAACAGCCTGGACATTTTGCCCATATTGAAGTTCGTCACCCTTATGGCCCGAAAACTGTCTGAGCCATCGTTTCCCTGCAATTGCACCACCATGGGTCGACCTGTATTTGTATACCTGGACCTTTATAATGGTCAGCTCCAAATCATAAATTATAAAATAATCAAAAGCTTCGTACCTTCCATAAGCAGAGGAAGCGAATGCATAAGCCACCAGGTCGCCTCCTCCGGTCTCAACCAACTGATAATACTGGTCATCCTTATGCATTTCCTTCAGGCTGTCCACCGGGAAAAACTCCTTGATATTGAGATTTTTATCTGTACTTTTCTCCGCAACCTTATGTATCAGATCAGCCGGGCCCGCCGCAATGGAATCCATCAAGGGGATGAAGAAAAAAACCAGGTAAATCAGGGATCTCATTGGTATTACTTTTAGAACCATATTCCAATACCAGCGTTGATCTGGCGGTTAGCTGTTCCGCCGGCATTATTCATGAACCATTGGTGATCGAGTTTGCATATCACTCCGGGTACCGGCTTCCATCCCATTCCAAGGGTTAGGTCGGTCCTGTCATAGGCAGGATCAGCAGTCAGACCTCCTGCGGTCTTCCAGTGTGTATTGTACTTTTCATACCTGAAAAAAAGGATCAAAGCATGATCAGTAGATCCAATCGCATGAAGGAGATCATAACTCAACTCTGCATAGTACCCCAGGAAGCCGCTGCCGACATCTGAACCATGAAACTGGTTATACTCTTCTGTATTTGTGACCGATCCTGCAATTAATTGTCCGCGCAGACCAAATCCTCTGAAAGTATACCTGGCATCCCATCCGATCATCCTGATGCCGGTCAGACTGGAATCAGCCATGGCAATCTCCGCCGGGACCGCCTTATCAATTCCGTCCAACAGTGTTGACTGGGTCTGACCAAAATACCCTGAAAGACCGGTATTCAGTCCGGGTACGCCGGTATATCCTACCCGAAATGCAAGGTTGGGTTGACTGAAAACAGACGATGCACCTTTTTGCCGCCCTGATCGAAACAACGAAGAACCGGATAGCTTTGCAGCCCCGTCGTCACTTCCAAGGAATCCATTTACGAGATACAACTGGTAAGTGATGCCTGACTGCAGGAAGTGACCAGTGAAGCCAGCGCCAATTTCCCTCCAGGTCGTCGGGACAATGTACTTATCAAGATTCGGTCGCTCCACTCCGTTAAATGTCGGGGGCTCGTGGTACTCATTCACGATCCCCATGGGGATGAGCATTAGGCCGCTTCGAAAGCTTAGCCAGGGAAGTATCTCGTAATTCAGGTATGCCTGCTCCACGTATAACTCTTTCACATGCTCCATCTCAATCTCGGTGACAAATGAAGCACGGTCACTGAATTTGTAACCAAACAATAATACAAGTCTGTGTACATCCATCAACCCGTTATTGATCTCACCGGATGACAATGGCTGATTGTAGTCGATCTGTGCATATCCCCCGATCGTAAGCTTCTCAGGGCTCGCCAGCATCCGCTCACCTGAATTCATGTCCTGTCCGCTTACACAAGCAACGAACAGCATCATTATTGCCAGTATTCCTATTCTTTTCATAGCGTTTAATTTTGCTGCAAAAATAGGAATTGAATGGTATCTTAACAGGATTTTAACAACTTGAGAGAATCATTCTAAATAAGAAAACGACCCATATATATCACCCTCTTGCTCTTACACATACAATCAAAAAAGTAATTTAGAAATTGCACGGTACTGTCCTGGCATGCATACAACAATTCACCTTTGGAATTTCAGTTGGCATAAAAGATCATAGTTTTACCACGCAGAGAAGGAAACACGGAGAAGTTAAAAATTATATAAAAAGAGCCCAAAAGGCGCGACCAAACCAGACCAAACACCCCATTTTCCACGAGATGATCTTAACTGTTTTTTGTGTCAGTTTATTCAGGTTCCTGCTGCAACGGCAATCCTTCCAGCATTTCGGTTACCTGCCTGGGCAAATGCCTGGCCCTGCTTTCCGGGCTCCTTCCAACCTCTCCCACTGCAGCGCTGTACCAAACCTGCTTTTGCGTCACCGCATCAAAAATATCCACGGTAAGTGCCCGCTCGATATAATGATACTGGGAGTAATAGGGATAGGGATAAGGACGGTAATAGCCATAGCCTCCGTAGTTATACTGGGGATGAGTAGCCTCACGGAAATAGACGGTGATCTTCACCTTGAGATCAGCATTCTCTTCGTCGTAAGTCAATCCCATTTTCTCCAGTTCCCTTGCAAAACCTGCACGGATCCGTTCACGTTCCATGCCGTTGATGGTTTTCTTATTTCCCTCGGTCCAGTCCAGGAATGAATAAGTCTCGTACTGCCCGAAATCTGTTGATGTATCCAGGTCCTGGTAGACCCTGAATGTGCTTCCGCAGCCTGTCGCCAGCAGCAAAACAGGCAACAGGGCAAACAATATCTTTTTCATTTTTTGATAGTTTTAAGATTCTTTCATATCAAAAACAAAATCTGTGCCAGACATGCAGATAATAAGGCTTTTAACTATGCGATAAGAATTTGATTCCAGTCATGGATTCAGAAAGATCCCACAATTGCTCCTGCACATCCTTGCTTAGTTTTTTACTGCTGGGGTAGACTCTCTGTGGATAACCTCTCATCTCTGCCAGGCCACCCGGACCGTAATACCCAAGATGCTGAGCATCACTTGAAGTAGCTGCATACAAAGTAGGCAATGCCCCCATGGCAGTCGATTGAGCAAAAATCCTGTTTGCAAATTTAACTGCTTTCACCAGGATCTTTCTTCCGTTCATCTCCGGTCCTTTTTCAATCAGGCTGGAATCGGAATAACCCGGATGTGCTGCGAGAACCTTAACATCAATTGCCAACGAAGAAATTCGGTCGGCCAGTTCATATGTAAAATGGATATTGGCAAGCTTGCTCATCCCGTATGCTCTCCATTTCTGGTATCCTTTTTCCCAGTTAATATCTTCAAACCTGATCTCCCCAACCTTATGTGCTGCACTGGATACACTGACAATCCTGGAACCGGTTGTGGCCCTGAGCATGTCAAATAAAAGTGCTGTTAATGCAAAATGTCCAAGGTGATTGACACCAAACTGCATCTCAAAACCGTCCCTGGTCATGCGCCTTGGAATGGCCATCAGACCAGCATTATTGATCAGCAGGTCCAGTTGATTATATTTTTCCCTGAATTTTCCGGCAAAAGCCCGCACCGAATCAAGATCGGCCAGGTCCAGCTCCATCACCTCCAATTTCATTTCAGGCTTTTCCTTAAGAAGTGCTTTCTTTGCATCTGCCCCTTTACTAATATTCCTGCAGGCCATGATCACTTCACAACCCTTCTCGGCCAGCCCCTTCGTGGTAAAATAACCCAATCCACTGTTTGCTCCCGTTACAATTGCAAGTCTGCCCTCCTGTGAAGGAATATCATTATACGTCCATTTCTTACTCATCTGCTAAAGCTTTTTATTAAAACACTGTAACACCGGGATTCACCTAATGTTGAAAATTGACGATCAAAGATAGGGTATTTCCGTTCTCATGCATCTGTATGATGAGAGGACAATGAAAACTGAAGTTTAATAACAATAAAACATTGCATGATGAAATCAATGAAACAAATCACAATTCTGACAGTGCTCATGCTGATGGCCATGACACAGGTACAGGCCGGATACGCCTTTGCTGAGGAAGATGAGGCGATCGATACGATACGTTATAACGTATATACGGGAACTGTGATCGATGCTGAAAGCAACGACCCGCTGCCTTTCGCTACTGTTGAAGGTGTGGGTGGAAGTATTGCAACGGTAACCAACATTGAAGGTGAATTTACACTGAAGGTGCCAAAAACAGCCACGATAAAAGAAATCAAAGTCACTTACGTGGGGTATAAGAACACCAACGCAGGTATTCAGGAGTACAGGAACACCGACAACAATATGATCAGGCTCCAGCCTACCTCTGTAAATCTTCAGGAGGTAACCATCAGGGCGGAAGATGCGACTTACCTGATCAGTGAAATCCTGAAGAACATTAATGAGAACTACAGCAATACGGATATGATGATGACTGCATTCTACCGTGAAGCCATCAAGAAGCGAAGGAATTACGTCTCCATTTCCGAAGCTGTCGTGGATATTTACAAGGCGCCTTATGCCAATAGCTTCAGGTATGACCAGGTGAAATTGATCCAGGGCCGGAAGAGTGCGGACGTAGAGAAAATGGATACCATCCTGTTCAAAGTACAGGGCGGACCTGTAACCACACTGTTGCTTGATGTGGTTAAAAATCCCTATATCCTGCTCTCTGAAAATTATACCAAAGTATATAATTTCTATATCACCGGTGTAATCTCACTGAATGACAGGCTACACTACATCGTCTCGTTCAACCAGAAGCCCTATGTAACCACCCCATTCTATAATGGTAAGTTCTATGTGGACATGGAGAAGCTGGCAATTTCAGAAGCTGAATTTGAACTGAACATGGAAAACGAGGCCGAAGTGGCCGAGATGTTCATACGCAAGAAGCCCTATGGTGTGAATGTGATCCCTGAAAAAGCGGCTTACAGGGCCAAGTATACCATTACAGATGACACCTGGTACTTCAATTACGCCAGGGCAGAAGTAAAGTTCGATGTGAAATGGGACCGAAAGCTTTTTAAAACACAGTATTTTACAATGTCTGAGATAGCGATCACAGATCGCGGAGAAAGAGCTCCAGAAAGAATCCCGATGAAAGAGCGATTTAAGAAGTCAGAGGTACTTGATGAACTGGTATATGTCTTCTTTGACCAGGATTTCTGGGGAAGCTATAATGTCATCGAACCTGACCAGAGCATTGAAGACGCCATTGAAAAATTAAACAGGAAGTTCATGAAGAACGCCGAGAGCAATCCGGCTCCCTGATCATAACAATAGAATTATACAAAGTGCTGCCTGAAAAAATTGTAAATTTGATTTTCCGATTGAACCATCCAATTACAGGCAGCACTTTTAACCGTTAATAAAGCATGACTATCAGGGAGACACGTATACTTGGAAAGATCCGAAATGGAGACATTGCTGCATTTGAACAGCTGTTCCACAAGTATTACCCGGGTATGTGCAGTTACGCGGAGAGCCTGGTGAATAAATCAGAAGTTGCAGAGGAGGTTGTCCAGGATGTGTTTTATAATGTCTGGAAGAACCGGGCCGACCTGAAGATCATCGCCAGCATTAAAAGCTACCTGTTCAGATCAGTCTTTAACAATTCAATGATGTACCTCAGGAAAGCCAAACGTGAATTCCCAATTGAGGAGCAGACAGGATACCTGGAACCGGAGACGCACGAGGACCTCTCGGAAGAGATGGATGCCCGGGAAATGAATGCCGCTGTGATCTATACACTGGAAAGTCTTCCCGAAAGGACCAGCGAGATATTTAAACTCAGTAGGTTTGAAGGAATGAAATATCGAGAAATTGCAGATAAGCTTTCAATATCGGTAAAAACCGTAGAGGCAAATATGGGCAAAGCGCTTAAGGCAATTCGTATTTCACTTGAGAAATTCAGAGAAACTGCCTGATCATGAAGAGAACAAAAAAATACTGGAACGAAATGGCCGGATACTTGTCCGGGGAAATGAATGATGAACAGAGGAGGTCCTATCTCATAAATACGGAGATGGATCATCAACATAATAAAGATATTGAACTGATGAAGAAAACGTGGAATGATTTCAATTCCAACCCTGAAGAAAAGTACAAAGATACTGGCAAGGCATGGAAATCATTGAATCAAAGACTTGAAAATGAAGGGCTTCTTGAAACCCCGACCCGCCAGCTGCGTATGCATAACCTGAATTATGCGATGCGGATTGCAGCAGTGATTCTGCTGGTCCTGGCAGTGGGAGTTCCTTCGGTGTACTATTCGGTCAACAACGCCAATAACAGGAAAGGCATCATTGAATATAATGCTTCTGAAGGGATTCGTACCGTCGACCTGCCAGACGGAAGTCGGGTATTCCTGAATGAGGGATCAAGACTGGAATACAGGAAAGATTATGAAATGCAGCGGAATGTGAACCTCCGTGGGGAGGGTTACTTCGATGTAATGTCGGATCCTGAACGGCCCTTCCGTGTCAACACAGGGAAAGTGGTGGTTACCGTGCTTGGGACCTCATTTAATGTAAAAGAGGTGGATCGTGAAGGTGTTGAAGTATTCGTGGAATCCGGAAAAGTCCGGATGGATATTGAAGATGATCAAAATTCCATCACACTCGGACCGGGCCAGCTCTGCATGGCAAATGGCGCGCTTGAGTCAAAGGAACAGGACGACCTGAATTACATGGCATGGAAAACCAAGGAGTTCAAATTCGTGGATGAACCCGTGGGAAATATACTTGATGTGCTGGAAAAAGCTTACCATGTCAGTGTGAAAGCCGACCAGCTTCCGGTTTCCGATATGCGGCTAACCACAACATACAACGACCAGTCATTCGACGCAATACTAAATACGATCTGTACTGCGTTAGATATGCAATACGAAAAAGACGGCAAAGACTATTTTTTGAAATCAAATTAAGCGTGTATGAAGATGCGGACAGGAAGGTACAGTATCGCAACGATTTTGCTGTTGCTGTTGCTTCCTGTGCTAAACTCCAGCACACATGCCCAGTCGGTTGAAAATTTCAAAGTATCCGTCAGGGCCTCAAATAAACCCCTCCACAATGTCCTGGACGACCTGACCTCCCAGTGTGGCTTCTATTTCACATTTGATTCCAGGCTGATCGACAGCAGGAAAAGAATTACCATGAACCTGAAAGATGTGACAATCAAACAGGCCATTGACACGCTGTTCCAAAAATCAGGCCTCTCCTTCAGGATCATAAATAACAATATCGTGATCTACCCCGAGACGGCAATTGTCAGGAAAATCGCTGCCGACACCTCCAGCACTCCTTCAAAAACACTGGAGGTGCGCGGGATGATCAGGGACCAGCGAACGGAAAAGCCTCTCCCCTTTGCAACCGTCGGCCTGATGGATACCTACTTTGGCACCATCTCCAATGAAGACGGAAGCTTCGTTTTACGTATTCCTGACACACTTGCAAACCCCATCCTTGTCACATCCTTTATCGGATATAAAAATCAATATATCCCGATCAGTCTTGATTCAAATGAGCCCGTGGATATATTGCTGACCAAAAATATTATCTCACTCCAGGAGGTGATCATCCGCTACCAGGACCCGGTGGAATTGCTCTCCGAATCGATCCAAAAGATACGCAGTAATTACCTGGATGAACCGGCAGGAATGACTGCATACTACAGGGAAAGAGTAAGCAGGGATGACAAATGCATGGTCTTCTCCGAAGCTGTAGTCGAAATTGCCAAAGCTCCCTATACTAAATCTTTCATGTCGGAACGCTCCAGGTTACTGAAAGGAAGGAAAATTACCAATATTGAACTGGAAGACACAGTCGTATTCAAGATCCGCTCGGGACTCAATACACTTTTAAAACTCGATATCATTAACCATCCTCCCGGTTTTCTTACAAATGATTTTAAGCTGGCATACAACCTCCACTTTTCCGATGTAGTATCATTCAAAGACCAACTTGTCTATGTGATCTCATTCCAGCAAAAAGAGAATATCGATGAGACCCTTTTCAGGGGTGATCTCTATATCGACCGGGAGAACCTCGCCATCCTGGCTGCAGATTTCGAATATGATCCGGTCAGACTGGGACGCGAAGCAGAGATGTTCGTTGCCAAGAAAAGCAGGAGGGTGAAAATCAGACCGGTAAGTGCAAAATACCACGTGGAATACAGCGATTCGGACCAGGGATACCATCTTGCAATGGTGCAGGGAGATGTGAAATTCAAGGTGAGGAAAAAGCGTGAATGGATCGCATCAAAATACAGTGTTAGTCTGGAGATGGCGATCACCGCGATGGATCCGGGAAATCCGCCGGAGATCAAACTGGGCGAGCAGATCAAAGCTTCCTCAATTATGTCCGAAGAGAACTTTGCCTACGATCCCGGTTTTTGGGGTGACTACAATACAATTGCGCCTGAGGCAGACCTGACTGAGGCCCTCACAAAAATCGAAAAAACAATCCTCGAGATAAGTGAAAGGCCGCAAATGGGAGTTACGGCAGATGAATAAATGGTTTCGCCGGCATCTTTAAACGTGAATAATACTGACTCCTTTTGCTTTTAGGACAGCTGCAGGAATCCCTGATTTCAAATATTAATTATTCCCGGCATAAAATGATCCTTGTCTGACAAACAGGAAAAGCACTTTTTTCATAAGTTTGACCTATAATAATAACGCAATCTCATTTTACCCAATATGAAAATAAAATGGATCTCTATTGTTTGCATTTTCCTTGTGACATCCTGCAACAACACCCCACAATCAACAAAAACTCCTGAGGAACTTGCAAGGGAGAACCGGGAAAACCTGCTCCAGGGATGGAACACCTGGGACAATCGCAGTATTCTCAGCCATGTATACCTTCCCGATGAACTGGGACTTGTGATGCAAATCCGTGATGGTATGTCCGGTAAAATACTTCCAATTGCATTCACTGGCAACCGCTCTGAGGGAGCAGAGAAAGTGGAGACCATCGCTCATACTCCGGATGGCTCTTTTACAGATTTTATGCTACACTGGCAGGGGATCGATATCCGTGTTCAAACTGTTACAGAAGGGGATGACCAATATATCAGGGTGACCAGGAATGACGAAGGGATAAATGATGGTGATCTGCTAATTGTTAAAAATGAATTTTTCTATAACCAGCAAGGTGAAATTGAAATAGATGACCGGTCTATCACTGCAAGCGCAAATGGAAAAGCTTTCCAAACTATAATACAGGGTGAGGATGCTTTCAAATACGGGGATGAAGGAATTGCGGCAAAATTGAACGAGAGAGTCTATATCACCTGCGGCAAGTCCATCTCCACGGAACAGATCGACAAATGGATCGACAGGTCGCTCGCTGAATGGAAGGCCGATATAGAGAACTATGGAGATTATGCTGAGTCTTTCAATGCCATTCAGAATGTGATCAACTGGACTGTTGTGTATGACCATGTGAACGGACAACCGGTGATCCCGGTTTCAAGACCATGGTCTTACGGATGGGGACAATCAAAGCCCGGCGGATGGATACGTTTTTGCTGGGACAATTTCTTCGTGGCCTACATGCAGACCATGCGCAGCAAGGAACTGGCGTACAGTGAAGCTATTGAGATGTGCAACTATGTGGATGAATTCGGGTTTGTTCCAAATTATATCGGTCCGTTTAACCGCGCAAGCCGCGACCGGTCACAACCCCCTGTGGGTGGAATGATGGTAAAAGAGATCTACAAGGCACACCCTGAAAAATGGTTCCTGGAGAAAACCTTCGATCAGCTCCTTGAATGGAACCGCTGGTGGCCAGAAAACCGCGACCAGGATGGGTACCTTGCCTGGGGATCCACCCCTTTTGAATCGCCAACAGGTGACAGGAGGGACAATATCCAGAATGAATTCCAGGGAGCCAGCTATGAATCAGGACTGGATAATTCACCCATGTATGACGGAGTGCCGTTTGATACAACCCTTCATATGATGCTGCTGGGGGATGTCGGTCTGATGGGGCTGTATGTCGGAGACTGTGAGGCACTCTCCGAAATGGCTGCTATTCTCGGCAGACTGGAAGATGAGACTGAATTGAAACAACGTGCGCAGTACTACAGGGAAAAGCTGCAGACCATGTGGGATGAAGAAACCGGCATGTTTCTCAATAAAAGAACCGACACCGGGGAACTGAGCAAACGAATCTCCCCCACCAATTTTTATGCCCTGATCGCTGAGGCTGCTACACATGAACAGGCCGAAAGGATGATCAAGGAACATTTTTACAATCCCGATGAATTCTGGGGTGATTTTATCATGCCCTCTATCGCCAGGAACGACTCAGCCTATACAGGTGAGGACTACTGGCGTGGCAGCATCTGGGCACCCATGAACTTCCTGGTCTATTATGGGTTGAGGAATTATAATCTCCCGCAGGCAAAGAAGGACCTGAGTGAAAAATCCAGGAAACTGCTTATGAAAGAGTGGCTCGACCGTGGCTATGTAAGAGAAAACTACAATGCGGAAACCGGGGGACCTCCCTCCTGGCGAAGTGATCACTTCTATCACTGGGGCGCCCTGCTGGGAATGATCAACATGATCGAAGAGGGATTTGTACCCCCAACCGAAGCACCGATTGAATAATACACTCCTGTTTTTCAATACAACTGGCCAAAGCTATAATACTAATAACTGCCTACCATGAAATTCACTGCACCAATAAGTATTATCATCCTGGGAATCCTGATCAATTCATGTGGGGATGCTGTAAACGGAACCGAAAGCACTCCCCACGAATTTGCCGGAGAACCCACCTACCAGAACCCGGTCATCAAAGGCTTTAATCCCGACCCCTCCATCTGCAGGGTCGGTGACGACTATTTCCTGGTTACATCCTCATTTGAATATTTTCCCGGTGTTCCCCTCTACCACTCCACCGACCTGGTGAACTGGACACAGATCGGGAATGTGCTTGACAGGGACTCCCAACTTGACCTGGAAGGGGTTGCACCATCCGGAGGGATCTTTGCCCCCACGCTCAGATACCACGATGGTACTTTTTATATGATTACCACCAATGTTTCACGCGGACAAAACATTCTTGTGATAACAGATGATCCATTTGGAAAATGGTCTGATCCGGTGGTTATTCAAAAACAAAACATCGATCCTTCGCTCTTTTTCGATGACGATGGAAAGGTCTATTATACAGGCACCTCACCATGGGAGGAGAACAGTGCTCCCGGCATCTACCAGGCGGAAGTGGACCTCAAAACAGGCGAACTGCTTACCGAATACAAACTCATTTGGGAAGGAACGGGCGGCAGATATCCTGAAGGTCCGCATCTTTACAAAATCGGTGATATGTACTACCTCATGATCTCAGAAGGCGGTACGGAGATGGGCCACTTCGTCACCATGGCCCGTAGTGACAATCCATGGGGACCTTTCGAGGAATGTCCACACAATCCGATCCTGACCAACAGGAACGAACCATTCAACAATCCCGTGCAGAATTCGGGGCATGCCGACCTGGTGCAGGATCCTGACGGCAAATGGTGGATGGTCCACCTTGCAGTCCGCAATGTCAACAAACACCACCACCTGGGACGGGAGACCTTTCTGCTGCCTGTTGACTGGAATGAAGAGGGCTGGCCCGTCATCAACCGGGATGGTGTATCGCATATTGATGTATTCGCAAAAACCGGAACCACCCAGGTACCTTCAAGAATGAATTCCTATGATTTCGCAGAGAAACCCGGACCCGAATGGACCCACCTGAGGAATCCTGACAGGGACAATTACAGGCATGACACTTCAGAACAGGTGATGATACTTACCGGCACAGTTCTCACACTTGACGACCTTGCCAATCCTACCTTCATGGGGATCAGGCAGGAAGACCTGGAGATGACGTGTACGGTAAAATTTAACCCAGGCCTGGCAGCCGATGGTCAGGAAGCGGGTCTGACTGCATACATGAACAATGAACACTATTATGCTGTATCCACCCGGCAAGTATCAGGAAAAAAATATGTGATCCTCACCATGAAACTGGGGACCATGAAACACGTGGAGGAAATGGTTCCTTACAACGGAGGTATTGTCTGGCTATCAATAAAGGGTGATCCGGAATCCTATACCTTCTCGTGGTCGGCCGATGGCAAAGAATTCACTGAACTCGGCAGCAACTATACCCGCCTGATCTCCACAGAAACAGCAGGCGGTTTCACAGGTGTTTTCCTCGGAATGTATGCTACATCCAATGGCACCAAACAAGGGCCAACGGCACGATTTCAAAACTTTAGCTACATTTCGGAATAGACCATTATTTACGTAGTTAATTACGTAATAAACTACGTAAATAACTTATTCCTGGATGTACCCCTGATTAGAGACGAGAAAATTATTTAGCATTCCATAGTATTCACATGTAAAATCATACATATGAGATCCCTGGCATTTTTTTCCATCATCCTTCTATTGATCCTCCAATCCTGTCGTCCGGCTGTTGAAAAACAGCAAAATGTTAAACTCCCCAACATCATCCTCATCCTGGCCGATGATCTTGGTTGGTCCGATATCGGATGTTACGGAAGTGAGGTTTCAACACCTCACCTGGACAGCCTCGCAGAAAACGGGCTAAGATTCACAAACATCCACAATACTTCCAAGTGCTTTCCCTCCAGGGCCTGCCTTGTCACAGGTGTCTATGCCCAGCAAAGCAATTATGACCGTGGTTTCAATCATCCCCTCACCAATGCAGTTACCCTGGGCGAGGTCCTGAAAACCGCCGGCTACCGTACCCTCTGGTCGGGAAAACACCACGGAATGGAAAACCCGGTGACCCGGGGTTTCGACAGGTATTATGGATTGAAAGACGGTGCCACCAACTATTTCAACCCGGGCCATCAGCGGCCTGGCGAAGGCAAACCTGCACAAAAAAGGGGTGACCGTAAGTGGTGTATCGACAGTGTAATGTATGCTCCATATACCCCGGACGACAAGGACTTCTATACTACCGACTATTTTACCAGATATGCCATCAATTGGCTAGAGGAATACAGGGATGAAGAGAAACCATTCTTTCTCTACCTCGCTTACAATGCCCCACACGATCCGCTCCAGGCATGGCCGGCGGATATCGAGAAATACAGGGGCAATTACATGAAGGGATACGAAGCTGTCCGTAAAGCCAGGTATGAAAAACAAATGCAGATGGGATTGATCGACGAGGATTTTAACTTGTCTGCCCCTACATATGATCCCTGGAATAGCTATCCTGATTCAGTGAAGGTGCAGGAAGATCTGAAAATGGCTGTCTATGCCGCGATGATTGACTGCATGGACCGCAACATCGGCAGGGTATTGAAAAAGGTCAGGGAAATCGGCGAGGAAGAAAATACGCTCGTCATCTTCCTTTCCGACAACGGTGCATCGGCCGAGGTGGTCAACATCCCCGGAAGCGGTCCCATCGGCTCCATGACGCGATGGACATCCCTGGGACCCGACTGGGCCAATGTGGGGAACACTCCCTTCAGGCTATTCAAGAATTACAGTTATGAAGGGGGGATACGCACACCTATGATCGCCTACTGGCCTGGCAGGATCAGTGAGCCGGGCACGTCTAATTCCTCACCCGGTCATTTTATCGATATCATGGCCACACTTGTTGACATCACCGGGGCTGCATACCCCGACTCTGCCCAGGGTGATTTTGTCTTTCCGATGGCCGGACAAAGCCTGGTGCCTGCATTGAGCGGAGAAACAATCGAAAGGAAAGAACCTATCTTCTGGCAATGGGCCCGGGGCAGCGCAGTCCTCGATGGTAAATGGAAGATCGTGAAAAACGGTCAGGACAAACCCTGGGACCTCTATAACATGCATACTGATCCATCCGAAACCACAAACCTGGCAGGTGATCAACCGGAGGTTGTGCAGCGAATGGACAGTCTGTTTAATGATTGGGTATTGAAATATCAATAATTTCATTAAAATTGTGCTCAGCTAAAACTAAAACGATCAACTCATGGCACTGAATTCCCTGGACTGGATCATCATCGGCATCTTTTTCATCGTCCTATTGAGCATCGGTTATTTCGCCTCCCGGGGTGCCGGCAAAAGCAGTGCGAGTTTTTTTCTCTCCGGCCGGAATATGCCCTGGTGGCTGCTGGGTGTATCCATGGTGGCTACCACCTTCTCCTGTGACACACCCAACCTGGTAACAGACATGGTACGCACAGGCGGGGTGGCCTCCAACTGGCAATGGTGGGCTTTTTTGCTCACAGGCATGCTCACGGTTTTTGTCTATGCAAAATTATGGAACCGTTCAAAGGTACTTACCGATAATGAGTTCTACGAGTTAAGATACAGCGGTAAAATGGCTGAGTTCCTGCGCGGATTCAGAGCGGTTTACCTGGGAATTTTCTTTAATGTAATGGTCATTGCCAGCGTCTCCCTGGCATTTATCAAGATCGTAAGCGTTATGCTCGGGGTGAATCCCACGATCGCATTGATTATCGCGGGTGTGATCATCGTATTCTATTCAGGTCTCGGGGGTCTGAAATCGATCCTGTATACCGATCTCTTCCAGTTCTCTTTTGCTCTATTCGGTGCAATAATCGCAGCTGTTTTTGTTGCAAAATCTCCCGAGATAGGGGGATTGGATGGACTGATGGCTCATCCGGCCGTATCTGATAAACTCAGACTGATCCCGGATGCCAGTAATAAGGAGCTGTTCATCAGCATCTTCCTGATCCCTATTGCCGTCCAGTGGTGGGCCGCTTGGTACCCGGGTGCAGAACCCGGAGGAGGTGGCTATGTCGTGCAAAGAATGCTCTCTGCCAAAAATGAAAAGCACGCCGTAGGTGCGACCATGCTGTTCAACTTTTTTCATTATGCTTTGCGCCCGTGGCCGTGGATCATAGTCGGTCTGGGTTCATTGATCATATTTCCAAGTCTCGATTCACTGCAGGTCGCATTTCCGGATATCAATCCACAGTTTGTCAAGCATGACCTTGCCTACCCTGCCATGCTGAAGACATTTCTGCCAGCTGGTCTGCTAGGACTGGTGGTGGCATCGCTTATAGCTGCATTTATGTCAACGGTGGCTTCACAGATCAACTGGGCCTCCTCATACCTGGTCAACGACCTGTACGGACGATTCATCAAGCCCGATGCGACAGAAAAACAACGTGTCCTTTTCGGCCGACTGTCAACAGTATTGCTGATGGTTCTTTCCATACTCCTGGCGCTTTCTCTTAAAAACGCTTTGCAAGTATTCAGGTACCTGCTGATGATCGGTGCAGGAACCGGATTACTGTACATTATGCGCTGGTTCTGGTGGCGTATCAACGCATGGTCGGAACTGGTGGCCATGATCGCTGCATTCACCTTCTCCATCACCTTTATTCTCATGGAGAATTTCGCAATGCAAGAACTTGGGGACGGACAAATCGTCCTGGCTGGTGTCGAAACCAGCATGAGTGCCTGGAACATTTTTAAATTTCTTTCCATTGTGCTCCTCACGACCATCTCCTGGATCGTCACCTCACTGTTGACAAAACCGGTGGATGATGATATCCTCCGAAGTTTCTACCGCAAGATCAAGCCAGGCGGACCCGGTTGGAAAAAGGTAATACAGAAGGCTGAAGATGAGGGTGTGGAACTTGTGAAGGAAAAAGACCTGAAATGGGACGTGCCCACCGGGATCCTGGCCATGGTTTTCGGAGCAGCATCCATATACAGCATCCTCTTCTCTATCGGTACTTTCCTCTATGGAGAGACTCAGACAGGATTCATCTTTATGGCAACCGGGACCGTTTCCATCGCAGCAATGATCTATTTCTGGCGACGGCTTCGTACAGAGTGAGATAGCCAGTCGGCAGTCCTCAGTCGACTGTCGTATGCATTAATCAAGTCCTGGGGGCCATGAGCTTGTCGAATGGCAGTCCTATTGCGTCGAAATAACGCCTTGCTCTGCGTAAACTCCTCGTATCTCTGCGGTTAAAACAAGACGAGCGAATGCGAGTCTTTTACTCTGACGGCGGAAAATCAATCTCCCGGTTCCACCAAGGAATCCAACCCGTCCCGATTGCCATCGCTGCCTCAGCAGCTTCCCGGTAATATGCTTCATCGGCAAACCCATTCGCCCCGAGGTCAAACGGGTGATCAAAAGTGGCAAGTATTGCATCCAGCTGCTTCTTCATCTCAGCAAGTTCATCTGCATACTTCGGATCCCCGGCAAGATTGTTTTGCTCATACGGATCCTTCTCCAGGTCATACAACTGATCCGCATCAAAGAAAGCCGGGTAATACTCCATGGCAATGGAAGCATGGTACGCCCGCTTACTTCCCATGTGTGAGATGGTATTCGTGATCCTGGCCTCCAGGCTATCCAGCACCGGCTCCGGGAATCGCATGGCAATGTATTTATATTTTCCATTGGTAACACCGCGCGTATACCCCTCTTCAAAATAAAGCACCCGGTCATCGATCAGCTGGGGACCGTCAAGGACACCTGCAAAACTCTTTCCATCCACAATTTCATCAGTATCAACCTCAACACCGGCCAGTTCAGCAAAAGTGGGCAGGAAATCAATGAACTGCACATGATCGTAACTCTGGCTCCCCGGTTTGATCTTCCCCGGCCACCACGCCAGGAAAGGTACATTTACTCCCCGGTTATAAATCGTGGACTTGCCCGGTTCGATATTGTGATCGGCCGTGTAAATAACAAGTGTATTTTCATCCAGTCCATATTCCCTGAGCATCTTCATGATCGCACCCAACTGGTCATCCATCCATATCTTCCCGGCAAGGTAATGGTTGACATGATCTGGCACACCTTCACCATATTTATATCCAAGATCAGCCAATCGCTCAAAGATGGAACTCCGCGAAGGCATGATATGCTGTAGTGCATCGATCCTGCCTTCTGCAGAATATACCGGACTGGTATTCTGAAGATCCGCAAAGATATTTGGCCCGTGCAACGCAGTAGAGTTGATCGTCAGGAAAAATGGTTTTTCGCCTGTCAATGATTGGAAAAAATTCCTGGTTCCCCAAACCTGGTATTCCAGGTTGTGATGCTTGATGGCCTTCAGTGGCAGGGTCTCAGGGTTTGCCCACTGAATGGCACCGGCATATCCGGCTCCCGTCAGCTCCTTCACCCGCTCCGAAACCACCTTCTGGTAGATTCGCAAAAGGCTATCCGCCTCATCCGTATCAGGAGAGAGATCCGGATCAATAACGGGGATGTCCGGATTGACACCCGGACGTTCAAAACCCAATTCCCCAATATGGAACTTTCCAATATATCCCGTCTCATACCCTGCCTGGTTCATCACCTCATGAAGCGTCATGTTATCTTCCGTGATCGGGGTATTCCAGGCAATCACATAGGGTTGATTTTCCGGATTTTTATCCAGGAATTCATCTGCCTTACACCTACCCGGATACTGTCCGGTCATGATCGAGTACCTGCTTGGTGTGCATGCCGCAGAAGTGGTATAAGCCTGGTGGAACAACATCCCGGCAGTGGCCAGGTGTTCAATATGTGGCGTGGGAAAATTCCCTCCATAGGCACTCCAGTGATCAAAAGTGACATCATCGGTCATGATCAGGATAATATTGGGTCGCTCGGCATCCTGCCCTGTCCTCTCCCCGCAAGAGGTTGCCACGAACCCGAGGACCATCAATATTGGAAATAACTTCTTCATGGTAAAAATGGTTTCTTCGAAAAATAATACTGTTACATTAACACTACGTACAAACTCTCAGGGGGAAGCTCCACAACCACCCGGTCACTCTTCCTCTTCAGATTGAGTTCACGAACCGGGTACCCTGCAAGGTCAAGCAATACCGCTTTGGTAATTCCCGGGTTCATCACGGTCAGTTCCACCATTGTCGGCTGTGCCAGCCAGGGCATTTTACCGGTATTCAGGATGGTAAAACCGGAAAGCGTATCCCCCTCCCGCTCGTAGGTGGCCGGCTCCTGTTCCCAATCGGTGGGCCGGTAGGTTGTACCGGTTTGAACAAGTAGTCTCCCACTCTCCCGGATCGGCTTTTCATCAATGGAAACAACACCAACGGAGATGTATTCGTTGGTCGTTTTCACCATGATATCCTCCATGTCGAATTCACCCTTGGTTCCCAGGAATCCCGAAACTCCTGCAGCCTTCTCACTTTCAAATTTGAAAATCCCGTTGGCATGATCGAACAGGAGCTCACCGGTCACACTTTCCACGGTGCCCGCCTCCATATCAATCAGTTCAGGTAGTTTATCATTTACATAGGTCTCAGATGGATCCCCTCCATAGGTAGTCTTAACAGGCCCGGTGAGAAATGCAAACGGATTGAGTTCCGAATTCACATCAGCAGTCACGATCCCCTCCAACTGGTCACGGTTGGGATCAAAGCTCGTTTCCTCACTGATCAAGGCAGATTCACGGTTCCACATCGCATCAAGCTCACGCACCTCGTGAACCATCACCTCCCCTTCACTGATATATCCGTTCCTGAACATCAGCGCATAGGCAGGGAACTGGGCGATGCCACCAGGAGTGGAATAGGTCCACCTGTTCATGGCATACATCCCTGCGCTGTCCTTTGTAAATTCAAAATAGGGAAACTCCATGTAGGCCTTCGATGTAATGTAAAACCAGTAATAGGCATCATGCCCGGTCAATGCCTGGTATGCAGCGATCAGGGGTGGCGCCTCGCTCTGGTATACGTGGGGCGGATTCCATCCGCTCTCTGTGATCATAAAAGGTTTCCCTGCGACCTGCTTCACATTCACCGGCAGTTTCAATGGGTTCTTCAGGCACGATTCCCCCTGGTAGAAATGACCGGGGTTGATCCGCCAGCCGTTGTCCTGGCCAAAATGTCCGGGTGCATAGTACCTGTTCACCGCCGGAACCTCGCAGCCGAGGTAGGTATATCGTTCCAGGTCATCCAGTTTTTCCGGACTGGCGGTTTTCCAGTTGTTCGGATTGATGAGCTGCCTGCAGCCCAGCTCGTTCCTGTAGTAATCATGTATATCATCATAGAAACTGCGCTGACGGTGCGCGTAGAATTCAGTCTGATCAGCAAGCCTTGCCGCCTTTCCGCCGGACACCTCCTGCACCATCTCCCAGGTGCCGTATATATCCAGCACACCTTCAGATGGACGGTCACCACTCAACCGCTCTCCATCCCACGCCTGGTAAGCAGCAGCCAGCGAACCATACTTCTCCTTCAGCCATTCTGCAAACAACTCCCCCACCAGCTCCTTCAGCTCTGGCTTGATGCTCTGCATCGTCCAGAAAAAGACCCCGTCCTCGTTCTCGATCTGGATGATCCCGACAGCAGGCTCATCCTTCAGCGCAACACCTGTATGTGGATTGACCTCCGTATATAAATATTTTACCCATGTCTTATAGGCCTCCTTCAGACGATCATTGAAATACAAAACCTCCCACAATGCATCAGTGCCCGAATAGCCCTCAATCCCCCACTCCTCGGGGACCCAGTCACCCATGTGGCCATTGTGCGGCCAGAAAGGCGATATCGTCGAATAGATCCCCTCCCTTTTCATCGCAGCCACGAACCGCCAGATCGCCTCCACCTCAGCGGTGTCTACATCAAAAATATCCGTTCCCTTGCCTGAAGGATTGATGGATCCGTGCCACCTGTTCATGTTCACCCCCTGCTTTGCAAGAAATCGTGCATGCCAGGCCAATTCCTCGTCACTCATTCCACGGGTAGACCCACCACCATTTACAGGCCAGAAACGAATGGGTTCCCCATCCTCCCGCATAAAGGATTCACCGTCTTCAGAAAGTTCAATGAATCCATGTTCCCCCGCATAGTCTTCATTCAGATACCGGAGGTCCAGCAGGGCCTCTTCAGTAAAATCATCCCCGGGATATTCAAACGCCCAGGGTTCTGGTTGCTGCTGACAGGAAATAAATGTGAGAGAAAGAATTGCCAGGATGGAATGGTGAAATTTCATTGGTACTCAGGTTTTGGTTAGAACAGTAAATATAATGAACTATCCTCTTGCCATTCAACATTCTCAAAAATTTTGAAAATAATTCCAGTATCGTTCCGTATCCGGGATTTTCATATCTTAGCGAAAATACCATATATAACTACCATGATTAAACAAATTACCTGCATTCTACTCATAGCCGTACTCATGGCATCCTGCGGACCCGTAAAACAGGATGACAGGTCACTCCAGGTCTCAGAAAACGCAAGGTACCTGGTGTATCCCGACGGCACCCCGTTTCTCTGGATAGGCGACACCGCCTGGGAACTGTTCCACCGGCTCAACCGGGAAGAGGCCGTTGAATACCTGGAAAACAGGAAGGAAAAAGGCATCTCCATCATCCAGGCGGTGGTATTGGCCGAACAGGATGGTCTGCGCACACCCAATGCCTACGGTGAGATCCCGCTGAACGATTTTGATCCCGCCCAGCCCAACGAGGCCTACTTTGAACATGTCGATTTCATCGTGAACAAGGCTGAAGAGCTGGGACTCTTCATCGGGATGCTTCCTACCTGGGGCGACAAGGTCTTTTCGGCCCACCCCGGCGCCGGACCCATAGTGTTCAATGCCGAAAATGCCCGCGTTTACGGCGAGTTCCTGGGCAAACGCTACAAGGACAAACCCATCGTCTGGATCCTCGGCGGCGACCGCAATATCGCGAACCTCGAAGTGCTGGAGATCTGGCGCGCCATGGCCGAAGGGATCAGGGCAGGCGACATCGGCAGGAACCTCATGACCTATCATCCACGCGGCGCAACCTCCTCATCCTGGTCACTCCACGATGAAGCATGGCTCGATTTTAACATGTACCAGAGCGGGCACGTGGAGCATTTTCATAAAGTGTACGAA
>CAKZNC010000143.1 GCA_937129385.1 uncultured Bacteroidota bacterium
CTGAGCTTGTCGAAGGGCAACCATCAGCCTGACACTTGAACTTGGCGCCCTGAGCTTGTCGAAGGGCAACCATCAGCCTGACACTTGAACTTGGCGCCCTGAGCTTGTCGAAGGGCAACCGTCGTGGTAGTACGAAAATTTTATCTACTCCGCGCTACTTGGCGCTACCCTGCGGTTAATTCCCCGTGAGCGAAGCGAACCCTCAGACCCTCAAAAAGATCCTCTTCTTATACAGAATATACAAAAACGTCCATACCACCGCCACGTACCCGGAGGCCATCAGGAAAGCTCCCCATTCACCCCCGATCTTCCCGGTAAGTCCTGCAAAGAAAAATTCAGTCGTATCCCAGAAGTTGATAATGCCCGCCTGAAGCATATAAATGGTGATGGCGTTCATGCCGATCACCGAAAAGAAGAAGGCCCATCCCCTGTATTCCCAGATATCGATGACCAGGTAGAAGATTGCAAGAAAAAGCAGGCTAATCCCCCCGGCAACCAGCACAAACGAGCTTGTCCAGAGGTTCTTATTGACCGGGAATACATGGCCCCAGGCCCATCCGGCAAGCAAAACCAGGGCTCCGGCGAGAAACATAAAGTAGAATTTTCGTATCCTGGGGATCTTCATATCGGACTTCATAAGGAAATTCCCGGTGATCGATCCCATCAGCGCCGTCGCAATAGCGGGGAAGGTTGAGAGGATCCCTTCAGGATCATGTACTGTTTTATATAGTTTCCCAGGCAGCAACAGCCTGTCGATATGCCCCACCAGGCTGCCCTCCATGCTATAGTCGCCAGCACCATGTCCGGGTACAGGGATCAGTGCCAGCATGGCCCAGTACGACAGCAGGATCCCAGCAAAAAATGCATGCCACCATACGGGTTTCGTGTGGGTAACGATCAGTGCGGCAAAAAACCAGGCGATACCGATCCTGGCCAGGACCGAAGCATAGCGCATGTGCTCAAAATCAAACTTCAGCAATCCGTTATAGATCATACCAAAAAAGACCAGCAACAACATTCGTTGAATCATGTGACCGTGAATACTGCCCATGGTCCTCCCGCCGGATCTTCGCTTCCTCAGGGAAAAAGGCCACGTTACCCCTGAAATAAAGAGGAACAGCGGGAAGATCAGGTCATAGAACATAAAACCGTGCCACTCGGCATGATGCATCTGGCTCTCCAGCCAGTTGAACACGCCCCATCCGGTCAGACCGGCAAGCGCTGCGATCACCAGGTGTCCCCCGGTGATCCAGAACATATCAAAACCCCTGAGGGCATCCAGCGACATCAGCCGCTCATTTTTTTTAGCTTTTTCGGTATTCATAGGTGAATCTTTGATAAGCCGGGTCAGGCCGGTATAATGGTTACTGCAATGTTCCTCTGATCACGTGGTCCGTCAAACTCACAAAGAAAAATATTCTGCCACGTGGACAATCCCATCTCACCATTGATGATGGGTATGGTCTCCTGCGGTCCGACGATCCCCGCCTTCAGGTGTGAATCCCCGTTGTTGTCCTGTGCATCATGCTCCCAAACACCTGCAGGGACCAGCTGTTTGAACAGGGTGACCACATCGTTTTGCACCGACTGGTCCCAGTTCTCCTGGATCATGATCCCGGCCGTGGCACCCTGGACGTAAACATTCACCAGCCCGGAGCTTACCCCGCTCTCTGCAACAATCCGCTCCACCTCAGCAGTGATATCATACAATCCATCATGCGATGTTGTCTGTTTTTGAATTATCTTCTGCATTTTTGCTATCTTAGTAAAGGTATCCCAAATATAGAGGTTTCACTGAATTGAAAAAAGAACCAGATGACCAGGTACAAGCACTCCTACTTTACAACCGAAGACAAGAAGCAACTTTACACGCAGGAATGGATCCCCGAAAAAGAACCGGCGGCAGTGATCCTCTATGTACACGGACTCGGCAGTCACGGGGGGCGGATGGATCACTGGGCGGAACGTTTCACTGCCAGGGGACTCGCCTTCCACACATACGACCAGCGGGGACATGGAAAATCAGACGGAAAAAGGGGACACCCGAAACATATCAGTGTTTTGATCCGCGATGTAAGTACCATGGTACAATCCCTGAGAAGCAGATACCCGGAAAAACCGGTGATCCTCTACGGACACAGCCTGGGTGGAGTCGTCGCCATCAACTACGTGATCAGCACCACCTTCACCGCCGATGCCCTCATCGCCTCCTCCCCCTGGCTGAAACTCGTCAATTCCCCTTCCAAAACCGAACTGATGCTCTACCAGCCGTTGATCAGCCTTGTGCCCGGACTAACAGTCGGGAACCGGCTGGATCCGAAAGATATCTCCTCCGACCCGGAAGAGGTGAAAAAATATACCGACGACCCCCTCGTACATGACAAGATCAGCCTGGGTCTTGTAAAATCTGTTTTCGAGGCCGGCAATACAGCTTTGAGAAACGTCTACAAGATCAATTGCCCGTTCCTGATCATGCACGGAACCGGCGACCGGATCACCTCGGCAAGGACCAGTGAAGAGTATGTGATGAACACCAGCGACCGCACGCAGCTAACACTCTTCAAAGGCGCCTGCCATGAACTGCATCACGAAACGGTCAGGGACGAGGTGTTCGAAACCATCATGGAGTGGCTGAAAAAACATAAGCTGGCAGAATAGATCCGGTGGATATGAAGACAAGGACGGAAATACAATTCAAAGAAGAGATCTTCCGCACAGGATATCACCAGCCCATACTGATGCTCGGCTCCTGCTTCACAGACAATATCGGGAAAAAACTGCAAAATTACCTGTTCAATGTATCGGTCAACCCCTTCGGCGTTATCTACAACCCCCTGAGCATCAAAAATGCACTGGATGCATTGCTCCAAAAAGACGCCTATACCAGGAACGATCTCGATTTCCACGATGAACTGTGGTTCTCATTCGATCATTATACCAAATTTTCTGATCCCTCCCCCGAGAAGGTCCTGGAAAACATCAATGCAGAATTTGCGAAGGCCAGGTCTGTGCTGAATGATGCGGGAACGCTGATCCTGACCTTTGGCACCGCTTTCGTATACACCCACCAGGAACAGGGCCGCGTGGTCAATAACTGCCATAAAATCCCGGCAAGCGCCTTCCAGAGAAAGATGCTGTCTGTTGAAGAGATCGTCTCGGAAATGGCACCCCTGCTCGACAAACTCCGATCGGCCCATCCCAAACTCAAAATATTATTCACCGTCAGCCCGGTCAGGCATACCAAAGACGGACTGGCGGAAAACCAGCGCAGTAAGGCAACACTTTTGCTGGCCATCCGGGAGATCATACACTCAGATCCGAAAAAATGTGGCTATTTCCCCGCGTATGAGATCATGACCGATGATTTAAGGGATTACAGGTATTACGCGGCGGACCTCGTCCATCCAAATGACCAGGCCATCGATTACATCTGGGAACTGTTCAGGAAAAACTGCCTCGATAAAGAGGCCAACGAGGCCATCGACAAGCTTGAACCTGTGCTGCGCGGACTGCAGCACCGACCGCTCCATTTCGGAACCGAAAAATACCGGAAATTTCGCTCTCAGCTGGAGGATAAGACCAGGAAACTAAAAAATGAATATCCGTTTCTTAATTGGGACCAAATTCCACTTTAAACACATTAAAAGGAACTTTTAGAGTCTTTTTGTTTAATTTATTTTACTATTTTATAAACATTTTGTTGAACAAAAATAACGGTTCCGTGTTAACCGTTCAGTCAAATCAAATGCTTGTATTCTGAACACAAAAACATGAAACGCTTTACAATTATATTCGTTCTGGCAATGCTCCTGACCGGCACTTATGTCTACGGTCAGAATGGTACCATTGAGGGGCGCGTTTACAATGCCAAGAACAATGAACCGGTGGAGTTTGCCTCCATTGCCGTCTTCGGCACAAACATCGGTTCGATCAGCGACCTGGACGGAAAATTTCTCTTTACGGGGTTGGAGCCGGGATTCGTGGAACTCCGGGTCTCCTCGGTCGGTTTTGAAAATTATATTTCTGAGGCCATCCAGGTAACCAACGCTGGCAAAGTATACATCGAAATACCCCTTGAAGAGGCCAACTATGAGCTGGATGAAATCGTGGTGAAGGCATCCCCCTTCCGTCGTGACAAGGAAAGTCCGGTATCCCTGCAACGGATCAACATCGAGGAGATCGAAAAAGCACCGGGCGGAAACCGCGATATCTCAAAGGTGATACAATCCTATCCCGGGGTAGCTTCCACACCTGCACAGCGAAATGACGTCATCGTAAGGGGCGGCGGACCCAGCGAAAACTCATTCTACCTCGACGGGATCGAGATACCCAACATCAACCATTTCGCAACACAAGGCGCCTCGGGAGGACCCGTGGGCATCATCAACGCAGATTTTCTCAGGGAGGTGAACCTCTATTCAGGGGCATTCCCATCCAACCGGGGCGATGCACTGAGTTCAGTGATCGATATGTACCAGGTGGATGGCAACCAGGAGAAGTTCAACTTTAAGGGTGCAATCGGTGCCTCCGACCTGGCACTGACAGCCGACGGTCCGATCGGTGACAATACCACCTACGTGATCTCTGCCCGTCGCTCCTACCTCCAGTTTCTCTTTGCAGCGCTGGAGCTCCCTTTCCTGCCAAAATATAACGACTACCAGCTGAAGGTCAAATCCAGGCTGAATGAAAAAAATGAACTCTCGCTGATCAGCCTCGGATCATACGATATCAACTCTTTGAACCTGGATGCAAACGAAACTGTGCAGCAGAGGTACATCCTTGGCAACCTGCCCGAAAATGACCAGTGGAGCTATGCGATCGGACTCGTCTACAAACACTTCCGGGAGAAGGGTTTTGATACATTCGTGGCGAGCAGGAACTACCTGGATAACAAGGCAAGGAAATACCTGGGGAATGATACCGATTCACTGCTGTTGCAGGACTATGAATCCGATGAGATCGAAAACAAATTCAGGTATGAAAATACCACCCGATTCGACAACGGGATCAAACTTATCACCGGGGCAAACTACGAATATGCCAAGTATAAAACCGACAGCTACCTTTTGTCCTTCTTCAACGGGACACCGGTAGAGTTCAATTACAATTCTGAACTCTACATGCACAAATGGGGAGCCTTTGCACAGGCCAGCCGTGAATTCCTGGGAAAAAGACTCGTGGTTTCACTCGGACTGCGTATGGATGCAAATGATTACAACGACCACATGCAAAACCTGCTGAACCAGGTCTCACCCCGGCTTTCTGCATCATATATGCTCACCACCGGACTCTACCTGAATTTCAATACCGGGAGGTACCACCAGCTCCCGGCCTATACCACCCTCGGCTACAAGGACGAAAACGGGGTGGCGGTAAACAGACAGAATGACCTGACCTACATCCAGGCAGATCATTACGTGACGGGCATTGAATTTCTTCCCGATGACAAATCGAAATTCAGCATCGAAGGATTTTACAAAGATTACAGTAAATACCCGTTTTCACTCCGGGACTCCATCTCCCTCGCCAGCAAAGGTGCCGATTTCGGACTCTTCGGCAGCGAACCAGTAACCTCAACCGGGGAAGGCAGGGCCTACGGGGGAGAAGTGCTCTACAGGAACAAGGACCTGTTTGGATTCAACCTCATTCTCTCCTATACCTACGTGCGTAGTGAAACGAAACCCCTGCGAACAGAATTACTCGACCGGGACTGGATCCCCACCGCATGGGACAACAGGCATCTTTTGAACCTGACCGGGTTCAGGAAATTCAAAGGGAACTGGCAAGTCGGCTTCAAATGGAGATTTGTGGGCGGCGTTCCATATACCCCCATTGATATCGAGGCTTCCTCCTTTGTACTTAACTGGGATTATACAGGGAGGGAAATACTGGATTATGCTGAATACAATAGCGAGAGATTCAGTCCGTTCCACCAGCTCGATATGCGGGTGGACAAGGAGTGGTTCCTGGATTTCCTGACCTTAAACCTTTACATTGATGTACAAAATCTGTATAATTACAAAACCAGCGGGTCCTCATTCCTGGTACCGGAAACCGTGGATGGCCGACCTGTAATACAAAACCCGGGGGATCCGCTGTCACAACAGCAATACCAGATGCAGAGGGAAAAGACCCAGGTGGGAACTGTATTGCCGACACTGGGAGTAATTATTAAATTTTAATGACAATGAACAAACAAAGGCTGATCCTGCTCCTCGCTTTCACCATGATCCTGGTCCATGGCTGCAAAAGTACCAGGGTACCCGAAACAGAAGTGCCGGAAGAGATCACCTCAAATCGAGGTGGTACCGGACCCCACCTTCAGATCGAATACATCCGTGGTGAAGCACACAACCACCCGCTGATGGCCATCTGGGTGGAAGACCTGGATGGAAATTATATTCAAACCCTATTTGTTGCCGAATCACTGGGCAAGGGGATCTTTCAGCATGGAGATGCTACATCAGGGAAATGGCTTCCTGATGAGATCCGCCGACCGGCGGCATTGCCGGTCTGGTCGCATAGCAGGGGGGTGAAAGAGCCAGACGGACTCTTCGTACCCACACCCGAACATGCCATCGCAGATGCCTACACCGGGGCTACACCACAGATCTCGTTCAACCTCGACACCCGGCTGGACAAACCCGGTCCAAAACAATTCTACGTCCTGTTTGAAGTGAACCAGACCTGGGACTGGAATGAATACTGGACCAACAATAAGTTCCCGGATGACGATGTCTATAAAACCTCCTGTCAGCCTTCACTGGTATACCGCACAAGGGTAGACCTGGAAGACGGGAAACATATAAATGCAATGGAGATCATCGGGCGCGGACACCATTCGGGAAAAGACGGGGAGATCTATACCGACCTTGAAACGATGACCACCGCACTGAATATCACAAGGGAGATCACGGTCAGTGAAATTCACTAGAAAATGTCCGATTTCGTACACCTTCGTCGCAATTCTGAACAGAACACAGAAATCTAAAAAACATCTATATATTTGTACGAGTGCCAGTTAAAACTTTTGGCATATGGATTGTTTATTCAACAGGCAAATAACCCAGTTAATTGAACCAATATGATCAAGACCGTAGACCTCGTAAAGGTATTCCGCACCGACGAAGTGGAAACAACTGCCCTGAACAAAGTAAATATTGAAGTCCGCGATGGCGAATTTGTTGCCATTATGGGTCCTTCAGGATGTGGGAAATCCACATTGCTGAACATCCTCGGACTGCTGGACAATCCCTCGGGAGGTTCCTATAAATTTGCCGATACCGAAGTTGCCGGACTGAAAGAAAAGCAACGGACAAATCTCCGCAAAGGAAACATCGGGTTCGTATTCCAGAGCTTCAACCTCATCGATGAACTTACGGTCTATGAAAACATTGAACTCCCCCTCCTCTACCTGAAGATGTCAGGTTCGGAAAGAAAGCAGAAGGTGGAAAAGGTGATGGAACGGATGAAGATCATCCACAGGAGAAATCACTTCCCCCAGCAACTCTCAGGAGGACAACAACAGCGTGTCGCCATCGCACGTGCAGTGGTCACCAACCCGAAGCTGATCCTTGCCGATGAGCCCACCGGTAACCTCGACTCCGCAAACGGTGCTGAGGTCATGGCACTGCTCACAGAACTGAACGAAGACGGCACCACGATCATCATGGTGACGCACTCACCCAATGACGCCGAAAAGGCCCACAGGATCATTCAGCTGTTCGACGGACATATTGTTACGGAAAATATTCATAAAAAATTATAGTTCAATTTGGTAGTTTTCTCATAAGTAGTTGGTTAATATCTCTCAATAAGGGTGTTCCGGACAACTCCGGAACACCCTCTTTTTTGTAGTCAGTCTGTGGGGCTGATGGTGAGAAGTCGGCTGGCCTGGGATCGTCAAACCGATACCTGGAAAATACGGGATGACTGTTCGACCCGGTCCTGTGCTGACAGGAATTTTTGTTACATTTATTGCAAATTCAGCCCAACCCAATGTTGAATAAGAAACAGGAATTCCAGCAATTGATCGACAATGGCCCTTCAGGGAAATCAGTCCTTTTCCGCCCGATCCTGATGCACTTCGCCGCCAGGCACCACGGGATCACCTATGGAGAGCTTGCTTCAGACCATCGCAAGCTGGTGGATGCCAATATCCGGTGCATGGAGGATTTCAATACCGAAGCACTTTACACGGCATCAAGGGAGCTGATCAGCAGGGAACATGACCGGAGATTCATCCTTTCCGGCGGATGCGAGATCACCGTGTTCACACCCCCCGAAAACCTGCGGGCAATGGCGCGCGCTGCAAAAAACGCAACTATATGACATCAAAGGAAAAATTACAACTTGCACTGAACCATAAAGAAGGCCCCCTGCCCCTCGACCTGGGAGCAACCGCCGTCACCGGCATGCATGTCAATACCATTAGGAACCTGCGCCACCACTTCGGCCTTGAAGATCATCCTGTGAAAGTATGGGAACCCTACCAGATGCTGGGCGAAGTGGAAGAAGATCTCATGGAGGCCATGGGCATTGATGTGATCGGCGTGGTGGGCAAAAAGAACATGTTCGGGATCGAAAATGAGGGATGGCGTTCCATGCAGACCTTCTGGGGACAGGAGGTGCTCGTCCCGGCCATGTTCAATACCTCGGAAGATGAAAAGGGCAACCTGCTGATCCACCCGGAGGGAGACCGCAATGTTCCGCCTACGGCGAAAATGCCACGTGACTCATACTTTTTCGATGCCCTGAACCGGCAGCAACCTTTTGACGAGGCAGATCTAAAAGTCGAAGACAACCTGGAAGAATTCAACGTGATGAACGAAGACGATCTCAACCATTTTGAAGCTGAATCGCAAAAGGCCGCAGCAACCGGGAAAGGGGTCATCGCAACATTCGGGGGTACGGCTTTCGGTGACATCGCCCTGGTCCCCGCCATGCAGCTCAAAGATCCGCGTGGCATCCGGGACGTGTCGGAATGGTACATGAGCACCATCATGCGCCAGGATTATGTGCACGGTATCTTCGAGGGACAGTCGGAAATCGCACTGCAGAACCTGGAAATGCTGAAGGAAAAAGTGGGTGACCAGGTACAGGCCACATTTATCTGCGGAACAGATTTCGGGACACAGGATTCCCAGTTTTGTGACGTGGATACCTTTAACAGTCTGTATGCCCCCTACTATAAAAAGATCAACGACTGGATCCATACCCACACCTCCTGGAAGACCTTCAAACACTCCTGCGGGGCGGTGAAACCCTTCATGAAAGCGTTTATCGAGGCAGGGTTTGACATCATCAACCCTGTGCAGATCAACGCGAAAGATATGGATCCGGAAGTGCTGAAAAAAGAGTTCGGCCGTGACCTGGTGTTCTGGGGAGGCGGAGTCGACACCCAGGTGGTCCTGCCATTCGGTAAACCGGAAGAGGTGGCCGACCAGGTGAAACATGCATGCGATGTATTCGGCAAAGATGGCGGATTCGTGTTCAATACGGTCCATAATATACAGGCCAATGTGCCGGTGGAAAATATCGTGGCCATGCTGGATGCACTCAGGCCTTATAGATAGGTGCCAGCTGCTGTTCTCCCGGCAATTTAATGTGTCGGGCCGGTGCGCCGGATAGCACGCTCGTTCAGCATAAATTATTAGGTGAACCGGCAGATAGGTGCTCAGTCCGGGGAAATTACCCCGGCCAAAGACAAATCTCATGGAATGTGAATTGTTCTTATCTTTGCCGGCAGTAACTAACAAACCTCATATAAAATGGATAAAGTAAAACAGATTGCCAAAATGATCGATCACTCGATCCTCCACCCGACCTTCGATGATGAGAAACTCAGGAAAGAGTGCCAGGTGGCCCTCGACCATGATGTTGCATCGGTGTGTGTGAAACCTTATGCGGTGAAGGAAGCCGCAGAAATCCTGAAAGGCTCGGATGTCGAAGTAGGCTGCGTGATCGGCTTTCCGCACGGAAACAGCGCGACCAATGTGAAGGTCTTCGAGACCGAGATCGCACTCCAAAATGGAGCCACGGAGATCGACATGGTGATCAATATCGGCAAAGCGCTGCAAAAAGACTGGGACTACGTGGAGGAGGAGCTGGCAGCTGTGGTTGCGGTCACAAAACGCAACAATGCCATCCTCAAGGTGATCTTCGAAAATGATTACATGCCCGACGACTCCTATATCATCAAATTGTGTGAACTGTGTACGAAGACAGGATGCGACTACGTGAAAACTTCCTCGGGTTTTGGTTTCGTCAAGCAGGAGAACGGAGATTACAACTACAAGGGGGCAACCATCGATCACCTCAACCTCATGCGCAAACATGCCGGTGAGGATGTAAAGGTCAAAGCAGCCGGCGGGGTCAGGGACCTGGACTATTTCCTGGAAGTAATGGAAACAGGCACCACCCGTGTGGGCGCAACGGCCACCATCGCCATTCTCGAAGAGGCAAAAAAACGGTTTGGCTGACAGATCCGGCCACACAGATATATAAATGCAGGGACGCACATTCGTTCCTGCATTTTTTTTGCATCCCCTTGACTACCCCCCCCTCGCCCAAATAATGCATATTTTAGAACTTTTTATGCCCCTATTAAATAGGGGGGTGCTAATAATTTTTTTATGTTTTTTAGCATGTACCCCCACTTTTTTTATACCTTTGCCCATAACAAATTTTAATTAAACCTATACGACCAGAAAAATGAGATCTTACACAAGAAGAGTATTGTTTATGCTGATCATGTTGTTATCAGTATTTTCCATCCTCGAAGCTTCTGATGGAAATGGTATTGACACTGGGGCGACTGCCTGGATGCTTACATCCACCGCCCTGGTTCTATTAATGATTCCCGGACTGGCGATGTTTTATGGCGGACTGGTAAGGTCCAAGAATGTACTGGGCACCATCATGCACAGTTTCGCAGCCATGGGGGTCATGAGTGTCCTCTGGGTTGCGGTCAGCTACAGCATGGCCTTCGGACCCAATGTGCTGGGGGGATGGTTCGGCTGGAACCCCGATTATGTATTCCTGAGGGGAATCGATGAATCGATCCTCGAAGGGGGCGTTCCCGAATATGTGTTCTCCATGTTCCAGGGAAAATTTGCCATCATCACACCTGCCCTGATTGCAGGTGCATTTGCCGAACGGGTATCATTTAAAGCCTACGTGGTGTTCATAGCTCTTTGGGGCCTGTTCATCTACAACCCGCTCTGTCACTGGGTATGGGCCGAAGATGGCTTCCTCTTCAACATGGGTGCCAATGGTGCCATTGATTTTGCAGGCGGAACCGTGGTACATATCTCAGCAGGGGTAAGCGGACTCGTTGCTGCGATCTACATGGGTGCAAGGCGGGGTTTCCCGTACCAGGCCGTTCGTCCGAACAACCTGGTCATCACCATGCTCGGAGCAGGACTCCTCTGGGTGGGTTGGTTCGGCTTCAATGCCGGCAGCAGCATTTCGTCCGGACTCTCTACTGCACAGGCACTTACCGCCACTCAGGCAGCGGCAGCCTCAGGCGCCCTGGTCTGGATGATCATTGAAGGCGTACACAGGGGCAAAGCGACTGCACTGGGATTTGCATCCGGAATCCTGGCCGGACTCGTAGCCATCACACCCGCAGCCGGTGTCGTACAGCCGGGCGGCGCGCTTGTCATCGGTGCCCTCGCCTCGGTAATCTGTTACATCGCCATCCTCTTTAAAAATAAGCTGGGATATGACGACAGCCTCGATGCATTCGGAATTCATGGTGTCGGCGGAATCGTTGGTGCCCTGTCGCTTACCTTTTTCATCCGTCCCTCATGGATGGCCGATGCAGCCGAAGCAGCAGGTGGATCATGGACCGTATGGCAGCAATTTGGCGTCCAGGCAGCAGCTGTCGGTATCGCCATCGCCTACGCGGCAGTCCTTACCCTGGTATTGATCTTTGTGGTGGATAAGCTCTTTAAGATACGGTCTTCCGAAAAGGACGAAATGGCCGGACTCGACCAGTCTTATCACGGCGAACGTGGATATGGCCTGATCAATCCGAATTAACGAGCTACCCATTAATTAAGTAACAGAAAAATATCAGATATGAAACTTATTATCGCAGTGATCCGTGAAGCACAACTCGATGAAGTGCGCGAAGCACTTATCGCAGCGGAAATCGGAAGAATAACCGTTAGCAAAGTATCGGGACACGGACAACAACAGCAGGAAGAGTATTATCGTGGAACAAAGATCATCCCCAACCTGATCCCCAAGATCAAAATGGAGATCGCCGTCAATGACGAATTTGTGGATGTGACCGTCAACACGATCATCGATGCCGCACGTACCAAAAACAACAACGGCGGCGAGATCGGTGACGGAAAGATATTCGTCCTGCCACTTGAAGAATGTATCCGCATCCGTACCGGTGAGAAGGGCGGAAGCGCGATCTGACCTCCAAACAAACCTGGAAAAAGGAACCTATCCTTGACCTATGAGAAGGCATCGCTTTATGCGGTGCCTTTTTTTTGATGCAAAATGAAAAGGTCCGCCCTTCCGATACATCAGGCCTGCACAAATGTTGCGGTCAGGTTCTTTATGGTGTATGCTGAACGGTACGTGCTCCTGCTTCGGTCAGACGATGGCATGGCCAGATAATCACCTTGCATTTCTCCCGTCAATCCACTATTTTTAGTCCCGTTCAACAACTAACAAATAAACTACCATGGTAATCATCGAATCTTATCCGGTCGCCGTATTGCTCTGCGTCATCACCATGCTCTGCTGGGGATCCTGGGCCAACACACAGAAACTCGCCTCTAAAAAGTGGGCCTTCCAGCTCTTCTATTGGGACTACGCACTCGGAGTGCTGCTGCTCTCCCTGTTCCTGGCATTCACAATGGGCAGCAGCGGGGAAGAGGGTCGAAGCTTTTTCAACGACCTGGGACAGGCCGAAGCCGGCTCGATCAGCTCAGCACTCCTCGGAGGAGTTATATTCAACATCGCCAACCTGTTGATCGTGGTTGCCATCGAGATAGCAGGAATGGCTGTGGCCTTCCCTGTCGGGATCGGACTGGCACTTGTGATCGGCGTATTTGTAAACTACATCGCAAATCCAACAGGCAACGCACTGATCCTCTTCATTGGCGTAGCACTTGTGGTTGCCGCCATCGTGATCAACGCCATCGCATACAACAGGAAAAGCAAAGACAGTAATACACGGATTACACGCGGACTGGTAATGGCCATCCTGGGTGGTATCCTGATGAGCTTTTTCTACTTCCTGGTGGCCAACTCAATGGCAACCGATTTCTACACCCCGGAGGCAGGAAAACTGACCCCATATACCGCTTCTGTGATCTTTGCAGTCGGACTGGTGGTTTCCAATTTCCTGTGGAATACCATATTTATGTACCGTCCCATTACCGGGGAGAGGGCGACATATGCCGACTATTTCAAAAAAGGAGATTCGCGGCTGCACATGATCGGCATCCTCGGCGGTGCCATCTGGAGCTTAGGGTTTACTCTGAATATCATTGCAGTCGGACAGGCAGGACCGGCCATTTCATACGGACTTGGTCAGGGTGCAACACTCGTTGCTGCCCTCTGGGGCGTCTTCGTCTGGAAAGAATTCAGGGGAGCCTCTAGAAACACCAACCTGATGCTCGCCGGCATGTTCCTATTCTTTATTGCCGGACTCGGATTGATCATTATTGCACGGACCACCTAAAACAGTTCCCATGTCAAAAATCACGGTTATCGGATCAACGAACATCGATCTCATCATGAAAATGAAAGACCTGCCGGTGAAAGGCGAAACCATTACCGGGGGAGAGTTTATGCAAACCTTCGGGGGAAAGGGTGCCAACCAGGCGGTGGGCGCCGCAAGGGCTGGCGGATCAGTGAGCTTTATCAGCTGTGTGGGTG
>CAKZNC010000144.1 GCA_937129385.1 uncultured Bacteroidota bacterium
GAGTTAAGAGTTGAGAGTTAAGAGTTAAGAGTTAAGAGTTGAGAGTTAAGAGAGTGGTATCAGAATCTCAGGGTATACTTGACTTTGAACCTGGCGCCTGCCTCTTCAAGCTGATAGCGTTCGAAAGGATCCCGGGCAATGCTGTTCCAAACAAGGAAGACCTCTTTTCCGGGTCGTATGATCCACTGGAAACGTGATTGCCAGCCCATCTTTTCGGACTGACTGTCATACTGGATAAAGCTGTAGAGGGTGATATCCGGACTGAAAAGGATGTTCAGGTTCATGCGGTAGATATTTGCCGTGAAACCGGTTCCTTCCAGTAAAATGTCATTCCTGATCAACTCTGCGCCAATGAAGAGGGGGACCATGACCTGGCAGCCTGATTTCAGCCAGATTTCCCTGCGGGTACCATTGAAAAATTCGCCAAAGCGATAGTCCACACTACCCCATAACTGTCTTTTCCTGGCAGTTTTGAATGAGATGGTCTGCCAGGTGAAATGGTGGTTTCCTCCGGGAACGATATAGCCGGTGTAAAGGTCGAACGGCGCATCAAGGAACTCAAAGGTTCCGGTGATCCTGTACTGCAGTTCTTCCCCTGTCAGGAGTCTTAACTTCACCGGGGTCAGTTTCCATTCGCGGGTAAGCAGGTTTCCCCGGAAGTCGGTGATATGATCAAGGCCTACCCCTGCGAGGGCCTGCATGATGCCCCATCTTTCAGGCCGGTATCCCAGTGTGAGATCACCATATGATTGCCTGACACCCGGTCGGGGCACAAAACCGATGCCTGCCACAAAATTCTCCTGTATCTGCATGTGACCGACCCGGAAGGAGATGATGTCATTGGGATACACCAGCTCTGCCCCGAATGCGAGGTCCCTGTTTTGCTCCCTGCTGCTGGTGAACGAATTATTTGTCACAGACCGGAGTCCGTATACAATAAAGGACATATTTTTATCACCCCTGAATTCAGAGGTAGCCAGTTTCAAATCAAAACCTACAAGGAAGTTGGAGGTGTCTGACAGGGAATTGCCGTAGGTTGAGATCATTCCCGCCTGTGATTGTTTCCCGATATTCCTGCTCAGTCGGGTCACGGCAAAATGACCATTGGTCCAGCCGATTCGCCTGTCTTTCATGTACATGGCTCCGACATTCCATCTTCCGGTCTGTCCGGTGACCTTACCACCGTATTGAACGGGGATGGGGTTGCCTTGCTGATCAAGTCCGATCCTCCTGGAGAAGAACGGGATCATTCTCGTGTTCCAGTGATTTTCGCGATCTCCATTTATTCCGAAATTGAAATAGTTTGCACCATCCAGGAAGAAATCCCTTTTTTCGGGGTAGAATAGGCTGAAACGCGTAAGGTTGATCTCCTGCTGGTCGACTTCAGTCTGCGCAAAATCAGTATTCACAGTGATGGCTGCTTTCAGGCTGGAGGCGATGTTGTAGTAGGCCTCGAACCCGCCATTCAGAACCGGGCTGATCAGCGGTTTCGTGTTTTTTATATTGATACCGCCGAGACCATAGGGCACCAGGTCCAGTCCGACTCCCTGGCTGATCCCTTCTAGTCCGGTTAAAACTCCGGCATCTGAGACCTGGAACTTATGCGCATTGATATTTGCCACGGGCCAGTAGATCGTCTCCTCCCTGGATTTCTGGTACCTGATCAACTTGGCACCCCAGCTATCCAGGGACGGATCAAAATTCAGGGTCTTGAATGGCAGGGCTAATTCTGCCTCCCATCCTTCTTCGGTAATACTTGCCTTGCCTGTCCAGAGCCCGTCCCAGGCTTTATTGAATGCCGCCCCGTTTTCACTCACGATGGCATCACCGATCGACCCTCTTGGTCCGATCTGGAACCAGTAGGCATTCCTGTGATCCTGGTAGGTATCAAGGATCAGTTGTACACGGTCATCATTGGACAGGTCGACATCCCTGGCCATCTCCTTCGCCGTGATCTCATCCGGATCAGAATAGCATTTAAATGCAACATAAAGCGTGGTTTCATCATAACCAAACCAGACCTCTGTCCTTACGGTGGCCGGGGCCCCTGGGGTTGGCTCCCGCTGGTAAAACTGCATGATGGGTTCATTTTGCTTCCAGACCTCATCAACGATCCCGTCGACCCTGGGAAGTTCGACGAACCTGGTGGCAGGTATTTGCTCCTGGGCATTTATTTCAGTTGAAGCCTGGAATGTGAGGAGGATCCAGGCAGGTAGAAGAGCAATCACTCTAATTCTGCACATGATTCATGAAAAGGGTTTTCGGCCATGAATATACTCATGATTGCCGAATCCTCAGAATTCTGCCAAGGATTTCAGCTATTCGATCAAATCAGCACGCACACAGCAGATGTCGTTGGCCAACTTCAAATGATGGTGAACTATTATTTCAGATCTTCAATGTATTCCAGCAGGACATGGCAGCCTGGTGCCACCATGGCTCCGTGGTCATGTCCGTCAAATTCAAAAAGATAGGTGCCGGTATGGCCGACCACCTGCATCATTCTCCACATATAGGCATTTTCCTCGTATCGCCCCAGCATCTCCAGCTCCCGGTCACCTGTCATCAGGTAGAGCGGAGGCGCATCTTTTCTGACATGAAACAGGGGTGCCATTGCATCGATTACCGGCTGTGTACCGGGGATATCCCTTTCCTGGCGAACCGTAAAATGGGTGATGGTATGGCCGCTGAATGGAAACAGCGCATGGATCCTGTTGGCATCTATGTCGTATTTATTTAACCATGTGGGATCCAGGCCTACCATGGAGGTGAGGTATCCACCTGCTGAATGGCCCGATACGATGATATGGTCTGCGTCTCCATTGTATCCGGCGATATTCCTGAATACCCAGGCAACAGCAGCGGCAGCATCGTCAAGGATCGCTGTAACCTCCACATTGGGGGAAAGACGGTAGTTCACGGTCACCATGACCATCTCCTCATTCAACAGTTCTCCCGGGAAATACTTATTCCCGCCTGTGAGTCCGCCTCCATGGAACCAGATCACCACAGGGTAACTGCCCGGATTGGCCGGTGTACGGATGTCAAGCAGACAACGCTCTTTTGTATATGCATCTCCATCTTTATAGGAGATGTTGGTGATGGTCTCAAAAACCGGCTGAGCCGTAAGAAGGGCTGCGGATAGCAGCAGCGCTGTAAATATGATCTGTCTTTTCATACTCTCTTTATTCTGTTTTTCGGAGGTGATGTTTCGAAGTTAGTTGATCCCCTGAAGAATTCCAATTCGTAATTGTTGTGTTTCAGATCTAATTTTTATGATTGTAAATCACACTGATACAGTCAGCTAAGAATATTTTTGTATGGTTTTTGTTGAGGTTTTATATCCATGGTGTTAAGTATAAGATGTGATCATTAATTAGTCTATATGCCCGGAAATAATCATATTGCATAATATTTACAATCGGGATCTCCCCGGAGAGCCTGGATGAATTGAATTGCAGAGAGTTAGAGTAGAGAGAGAAATCAGGCCCGGAGTAAGATACTTCAGTCTGGAGGTTGCTTAGGGGATGATTTCAGTTGTAAATTTAATCAAACTACTAAACTAAAATGAGAAGAATTACACTGTTCAGCAGCGTCCTGTTGCTTGTGATGGCAACATTTACAAAGCAATGTACCGATCCTCACGAAAGATATGAAGATCCGCCATGGTTGGGTGGTTCAAATATTGAGACGCTTGAAAGCGAGGGCAATTATGATATTTTCATTGCCCTGATGGACAAGGCGGAGTATCGTGTGTCCATAGAGAACCAGTTGTTCACGCTTTTTGTGCCAAGCGACAGCGCCTTCGAGGCATATTTCAGCAAGATCGGCATTAGTGGTGTTGATGATCTTACAACAAAAGAGGCGGAAGAGCTTTTTGGACAGCACATCCTGATCAATCCCAGGTCACGCGAGCAGCTGATGTATGAGTATGCCTGGGGAGAGTTGCAGGATCCGAAGGGAGAATATGGTACCCTGTTTCACAGGAAAGAGACCTATGCGGTACCGCAGGAGTATAAGGAGACGGTCAGGTACAATCCGGAATTCAAGGACCAGGAGTTGCTGCTGTACCGTCGGAACACCATGATCCCCCTTTTCACAACGGAATTTTTCGAGGACTATTTTGGCGATCCGGCAGGATCGGATTACCTCTTCATGTATCCAAACAGCTCGTGGAGCGGAACGCAGTGGCACGATGCCATGGTTACTGAGGCTGAGGTGAGGACCTCCAGCGGATTCATCTATTACCTCGACAGGGTGGTAGAGCCTCTGCAGACCATTGAGACCTATCTCAGGGACAACCAGGATCAATTTGGTCTTTTCTATGACATAGCCCAGCGGTTTGCCAACTATGTGAATCCCGGATTCAATGAGGAGAATGAGAGACGGTACCGTAAAAGCTACAGTCAGATCAGTGATTTTGCTGATGAGTGGGGACCGGAGTCCGGTTCAGCAGAAGCAAAGATGTTGTATTCCTTCACGGCATTTATACCTTATGACAATGTGCTACAGGAATTTCTCGACAACACGGTGCTGCAGTCGTATTCATCACTTGACAGTGTACCTCAGCTCTTCCTCGTATACCTGCTGCAGTCTCACCTGAACACCTACCTCAATCTGCCTACGAAAATGGAGGACCGCTTTATCAATTATCTCGGCGATGAGATCACGATCGACATCGATGCAGACATCGCTGGTGCCCGTGGCTGCGGTAATGGTGTGATCTACTTCATGAACCGCCTGCTGGAACCCAATGCATTTACATGTGTGGTTGGTGATGTGTTCTACCAGCGTGATTATACCACCTTCCTCTATGCACTTGAAGAATCGGAAGTGCTGAACACCCTTACGCGGCCCAGCATTACAATGACCCTTTTTGCGCCGAGCAATGCTGAACTGCTTGAATATGGAATCCGGCATGTCGAGGTGGATGGTGATATCATTATTGAGATCAGGGGATCAGACGGCGTATGGAATGAAATGGAACAGCTGGATATCCAGGAATTTGTTGAGGATTACATCTATGTCGGGAACTATGAAGACTTTATAGGAGAAGGGTTTATCCGGATGGCCTCTGACAATTATGTATATTATAAAGATGGCGAGATCCGTGGAGGCGGCAACCAGGTAGAAGGAGATCTTTGCCTGGTCGACGAGAAGGTCCCGAGTGACAGGAATGGGAACCTGTTCTATATCGACAACGCAATCAAGGCCCCGTACAATGCTGCAGAACTGATCCTGGACGATCCTGAGCTGTCGGATTTTGCAACTATGCTGGATACACTCTCACTGATCGACAGTATCCAGGCGGATTACGAAATACCCGGGGTGCTGTTCCCACGGATCAACTTCATGAACCAGCTGAACCAGTGGACGGTTTTTGCTCCTACCAACCAGGCGATTGCTGATGCACAGCTTGCAGGACAGCTTCCGACTGATGAAGATGAGCTAAAGGAATTTGTATATTATCATTTCGTAAGAGGAACAACTGTCTTCGATGATGGAGAATTCTCCGGTACATTACCAACACAACGGAGGGATACGATCATTGGTTCAGATATCTTTTATGAACCCCTTGATTTCTCAAACGCAGTCTATAACCTGATGGTAACCGACAAGTCAGGCCAGGATGTGACCGTGGACCATACAGATGCCAACAGGCTTATCGAGGGAGGTTCATTGCATAAAATAAATAGTGTTTTACTTTCAGAGCCTGTCAAGTAGGTGTAATCAACGGAAAATCTTTGTATGTCTTTCAAACATCAGACTATGAACAAACTACAACCAAAACTCTGGCTAACCATTATCTTCCTTGGGATCGCCGTTCATCTTTCTGCCCAGAAATTTGTGGTGAGCGGAACAGTGATGGATGCGGAGTATGACGAACCGCTCATGGGGGTGAATATCGTCGAGATCGATGAGAATGGTCGTTTCCTCAACGGTACGATCACAGACCTGAACGGTAACTATGTGATCAGTGTAAGTTCAGGAAACGCAACCATTCAGTATTCCATGCTCGGATTTGAAAAGCAGATCGTCGAAGTAGATAACAGGACACGCATTGATCTTGATCTTGGAGAGTCATCACTCGAGCTTGATGCTGTTACTATAGTCGGACAGAAAATGGGGAATGACGGTGTCCAGTCCATCAGGGACCGTGCCACCTCGGTTGCAAGGATCGAATTCGAAGGATTGAATTCAAGTATGACCACAACGGTAGAGGAAATGCTCCAGGGACGACTTGGGAATGTCGACATCTCAGCGGTTTCAGGTGACCCGGGCGCTGGTCTGAATATCCGGATCCGTGGTACGGCCACACTGAACGCCAGGAACAGTCCGCTGATCGTGATCAACGGGATTCCATATGATACGCAGATCGATGAAGGATTTGATTTCGGGAGTGCTGATGTTGAAAAATTCGGGAACCTGATCGATGTGGCCCCTGAAGATATTGAATCGATTGAAGTACTGAAAGATGCCGGCGCAACGGCCATATGGGGTTCAAAGGCCTCCAACGGGGTTTTGATGATCAAAACAAAGCGGGGAACCCGGTCCAAGCCGATCTTTGAATACACTACGAAGTTCACCAGGGCCCATGAACCGGATCCGATACCGATGCTCAACGGAGGAGGATATTCTAGGCTGATTGCGGAGTCACACTACAACCTTGACGAGCGGAATAACTTCTTTCAGACCAACACAGATTCTCGTCAGATCGCGTATGACAAAGACTGGGAAGAATACTGGAATTACGCACAGAACACCAACTGGGTGGAAGAAATTACGAGAAAAGCATTTACACAGCAACACCACTTTTCAGTACGGGGTGGTGGTGAGAAATCGGGTTACAAGCTCTCCGTGGGGTACCAGGATGAAGGAGGTACCACCATTGGTACACGACTGAAAAAACTGAACATTGGTACCGCTTTTGACTATACGATCTCTTCGAAGCTTAAGTTTTCCAGTGACATCCTCTATACGAGGTACGATCAGGATGCTAACTATGATTTTGAAGATGGCGAATATTCCGGGAACAAGAGTCTCAGGGCCATGGCCTATCGTAAAATGCCAAACCTTTCTGTATTCGTGCGCGATACCAGTAACAATGTATATGACGAGTATTTCACGCCATTGAACACCCTCCAGGGAACTGCACGCAATATGGTCAACCCGGTGGCTTTTGCCAATCTGGGTCAGCACAAACGTTTCAGGGACAATCTACGGGCTGGTTTCAACCTGGACTACAGGATCACGGATAAGATCAGGATGAATTCCACGATCACACTGGATGTGTTTGATTCCAAAATGGAAAAGTTCCTGCCGTTCAAGGCGATCGGGTATAATTTTTACGATAACATCACCCGGCTGGCCACCAATGAATTTACCAACAAATCGTCGATATATGCAATCTCCAAATTCATCTACACACCCATTGCCAACGACGTGCATGATCTGAAGATCCTGGCACAGCTGGATGCTGAGATGTCCAATACAAGGGGATTTCGCGTCGAAACCAGTAACGCGTTCTCAGAATATGATTACACGGTGGTGGGGGACAAGAACAACAGGAACATGTATGCCTGGCCCTCCAAGTACAGGTCCCTGGGTGCATTTGTGAATGCATACTATAAGTTCAAGGACAAATATATTTTCTCACTGGGGGCAAAACTTGAAGGGAACTCCAAGTACAGCAGCGAAGTTCGCTGGGGAATCTTCCCGGCCACGACCTTTGCATGGCGGATCTCGGAGGAGTCTTTCCTGGAAAATGCATTTTTCATTAACGACTTCCGTCTTCGCGGAAGCTGGGGTATTTCCGGAAATGCTCCAAACGACAATTACCTCTACTTTAATACATATGGTGCAGGCACGCAGTACTCTTACCTGGAAATGCCGGGGGTCAGACCCAATAACATGGAGCTGACAGGTCTGCGCTGGGAAAATATTGAGCAGATCAATCTCGGATTCTCATTCTATGGTCTGAACAACAGATTGAATGTTGAATTTGATGTCTATGACAAGACCACCCACAACCTGTTCCTGAGGAATACCGGGATTCCCAGCAGTACCGGTTTCGGAAGTTACAATACGAACGACGGAAAACTGCAGAACAAGGGGATCGAAGCGATGGTGGATTACCGCGTGGTGGACGGAGAGAATTTCAAGTTCAGTTTCAATTTCAATATCTCCCGCAACCAGAACATCGTGCTTGAGCTGCCGGAAAATTTCAGTACGGAATACGGAAATATGCTGGACAACGGGAACTACAAGATCGCCATCGTCCCGGGAAGTCCGATCGGCGGATTCTTCGGATACAACTACCTGGGTGTATATTCTACGGAAGAAGCGACTTATGTGCGGAATGCCGATGGCGAAGTAATGTATGAACTTGGTCAGACTGAACCAATGCAGATGATCATGGGCGGGTCCTCCTCCTATCTTTTTGAAGCCGGTGACGCACAGTACCAGGACCGTAACTTTGACGGCAAGATCGATGAACTTGACCTGATCTACCTGGGTGACACTAACCCAGACTTTATGGGAGGATTCGGTCCCAGGATCCAGTTCAAGGGACTCGTGGTAAATTTCTTTCTCTATTACAGGATAGGCCAGGAGGTGATCAACCAGACCAGGATGGATACCGAGAACATGTACACCTATGATAACCAAAGCCGGGCCACCAACTGGAGATGGCGGACAACAGGTGACATCACTGATATGCCGAGAGCATTGCACAACGAAGGATTCAACTGGCTTGGATCCAGCAGGTTCGTTGAGGATGGATCCTACATCAGGTTCAAGTCCGCATCCGTCTCCTACACCTTCCCGAAGAGTGTTTCCAGGAAGTTGAACCTGACGCAGATGAGGGTCTACCTGACCGGTTACAATGTTTATACATGGACCAACTATTCAGGACAGGACCCGGAAGTTCCGCTTCCTTCGCGCCCCGATTCCCTGCCGAAGGATTTCAGCAGGACACCGCCAAGTATACGTTATACACTGGGAGTCAGTATCACATTCTAACAGATCTAAAGGATAATATACGAAGTTATGAATACAATATTTAGAAAATTCAGGATCTTCATTCCACTGCTCTTCGCCCTTATGATCATTGGTCAGTCCGGGTGTAACGACTGGCTGGACATTGAGCCCGAAAGTGAACTCATCAAGCAGGAATTCTGGAAGACGAAGGAAGATGTGATGGCGGTATTGTCTGCCACCTATGATGCCATGCGCGAGACGACCATTAAGTCGTTCCTCCTGGGTGAGGTCAGGGCCGATTTCATCTCAGTCGCTTCCGGGGAATTCAGTGATTATAACCGGATCGGGAACAATGACATCTCCTCCACGAACTGGGTGGTTCGATGGGGCGATTACTACAACACGATCAACCTGGCCAATACGGTCATGCATTATGCCCCCATCATGCAGGAGGTGGACAATTCCCTCTCCGATCGTGAACTGGAAGGGATTGAAGCAGAGATGCTGTTCTTACGCTCCCTAAGCTACTTTTACCTGGTCAGGATATGGAAGGATGTGCCGTTGGTATTGGAGGCCACCATCTCCGACACTGTGGATTTCTACCTGCCTAAAAGCCCGGAAAATGTAGTGCTCAACCAGGTTGTAAAAGATCTGAAACGTGCCAGTGCGCTGGCCTATACCGATCAGTTCTGGGACGAAATTGTCTTTTACAAGGGCAGGGCCAATAGGTATGCCATCCAGGCACTGCTGGCTGATGTGCTTCTGTGGCAGGAAAAGTATACTGAATGTGTCGCCTATTGCGATTCGATCATCAACACGGGTATGTTCTCGCTTGAACCGATCTCAGACTGGTTCGATCTTTATTATCCCGGCAATTCAAGGCAGGAAAGTTTATTTGAGATCCAGTACGATGATGATATCGAGGGCCAGGAAAATCCGATATACTACAGCCTGCTCGGGCAGCTGAATATCGATGTTGAAAAGATCGCCTATATCCCTACGGATGTAAGGTTTGTACGTAAACGTGGTCCCATCTGGAAATACCGCGGTACCGACCAGTCGGGAGCAGGTGCAGCGGTGAGGACTTCAAACGAGAGAGATGCAAATTTCATCTATTACAGGTACGCAGATGTATTGCTAATGAAGGCTGAAGCACTTGGAGAACTTGGGGACTTTGAACCGGCAAACAACCTGGTGACAAGTGTTGCCGAACGGGCAGGAGCGACCCATATCCCGACCTTCTCTCTGGATGATTTCAGGAATGTGTTGCTGACGGAACGAGGTCGTGAGTTTGCTGGAGAAGGCAAACGCTGGTTTGACCTGTTGCGCTTCGCCAAAAAGAACAACTTCGATGATAAACAACGCCTGGTGGATGTGCTGCTGGGAAAAGCAAGTGATGCCCAGGAACTGGCCATCATGCGCACCAAGGTGATCGATACGATGAGTTATTACCTGCCCATTTACCAGGATGAAATACAGTTCAACAGGAACCTTGTCCAGAATCCTTTTTATGACAGGTAATTAATTAAAGACGAAAGGATTGAATTATGAAAACAACAGGAGCTATAAAAAATTGGTACAGCGCCCCCCTGAAGATCGCTCTTCTTTCAATGATCATGGGGTTCATGGTGCAGTGTGGGGATGATGTAGTGCCGTGGGAAACCAAATCCACCGAGATGGTGATAACCGACTATGTCTACAATAATCCTGATCAGTTCAGTGACTTCGGTGACCTGCTGGCCTACACGGGTGTGGAAAACCTCCTGCGGGTAAGAGGTCCGTTTACATTGTTACTTCCCACTAATGAAGCCATGCAGGCCTATTATGCAGGGAAGAATGTTTCATCTTATACTGAAATTGACCAGCAGGAACTGGAAGACCTGGTTTATAACCATCTTTTCCAGGGAGAGATCACAGCCGGAAGTATCGGACAGGGATCACTGCTCTATAAAAATGGCCTGGGAGATTATGTGGCGTCAGAATTCTCAGGGATCGAGATACTGATCAACAAGACTGCCATCATTATTAAAAGGGATATCCCAACTTCGAACGGGTACGTGCATCATATCGACCATGTGCTTGAGCCGGTGACGGGTAGTGTGGTGGAAGAACTTGCCACCTACCCCGGATATTCGATCTTCCTGGACGGACTGGAAGCAGCGGGTCTTTCTGACACACTCAACACCATTGATTTTGAATATGGTTCAGCCACGGCGCGGACCCGTTATACATTGCTTGCAGTTCCCGATACGCTTTTCCAGCGATTCGGGATCAATTCGGTGGATGACCTGGTCGACAGGTACAGTGACAGTCCTGACCTGACATCCCTTGATAATGGATTTTACGAGTACATGGTCTACCACTGCCTGAATGAGACCCACTATTTCAATGACCTGGCTCCCAGTGATATCTATTACCTGATCACATTTGACAACAACCTGAACATCCGCGTGGATGAAGACTACAAGATCAATCCGACAGATGATGGATATACAGGGTTCTACTATGAGCTTTCAAATATTCCGGCAAAGAACGGCGCGATCCATACGGTCAATACTTTGCTTGAGAACAAGCTGCCGGATCCGCAGACCATTACCTTCCAGACGACAGACTTTTTCGACCTGCAACAGGGTCCCTATTACCTGAATTATTACCAGCGATTTTATGATGGTGAGAATACATTTGAATTCATCAAGTGGGAAGGGGAATTCATGCAGTATTATCTGAAACCTGCACACAACCTGATGGATGATGACTGCCTGAATATGAACGGTCATTTTGAGGTCGAGATCACCACGCAAAAAATTCCCAAGGGTGACTATACACTGTCCGGATTCTTCTTCATGGGAGGTGGCTATCCCAAGATGGCCGTCTATGTCGATGGCGAGCGGATCGGTGATGTGGACCTGCAGGATGGAAGCTGGGGTGGCAGTCCACTCAGTTTCGGGGAGGTGTCATTTACCGAAACAAAAAGACATACCATACGACTTGAGAGCCTCAGACCAGGAGGACTCTTCTGGGATTATGTAAGGTTTACGCCTAAAAAATAGACCGGAACCCGGCCGGTCGGGAATGCTGACCGACTGAAAATGAAAATAAAACGACTAAATACTGCATTCATGATGAATTTAAAAAGAGCCGTCCGGATCATAACGATCGCCATCCTGGGAATTTTTACCGGGATCTCCGGGCTTATGGCCCAGGAAACGGGTTTTACCTTAAATGGTAAAGTACTTGAATCAGGGTCTGGAGAACCTCTTCAGCAGGCGGTGGTGTCCATTGCCTCATCGGGTAAATTCACCACCTCGGGTGAGGATGGTTCCTTTTCGATCGATCTGCCTTCGGAAAATGAGAAGCTCCTGGTAAATTTACCGGGGTACCATACACTGGAAACATACAGTCATGGACGAATGGAGATGCTGCTTTACCTGACAGCCAGGGGAGAGGTCTCCAGCGATGAGGTGTACTTCTCTCCATTCGGAAGGGAATCGCTGAAGGAAGCCACCAACAGTGTGACCGTGCTGGCCAGGAGCGATATCGAACATTCCGCTGCCACCTCGTCTGATCAGTCACTGAAGGGGAAAGTGCCCGGACTCTACATGATCGAACATTCCGGGATGCCGGGACACAGTTCCTGGATGAACATGCGGGGCGTCTCTTCCATATTTGCAAGGAGTGAACCACTCGTTTTTGTTGACGGGATGATCCACGAAATCAGTTTTCCAAATAATTACGTCCTCGAAGGCAAACTTTTGAATCCCATGGATGTGGTGGATGTCGAGGACATCGTTGACATATCAACATTGAGGGTTGAAGAAGGGCAGCTTGGAAGTGCCGGTTCCACCGGGATCCTGAACATCAACACGGAGCAGAAAGATGAGACCAGTGCCTCTATCCAGGTAAAAATGTATGGAGGGATCGCCCTGGCGCCCAAAACACTCGATGTGTTGAATGCTGATCAGTTCAAGACCTATTTCACAAACCTGCTTGGTACACAGGGGTATGATAATACCGCGATCAACGCGATGTACCCATGGTTGAATGGTGAAAATACGGTGAGCGAATACTACCGGTACAATAACAATACAGACTGGCAACAGGAGATATTCAAACCTGCTGCCCTTCAAAAATATTACCTTTTCCTGAAGGGGGGAGATGATATTGCAACATACAACATCTCTTCAGGATTTCTAAGGCATGGAGGAACGCTTGACAAATACCGGTATTCAAGATATAACCTGAGATTAAACGGTCAGATCAATATTACAAATAAGGTAACGATTACCCCGCATACCAAGATATCGCTCAGTGATGCCTACCTGACAAATAACGGGCCTACTGTTCAGCGGAACCCGATCACATCCGCACTGCTGAAATCTCCACTTATGCATCCCAATGAAAGAAGCGTCGATGGCACGATTCTCTTTCCGATCGACGATGTGGGTGCCTTTAACGTAACCAATCCGCTTGCACTCGTTGAAAATGGTAACGAGGATTATGAAAGGAATTTCCAGTTGCTCACCTCGGTAAAAGTCGATGTTGAGATCACACCAGAGCTTACCTTTTCAAATGTAGTGGGAACCAGTGTGAATAATGACCGCGTGAATGTTTTTATTCCGGACAACGGGGTGGTCCAGATCGATTCTGCAAGAAACAGTCCGCAGGACATGGTCACTGAATTCAGGTCATTTCAGAATCATACCACGATCAACTATATGAAATCGCTTTCAGGTGACCAGGTGTTGAATCTGAAAGCCGGTGCACGGGTTATGGGAAATACATACAAGAACACGATCGGGATCGACCTGAATACGCCTTCAGATGATTTTACCAGCCTGGGTCAGGGTGCAGAATATGAATACCTGAAGCGCAGCACTGGAGAGCTCAGTGAATTGAAATGGGTCTCCTATTTTGGAAATTTCGCTTACCATATCAGCGATAAATATTACCTGAGAGCCTCCCTTTCCTATGATGGATCCTCTTCTTTCAACCAGCAGAACAGGTACAATTTCTATCCATCCGTATTTGGAGCCTGGAGGTTGAGTTCAATGGATTTCCTAAAGAACGCCACCTGGCTCAATGACATGAAGCTGCGGGCCTCATGGTCGAATACAGGGAACATGTTCAGCAATATTTATAATCAATCGAAATTCACCTATACGGGACGCAGGTACAACAACATCGGTGTATCTGTACTTGATTATACACCAAATGAAGACCTCGAAGCTGAAAAGAAATCCACCATCAATACAGGAGTGGATATCTCGATTGCAAAAAGGGCAGTTAATATTCATGTGGATTACTACATGTCCAGTGTGAACAACCTGATCATCAACCAGCAACTCCCGTATAATTTCGGATTCACCAATTATTATGACAACGGCGGAGCCCTCTCTCTTTCCGGAATAGAAGTCGGTGCAGATGCACGGTTTTTCCTCGGAAATTCCAGCCTGCTGCTCCAGGCAACAGTGACGAAGCAGAACAACGAGGTTACAGCACTTAATTTCATTGATCCGGGGACAGAATTCCTGACCAGGGAAGTTTTTGGTGCGGAATATGTTACAGCCGTAGGAAACCCGGTCAATTCATTTTACGGGTACCGTGCACTTGGAGTTTATACATCAGATGCAGATGCTGCCGGGGTGACAGGTCCCAATGGTCGGCCGATGCATGGCGGAGATGTCATCTTTGAGGATATTGATGACAATCAAATCATCAATGATGCAGATAAGCAGATCATCGGTGATCCGAATCCTGATCTTTTCGGTTCATTCTCAGCGGCATTGAAGGTGAACCGCCTTGAGTTCTCAGCACTGCTTACCTATTCTCTCGGGAACGACATTTACAATTATGTGCGGCACCAGGCAACTTCAATGGACAGCTATGCCAACCAGAGTACGCTGGTACTCGACCGGTGGACAGACACCAATACAGGGTCGGACATTCCGAGGGCTTCGATCGGGGATCCCACCGGGAATACAGTTTTTTCGGATCGCTATATTGAAGATGGTTCCTACCTGCGCCTGAGTCAGTTGAAAGTCAGCTATCTTACAAGCAGCTTCTTCGGTCTGAACAAGGAAGCGGTCATATACCTTACTGGGACCAACTTGCTTACAATGACCAATTATTCGGGATATGATCCGGAGACGATGTTGCTGAATGATCCGTATTTTATGGGCATTGATTACGGAAGGATCCCTCATGCCCGATCAGTTATTATTGGAATTCAATTAAGCTTATAAAAACGCTGTACGATGAATATTAAGAGATCTCTACCTTTGCTAATGGCCATGACGATCATCCTGTCAGGATTGATCCAGTCCTGTACTGAGGATTTTTTCGATACAACTATCGGGGGACGCATAAGCCCTGATGATCATTACAAAACAAGTCTTGATGCACTTTTGTCCTATGCCGGATGTTTTGTCTACCTGCAGGAGATTGCAGAAAACCAGGTGCTCGTTGACGGACTCCGGTCGGACCAGATGAATGTGACCGACTGGGCAGATAAAGACATGATCGAGATCAGCCGGCATGAGTTGTCAGCCGATAACCCATATATCGATCCTTCGAATTATTACAAGTTGATCATCAACGTAAACGAGGTCCTTCCCAACCTGCCCCAGATCCTGGAGCTTGACAGGGACTTTGATTCCCTGAGTTTGTATTCTTATGAAGGTTCACTTGTGACCTTAAGAAGCTGGGCATATTTCATGCTTGCGAAGCTAAATGGAGAAGTGGGCCTTATAGCGACAGATATTGAAGAATTTGACCCAAGTGTTCCACCTGAGTATCTTTCCAAGGAAGAGATTATCGACAAATTGATCAATGAACTTCTTCCTTATTACGATCCTGATGACATTGCCCGTTTTGATGTCGATCATTATATACTGCTGGGTGAGCTGTACCTGGAGAAAGGAGACTATGAAAATGCAGTGAGATACCTGAAATATGCCTGTGACGGTCCGGCATACAGGCGGGTGTTCATGGTAGATGATGACTACGAACAGGATTCGTGGAGAGAAATATTCATCAACTCCACCGATAAGTTTGGTACTGTATTTTCTGCCGTACCCTATTCTTTTGTCGATGGTCAGAAGAACAACCTCGAGGAGTGGATGAATCCAGAGTATAATTATATGGTAAAGCCAGCTACATGGCTGATAGATTCATTTGCTTCCCAGGTACAGCAGAATGGGAACCCGGAAGACGTTTACAGGGGGATGGGCGCAACAGTAGACACAACTTCAGACGGAACTCCCTATATCAACAAATATTCCATCGACGATGGATTGCCCCACAGTGCCGATGTTATCCTATACAGGGCGGCCGACGTACACCTGATGCTTGCTGAAGCGCTGAACCGTACAGGTCAACATGATCCGGCCATGACCTTGCTTAACAATGGAATGTCCTCACTTGCCAGTCGGCCTGCCGGGTATGTGAAGTGGTCGCCCAATATTGGCGTAAGGGGTCGTGCCTACCTGAGGGCTAAGGAGATTCCTGCATCTGATACGGCCAATCCGACACTTTTCATCGAGGACCTGATCATCCAGGAACGGGCCATGGAGCTTGCCTTCGAAGGGAAAAGGTGGTTCGACCTGGTGCGGATCGCGACCCGAAGAGATGATCCGGCATACCTGGCCGACAAGGTAGCTGCCAAATATGAAGATGCTGCAACAGCAGATTTCATTCGGCAGAAGCTGATGGATCCTTCCAACTGGTACCTGCCCATCACGAAGATCGATACCGAGTAATGGTAGTTAGCATTAAAGGTAAGAGAGGGTGTCCATTGCCGGGCACCCTCTCTTTTTTGAACTAACTAACTAACTAACTAACCAACTAACTAACAAAAAAACTATACTAACTAAGACTCATTACCTATTCGTTCCTGCTTGTGACAGGGTGCTATTTTTTAACCAGCTTGCACCAGGTCATATTTCCTGACGGACTCGTCAGCCTGAGCAGGTAAATACCACTTTCAATCCCGCTGATGTCAATTTTGATCTTATCACCTGTTCCTGATTGACCATAATTTCTGAGTAACTGGCCATTCATATTTACCAGGCAGATCTGGGAGGTGTCTGACAGTCCGGTAACAGTAATATATTCCCCTGCCGGAACCGGAAAAACCTTCATTTGTCCGGACAAATGATTATTCACTGAAACTGGCTTCCTGCCTGTGGTAAATATTATATTACCCAGGTTAAAACCACCTTTGTCAAACATAATCTTCAGCAAAGTATCTGATTCTGTAAGGTAAAAAGTACCGACCGGGATGGTGATAAACTGGTCCCACCCGCCGGTTTGATCAACGGTAATTCCATCTTTAATAATTTCCTCATTGAAAAGTACCGAAAACGGTCCGCCCTGAGCATTGTCGGTCGCTACACGAAGCGAAAGCTTATACCAATTAGGGGTATCGACACTCACCGTGTATTCCAGCCATTCATTGTCACTGATCCATCCCACATTGGGATTTCCATTGTCGTTAAATTCTGTGTCGACCCGGGATTCCTGCCTTGGCCCAGCACCTTCATTGCTGGATGAAACATCGTGGTAAGCGATCCCCTCTCCGCCATAATCAAAGTCTACACTCCGAATGGTTCCTGGTATTGCGTGAGGCTGATCGATCTCAGGAAAAGGGTATTGTCCGAATCTTATTGGGTCAAACTGCAGGTTCCTTGTACCACATGTCCCGGATAATTCAAGGTTGACCGGTTCGAATGTAGCTCCCCAGTTTACGATGAGGGTATCGTTATTGATCCCTGAAACCACCGTGGCATCAGCAGGAACAGTCCATTGGTACTGAGTGCCGGTCATTGCCGGGGCCATGAATACCACCTCCTCTTCATTGTCCTCAATGAACATCGGACCTTGCAGGGCATCACTTATCTGAATCACTTTTTCAAGCATATATGATTCACAAGAGCCAGTGACTTCGCACCGGAGCGTATCAGGATCACAGCCCCAGTTCAGGATGACCCTCTCTGTTCCCTGGCCTTCAATGATTTCTGCTCCCTCCGGGGCCAGCCAGTTGTAGGTCAACTCAGTTGAATATGGTAATTCATAAATGGATTCCTGTGCTCCGGGTGGAAGGGTGTCATCTCCCCGGATCTCAAGGTTGGCGACATCGGAGGATTTCTTATATACCCTGACGAAGTCGATATCCATGGATTGGGGAAATACAGTTGTCCCGTCCGGACTTCCCGGCCAGTTGCCGCCTACGGCCAGATTCAGAAGGATGAAGAAATCCTGGTGGAACTCACTGAGTTCATCACCAGTAATATTGATCACATGATACTGTGTTCCGTCCACAAACCACCTGATTGCAGAGGGGGTCCATTCTACTGAAAAGAGATGGAAATCATCGGCGAATATTCCTGATTCCAGTGAATAGCTTCCTCCGTAAGATGCATGATCACCACTGTTATCCCAATGCACTGTTCCGTGTACTTCATCATCACGACCGACTCCTCCTACCATTTCCAGGATATCGATCTCCCCGCATGCCGGCCATCCCACCTGGCCGATGTCTTCACCCATCATCCAGAATGCCGGCCAGATCCCCTGTCCGTATGGAAGCCTGATCCTTGCTTCGATTTTTCCATACATCGTAGTGTATTTCTCCCTTGTGATCAGCCTGGCGGAGGTATAACTTCTTCCGCCATAGTTCTCTTTTCTTGCCGTGATAGTGAGATACCCTGTATCCACTGCGGCATTGTCCGTGCTTGATGTATAGTACTGAAGTTCATTGTTCCCAAATCCGCCTCCCCCGGTCTCATGTGTCCAGTAGACCGGGTCTGGTGCCCCCGAATAATCAAATTCGTCCGACCACATCAGTTCATAACACTGACTATGGGCTGAAACGGCCAGTACAACGAATAACGGAAGCAGGATACGTTTTTTCATTGGGTTCAGGATAAGATTACCAGGACAAAAATAGGAAAACCACACCGTAGATAGGGAAAATTCGGTACATCACCATCTTAGCAGATGGTTCTGCCACTACAACAAATACTCAACAACCCGTGAATAGATGCATGTTCAGATTGCCGGCGTGCTCTGAAAGTATATTTTTGCATATGTTTATGCTGAGGTTTTTGTAAGTTGATCTGTGCCTCCGTGTACCTTGTAAACAAAACGATTTTCACCCAGAACAGGAGGATGATACCATGAATGTAAAGATCATTTTTATTGCAGCGCTACTATTGATTGCCGGACCCCTTACGATTGCAGGCCAGGGCTTTCTTCACGCTCAGGACGACAGGATCGTTGACGGTTCGGGAGAGAATTTTATCATAAGAAGTGCGGGCACAGGGAACTGGATGATCCAGGAGGGATACATGATGAAAACCTCCGGGGTGGCCGGAACCCAGCATGCTTTCAGGGAAAAACTTATCGAAACCATCGGTGTTGCCAAAACCGATAGTTTTTATTCTGCCTGGCTGTCGAATCACATGACACGGACCGATATTGATTCCATGGCAGCTTGGGGATTCAATGCCATTCGGCCCGCCCTTCATTACAAATGGTTTACCCTGCCGATCGAAGCGGAGCCTGTGGCCGGTGAGCATACATGGCTCGAGACAGGTTTTGAATTGCTGGATTCACTGGTGGAATGGTGCGCGGATAACCAGATGTATGTAATTTTGGACATGCATGGTGCACCGGGCGGACAGGGGGAGAATGCCGACATCTCTGATTACGATCCTTCAAAGCCTTCACTGTGGGAGAGTGATGCCAACAAAACCAAGCTCGTTGCGGTCTGGAGAAAGCTTGCGGAAAGGTATGCCGATGAGCCCTGGATCGGGGGATATGACCTGATCAACGAGACCAACTGGGAATTCGATGAGGCGAATAACGCCCCTTTAAGGAGGATCTACCAGCGGATCACGGATACAATACGTGCAGTTGATACAAATCATATCCTGTTCATTGAGGGAAACTGGTTTGCCAACGACTTTTCGGGCCTGGTGCCACCCTGGGATGATAACATGGTCTACAGTTTTCATAAATACTGGTCATACAACGATGACAATTCCCTTGATTATGCCACCTGGCTCAGGGAGGATTATAATGTTCCGCTCTGGCTGGGGGAGACCGGGGAAAATTCAAATACATGGTTTACCAACCTGGTTGCACTTGCCGAAAAGAACAATATCGGCTGGTCTTTCTGGCCGATAAAAAAGGGGGAGCCAAACAACATCCTGAACGTCGAATTCAATGAAGAGTATCTCCGAATGGTTGACTCCTGGAGGGGACAGGCATCTCCCATGGATACCGCGGAGGCATTTGAGGCCGTTATGAAACTGGCTGAAAACCATCGTTTTGAAAATTGCAGGATCCAGTACGATGTGATCGATGCAATGTTCCGGCAGCCATTTACTTCGGAGACCATCCCTTTTCATGGCAGTCCTTTTGTGCCGGGGGAAATTATATTTTTTACCGATTATGATCTGGGAAGGAATCGGGCTTCATATCTTGATTCGGATTCTGCAGATTACCATGGGGACACAGATATTTATACAACCTGGAATGCGGGTTATGCATACCGGAACGATGCAGTAGACATCCAGGGATGCAGTGATACGGACACGACAAATGGTTATAATGTTGGCTGGACAGCTGCAGGAGAATGGATGGTCTATTCAATGTACTCGGATTCAGCGATTCTTGTGGATGGCGAAATACGATATGCAGGGGCATCAGGCACTGCCTCTCTGGTTTTCGAGGTTGACGGGGAGGTTGTATCCGGGAACATTCAATTGCCCGCCACGGGGGGATGGCAAACCTGGAAGACGGTCACATTTGATGACCTCCTGCTGCCCGAAGGAGCATTTAAGCTAAAAATCAGGATTACCAAAGAAGGGGTCAACCTCAATTATTTCAGGTTTACAGGGACGAAATCTGCCTCTGAAGCCGAGTTTGCCGGCCTCTATTGTGAGACAGGCAGCCTTGGGAACGACCTCTTTCTTCACCTGAATAAAGATGCAGGGCAAGGAGTACTGCCGGTCGATGATTTTGCACTTTCAAATGGTTCTGATCACATAGCAATTTCAGAAGTTAAGTACGCTGAAGGATCTTCCCGGATCATCCACCTCATCCCGGCTGAAATTCTTCCGCTTAACGGTGAATTTTTCCTGGATTATAATGGATCCTCCGTTGTTTCGGGAGATGAAGAAATGAAATCCTTTCAGGACATGCCGGTGGCAAATTTCCTGGCCTATTTCCCCACTTTGCCTGCACGTATCGAAGCGGAAGATTTCAAGGTGAACAACGGTTTTGTACTGGAAGTATGTGAGGATGTCAGCGGCGGATTCAATACGGGCTATGCCGATTACGGGGATTACCTCGACTACCTGGTTTATGTTCCCGAAGACCAGAAGTTCCAGCTGAGCCTTCGCACCGCTGTGGGAGGAAACAGCGCGACGGTTCGTTTTTATGAGAACAGCACGGGCGCATTTGCACCCCTGGGGAGTGAAGTGCTTACCAATACAGGTGGATGGCAGAACTGGGAGGTGCAAAAGACCGTTGTAGATCTTCCCGGGGGAAAATATTTGTTCAGGATCCGGGCAAGCGGAGGTGCTTTTAACCTCAACTGGTTCCAGTTCAGTCCCATCGTTTCCACAAAGGATCATCAGTACGTACCCACAGTGAATATATATCCCAACCCGGCAGGTTCAAGTCTGTACCTGGACCTTCAGGACGAGGACCTTCAGCAGGGAGCGGTGGTCATTTCGGATCCGGGTGGCAGGACCATGATCAGCAGCAGAACAGATGGTACGTTTGTTTCGATCGATCTGGAAGGTCTTTCCCCGGGGTTGTATATCCTTACGGTTCATGGAGACAAGCATACGGTAGCAAAGAAATTCCTGAAGAAGTAAGGACCTGGCAGCGAGGAGTGTGACAGGCGTAATGGCGGTTCAAATCCCGACTTCAACTGACTGTATGTCAGTGGATCGACTGAAGATCTTCGCTGAAATTTTCCTATCGATCAGGTAGTCTTTCACTTCCTTTTTCCCACCACCTTCCAGGCAGATCCTGATCCCTTTCCGGGAACCACGGATATACCTGAAAGGGACCTTACACAGGGTAAATGACAGTTCATCCTGTTCACCGGTCTCTTGTGGGCTGATCAGTCCCGGATGGATCCGGATCTGACCCCCTGTTATTTCAATTCCCAGCTCCATCAGCCGCGAAATGATATCCTCCTTTACCTGACCGGTCATGCCGGGCTGCTGGGCACCCATCATGGACGGGGTATGTGAATATGGGTCGGTGGGGATTGCTCCGTATTCTGCAGGGTTTTTGTGTACACCAACACCCTCCCGGATCTCGTTGTAATAACGCCTGATCTCAGCAACCTGGTGAGCAGGAGCCTGCCCTCTTACCAGCTGCATCATGTTCTCAAACGTCACAAGCTGCAACTTGGAAACCATGTGCCAGTAGATCGACCCCAGCCCTTCATATTTGTAAAAGCTGCCTGAACGCCCTGTAAAGGCATGGTGGTTGAAGAGTGATTCATAGATCTCCAGCACCTCTGCTATTTCATTTTGAGTGAGCCCCGGTTCTTCTGGCTTCACCAGCCTGGTCAGCGCCTCTTCAAGCAGAGAGGCATTTCTGAATGGGCCACTAAAGTGGATCTTTCCACTGTTGTCCTGGTGAATGATACCATATCCACCGCCGCTCAACAGCTTTGTAATTGCCGGTGATTTCCTCTTAAGCTCCGGAGCGAGGCTGTTTTTATCGAGAAAAGACTCAAAGGGCTTGTCGGGATACAACATATAACTGTCCTGGTCTTCCCTGTAGAGCTTGCTGTGCCTGAGTGCATTTAATACTTCAATCGTTTCTTCTGCATTGGGTTTGCCGGAACCCAGAAATGCTACCTGTCCCTCGAGCATTTCCTGCAGGCGCTCAATAGAGATCTCTTTGTCATGAATGCTGACCAGGTTATATGCGTGGTAAAGACCGTCGTTTCGCTTATTCGCTTCGATGGTATGATCGATTGCATCCAGTGCGATCTGCGCAAATTCAGCGATCTTCCCGGAACGGATCATACTGATATCTCCGGAGGGTCCACTGTATACTTCAGCGCGATATCGCGACCCGGCTTCACCCAGTAGATCTGTTATCTTTCTTCGTGCTGCTCCGTCATTCACCATGGTGAACAGTGTGCTTCCGGATTGAAAGATCTCCATTATCTCTGAAAAGAAGGTATGGATCTCTTCTGAAACTTCCATTTCCTTTTCACCTGCTGCGCTGAATATTTGTGAAGCGAAGGAAAGAAATCTCCGCAGGTAGAAGAGGGTCACCATTGATACTCCATTGCCTACAAGTGCATTGTTGGCATCGTTCCATTCCGGGCGCTGCGTATTCATCCAGATCCCGGCTCCGGGGATGAAATTGCTCAGCTTCGTCAGCAACATTACCAGCAGTTTTTCTGCAAGCGTAGCGTAAACGATATTTTTGTCATTGTCAAGGATCAGCTTTCCGTCGGCTCCCATTCTTCTTACACGCTTCTCGATCTCCTGGTGTAATGCTGTGTCAAAATCGATGGTCTTGTTGGGGTTCTTGATGATCTCCCTGTAAGGTTTAATACGGTAGGGGACTGCTGCGTAGGCAAATATTTTTGTATTGAGCCAGGTCAAAACTGTGCCGGGATGGAAGGATTCCTGCAATTCAAGAAGTTTGAGTAGATAGATCACCTGGTGATCTCCCCAGTATCCAATGAAAGACCAGGGATTCTCTGGTTCAAAAATCTCCCAGTCGATTCCCTCACTGGTGATCCGGTAAGGGTTGTAACCATCAATGGTGGATGCGTTGATGAATCTGAATATAAAACCCTGGAGATATTCCGGGTAGGAGTAGGCGAGTGCTTCCCAGTTTTGGAAGATATCCCGCCAGTTTCCTTCATAGGCTGTAGACCTGGAGCCGTCATCTTTTTTCACTTCAATAGAAAACCTGTTCCATGGTCTGCTCGGATCTCCGTGCCTGCGACTGAATGTAAGCGGAAGGTATTCGGTAACCAACCGTTGCAGTGCAGTATTGCCGGTCTTCTCTGATAGCCTGACCAGTTCCCTGTAATCCGAAGGATCCTCTAGGCCTTCAAACCACTTTTTAAAGCGTTGATAGGTGTCCCGGTTAAAGGTCTTAACATGCTTTTCCAGGTCTTCGATTCTTACCCTGTAATCATCGAGGAATATCCCTCCGCGCATGATGTTGAAGAGAACATTGGAGAAGTGACGCGCATTGGCTTCCCGGTCAGCTGTCAGCTGGATCCCGTCGGCATCAGCAACCATTCTTTCAAGGTTGCGGCTTCCGGCTTTTACATCCTCCAGCACCTCCTTTTCCAGACCGGCATTATGGCCGGTATTAGCGAGGAGATCATGCACATTGCCGGCGCTCAGCCCGGTATCAGAAACGATCATATGACGCGATGTTTCCCCTCCGGCGAGGTTGATCTCATTATTAATTAAATAGGAACAACGGGTTCCTTTCAAGGTCGCTTCCGTATTGATCTTCCCCTTCATCCTGAATTCTTCCAGTTGCACATCACCGAGCAGCACATGCTGTACATGTTCTGCCGTGTTCCATGCCACTGTTGCAGTCAGAGCCTCGCTGGGCTCGGGTCGGTCGACAGGCACGGAAGAGAGGCTGAAAATAGCGGTTTGGGTAGCTTCATGAAGTTCAGCTTTCTTATAGGCATCCATCAGCGTCGAAAAAGTTTCCTGGGTAGACTTCAGGATCCCTGCCGGGAGGATATTACACAGGCCGTCGAGCATCTCAACACGCACGGGATCTTCAGCAATGTTCTTTACCTCGGTTTGCCTGACCCAGCCAAATCGGTCACTGTTCATCCAGCGGATCACAATCTTCAGTGAAAGGTCATGGTTGATTTCTTCGAACCAGATGCTGTTGCCCTTGAGGTTTTTATACAAATTTCTTTGCAGTACATATAAACCATCATGACTTCTGTTAAAAGGCTCCCATAATATGACCCTGTCATCCCGGTGAATGCGCAGGATTGTTTTTGAACCTGCAGATCCAGATGCCTCGTGGATCTTATCATCCGTGTAATATGGAAAGATCGCATGATCTGAATTTTTTCGCCCGGCGGTCATTCCTCCGCTGCTGGAGATGAACATCCAGTGATCGGAGTCGCTTACGATACTCATCAGGAACGGGGGCATTGCATCGTAATTCTCCAGGAGGTAGAATTGTTCATTCTCCCGGGTTACAATACTGCCTGCCGGTGCTCTGTCATGCTCCCTGATCGCAGATCCGGCAAGATATGAAATCCGGTTGCTCATCATCTGCTTTTATTCTACGAAAAATGGGATGTTGACAGTTGCTGCATGGTTGTTCCCATCGAGTACATACAGGAAGATCCGGTAGGGTCCGGGTTTATCTGGAGCAGTGAAATTCATATGACCATCCCCGATATCGGTAATGGCAGATGCCACCCTGTCAGGCCTGCTTTCAAGATCTCCTCCATCCTTGAGATCAGTACTCTCATGGAGGATCTCCATGCGGATCTTGAGGCTGTCACCGTCCGGATCCGATCCGTTAATTGAGACCGGGTACTCTTTTCCGGGTTCGAGGCGGATATTGTCAAATCTGCCTTTCCCATCCAGGGAGGCCTTTGAAATTTCGGGGCACCTGTTCTCAGGCCACTGGCCGGTCCATAGGTAATGCATCGCTCCGATTGCCTCCATCTCTTCGCCATTTTCAGTAAAGAGTCCGTACCATGTTGGCGTTCTCTCCTGTTTTTGTCCCCACAGGAATACATAGGAGCCAAGGCAGTGTTCCTTATCAGCCCGGATCACCGTATTGTATCTTTCAATAATTGCTTCTGCTTTTTCAGTAGAGGTTTGTTCAATGGCAGCACCCCATTCTGTTGAGGGCATTTCCCAGTGACCCGTTGCTCCCCACTCTGTGACCATGTAAGGACCTTCATATCCCGCTTCATCGAGTCTTTTCTGCAGGTTGACAATGTCACCGTACATCTGTATTGAGATGAAATCGAGGTCGGATCCTATCTGTTCGAGGTAATCCACCTCAGTTTTCCCGATCCCTGCCATCATCGTGGTAGTGGGATGATTTCCGTCGACCTTGTGGATCATTTTTGAAATATCATTTACAGCATCCCATACTTTCAGGTTTGTGGCCCTCAGGTTCAGTTCATTTCCGATTCCCCAGCCAAGAAGCGCCGGATGGTCCTTATACCGCAGCACGGTTTTTTTGATCTCTTCAAACTGGGCAGCCACGGCAGCCTCGTCGTCATAGTCAAAACCATGTCTCTCACGGCCAAGTTTCAGTCCCATCAATATCTTCAGTCCATGGTCTTCCGCCTCATCAAGCATTTCGAGTCCGTCCCTGTGTACCTCAGAGTCCATCCACGTCCTGAACGAGTTGGCACCATGAGCAGCCAGACTTGCAATGTCCCAGCATTCGCAGCCCGCACCTCTCACAAAAAATTCCTCACCATCTACATAGAGCCTGTAGGCGCCATCTGTTTGTCTTAATTCAACTTTCGAGACCTGTTGCTCCATCTTCTCCTTTTTCGTATCGGAATTACATGCTGCAGACAGTGATACAGCGATACATAGTATGAATAGTTTTTTCATGACTTCTTTCTTTTATTTGCCCACCAGCATTGATTCCAGCTCCTCAAGAGATTTTCCCTTGGTTTCAGGGACAAATCTCAGCACAAACAGCAATGTAAGGAACCCAAACAGGGCAAAAATGAAATAGGTTGGTCCCGACCCCAGGTTTTCCAGTTCCATTGGGAAGACCGTGGCTACTGAGAAGCTGACAATTGAATTCCAGAAACCGACAATCGAGATCGCCAGTCCGCGTACATTGTTGGGAAATATTTCTGAAAGCAGCGCCCACATCACCGGACCGAGGGAGATGGCGAATGAGGCAACGAAAAGTATGAGTCCGATCAACACCCATATGGACCCGATCGTAATACTGTGTTTAAGGATCAGTTCTTTGTGCGTATTGTATGCCAGGGTCCCTATGTTTGCTTTCAGGTCACTGAAAAACGCAGTTTCTTTTGTGTACACCTGGTCTTTCATCGGGACAAGGGCAGTGGTGAGCGCAGCCTCCTCGATCAGGCCGAGTTCTGAAACTTCGCTTTGTATGGATTCAATGGCCTGCTGATCGATAGAATATTCAGCCCGCGAGAATGCCGAACCTACCAGGGCAAGGGAGAGCGTGATCCCAATGGATCCGATGATCAAAAGGGGTTTTCTGCCAAGCTTGTCGATCAGTGACATGGCCACGAGTGTCATGATCACGTTCGTAAGGCCGATAATAATGGCCTGCATGAATGCTGAATCTTTACCTACACCAGACATTTCAAAGATCATGGGGGCATAATAGAAGATCGCGTTGATCCCTGTGATCTGCTGGAAAAATGCGATTCCGAATCCAATGATCAGGACGATCTTCATTTTTTTCGAGAACACTTCCCGGTAACCGGTCTTATCGATCGTCTTATCTTTTTGCTGGTCCTTTTTGATACTTAATTTGATCTCATCAAAGACCTTTTTTGCCTCCTCTTTTTCATTGACCTTTGTCAGTACATCCAGTGCTTCCTCATCTCTTCCTTTTTGAGCGAGCCACCTGGGTGAATGAGGTACGAGGAAGAGAAGAATGAAATAGAGAATTGCGGGGATCACACCGACACCAAGCATCCATCGCCAGTTCATTTCAGGATCAGTTATTCCTGCCTGGATGAAATAGTTGCTGAAATAGGCAATCGAGATACCAAGCACGATGTTCAGCTGATTAAAGGTCACCAGTCTTCCCCTTAAATTTCTTGGTGCGATCTCAGCAATATACATCGGGGCCACAAGGATTGCCATCCCCACACCGAGACCGCCAATAAGACGTGCAACAATGAAGAAAGTGATATTGTGGGCGAGAGCAGTACCGAGCGCAGCGTAAGTAAAAAGGATGGATGTGGTGATCAATACTTTTTTCCTGCCAAACCTGTCTGCGATCGGGCCGGCAATAATGTTTCCTATGATGGCTCCGAGGATGATCGAACCGACAGAAAAGCCGATCAGCCATGAACCGGTATCCAGAGCAAAAGAGATTTTATAAAATGGGGTGGCTCCAGAGATCACGGCGCTGTCGAATCCGAGAAGGAATCCTCCCAGTGCGACGATCAGTGAAATAAGTGTTGCGTACAATCGCTTGGTTTTCATCGTGACAGGATAGGGTTTGTAAAATATCAACTATGTTTCTGAATGATAGAGATCCGGACATATCAATCCCATTCGAACGATCAGAGGAAGATTTCAGGATCATTCTTACGGAAATATCAAAATGTAAAAGGAAAAAAAGATGCCGGTACATCACCGGCATCTTTTTTATCAAGAATCTTATTCAACAACAAACTTGGTGTGGCCAGCAGAACCGGCTTCAGTATTTACGCTGATTACGTAAATTCCCTTTTCAAGTTCTGAAGTGTTGATCGAGAAGGTTTCGCTTCCGTCAACGCTGACATTCATTACTTCAGCACCAACGATGTTGTGAACACTTACGGATTTTGCATTCACTGCATTCCTGACGTAAAGAACATCGGAAGCAGGATTCGGGTATACACTGAATTGTGCAGCTTCAATAGTTTTGGCCGACAGTGTGCTCTCTTCCAGCATCAGTGTTCCGCATCCATCCATGTTACTCCAGCTTTCGGGATCTGAAGAGTTCACCCATACAAGCCTGTTCCTTGCAGCACCTCCGTCAGGACCATCATTGTCGGCAATGGTTACACCCAGACCGAATTCCATAGTTTCATCAGGAACAATTGTATTTCCATCCCTGTCAGGAATATTTTCCCATGGAATGTAAAATTCCGTGATGCAATTGACTGCTTCACCTTCCACGTCTGTGTCAGCTGCATATCCTCTTTCACCTGTGAACCAGGAAGGAGCACCGGTCCAGTCAGCAAGGTTATTCGGGGCCAGTTGGAAGTGTCCGTTGGTACCGTCGTTATTAGAGCTACCCGGACCGGCTCCGTCTTTGAGATCACCAACGTTCATGTCGAGATACAATTCTAGTTTATCTTTCTCATAATCTTGACCGTAGTCTCCAGAAGGATAGAGGTAATCGTCATTTACTTCTACAAGCACATAGAGACCCGTTTCGTCCCATGCCACTTTGAAGTAACCATTGCAGTCAGCTTCATCATCAAATGATTCTGTACCAAATGGAAACGAAATAGGATATTCGGCTGCTTCGTCCCAGATGAAGTCGATCTCACCGTCAATGATCGGAAAATCGAGTCCGACATAGGTTGCCAGCGCCTCGTCGGTCAGACCGCCTCCGAAAGTATAGGTAACTGTGGCAGTTTCGGATCCTGCGGCAACACCGAGGTCAGCATCGGTCCTGTCTTCAGCTGCAGTGCCGTCAATATACAGGGTCCACGTGTAAGAGCTCATGAATGTATTACCCGGAAGTGTTTCTGTAACGGTCCATACTCCTGCACCATCATTGGTAAGGGCGATTTTGGTTCCGGGATCATTGGAAACCTCAACTTCAACATTGCTCGCTGAATTGTCAAGGTCCGTGATCTGGAAAGTAACATCCACATCGGCACCGGGCGTGAAATCAACTCCGGCGATGTCATCAAAATACCATTCTTCATCTTCATCTCCAACATTCATGTCAAAGAAGAGAACAATCTGATCGTAGGTATCAGATTCTGCAGCTGAAAAATCAAAGCTCAGTTCCTCCCAATTGCCAACATCAGTGTAGGTGGCAAGAACCTCGGTGTTGATGGTATTGTCGTCTGCAAATTCACATTTCAACAATACGTCACCTGCATTTTCCGAATAGACCTTCATTGTGAACGTGGAGTTGGTTGTAAAATCCAGGGTTCCACCGAGTTTTCCTGAATAGACACCAGACCAGGTTTCAATACCAGTTGTCACATTACCCACATTGTCACTGAGGTTGATACCTGCAGGATTTGGGTTTGCAACAACTGTGAATGATGCACCACCGAATCCGAGGAATCCGTCGAGGCTCACAGTTTCGTAGTCGCTGAATGTGGTCTGACCCATTGTGAAGAGTCCAAATGCTGTAAGGAACAGCATACTGAGTAGTCCTTTTTTCATAATTTGAATGTTTTTTAGTTAATAATATTGGTTGTTCAGGAAAATAGGTTCCTCCGTATCCGGCTGACCAGAATCCTATGGTTCCGGGTCAAAATTCAAACGGCGGATTATTTTGCCACCAAATTTGAATGCAATATGATGAAAATGAAAAGGCTTGCCTAAAATTGGTCTACATCTTAGACTCAACGACAGGATGTAAATACCTTAACAAAAACTATACAGTCATGAAGCTAAATATCTGAAAAACAGACAACAGTAATCGTCAAAAACACATAATGTCACCTACAACAGTTTCCCTGACCTTACTTTCAGAACAGCAGGATGTAATCGGAAAGATTCGTTTCACGGTCAAGTTCCAGCTTTTTTCGTAGACGGTATCTGCTGATCTCAACGCTTCGTACGGAAATACGCAGCAGCGGTGCTATCTCCTTGGAGCTGAGGTTCATCCTCAGGTAGGCACAGAGCCTCAAGTCTTTGGAGGTGAGGACAGGATGTTTCTCTTTCAGCCGGTTCAGGAAGTTTTCATGGACTTCGTCGAAGTTTTTTTCAAAGACACGCCAGTTCTCTTCATTGTTGAGATCCCGGTCGATCTTTCGCAGCATGCTTTTGATCCTGCTGTTTCGGATCTCTATGTCCTTCTCCTTCTGTATCTTGCTTAGTGTATCCTTCACTTCCAGCAGAATCTTGTTTTTATGTACGAGTTCCATGGTTGAGTTTGCGATCTCCTCAGCTTTCAGTCGGTTCTCGCTTCTTAGTTTTTCGTTCCGCATCATGATCAGCTCTTTTTCTGCCTCTTCCGCCTGCCTTCTCAAATCCTGTTGCTTCAGGTTCATCTTCCTGGTTTGCCTGATCTTCTCCTTTCTGCGGATGATCTCCAGGTTCCTCCGGTACAGGAATATGCCCAGAATGACGAGGATCCCGGTAAATATCCCGTACAATACAATCGCATACCAGCGTTTGTACCAGGGTGGCAATATCGTCAGGTCCAGCAGCAGCTGTTGTGACTGGTTGGAGCTGTTCAGTTCTATTGTGCGGATCTCAACCGTATAGTGTCCGTCCTTCAGATTTTGCAATATGATCGTGTTGTGGTCGACTGCCTGGAATTTACCGTCGTCGATCCTGTATTCCGTGCGCAGGTACTCCCTGTTCTGGAATACAGGGACGGACAGTTCGATATAGATCATGTTCTGGTTATGCGGGAGTTCCAGTTTTGTTTCGGCAGGGCTGATCTCATTTTTTCTCAAATTGCCGCTACTGCCGACATAGTAATAAATTCTTTTGACACTCAGCGGGATCTGTGACTCTTCCTTGAATTGAAGATCCCGGTTGTACACTGTGAAGCCGTCGATCGTTCCGATGATCGCCAAGGTCTGCGATGGAAAATAGATGTTTTCGAAGGCATGAAAAAACTGATCCTCCAGCGGGGTGAAGGAGGTAGAGTCCAGGTAGGCCACAGAATCATCTTCGATCACCATCCAGGAGAGCTTTGAGTCATGAAAAAAGGAGGTTCGGTTCCACCTGTCGGTTTTTACCGTGGAAACAGGCTGACTGATCGGGACCAGTTCATTCCATTTCTCATAAGGCTGCATCAGCCCAATCACGTCATTATACCTGTAAAACCCTGCAATTGTTGCAACGATGATCTCATCATCGTATCTGAATACAGCGTTATCGAAATTAGAGGGCAGTCCCTGGTTCTTTCCAAAATACATCACCTGTTCCACCGAAGTATAGTCGTTGGAAAACCTAAGTTTGTATACACCCTTGTAACCATGACTCATCCATAGTTGCCCGGCATTATCGAATTCAAACACCCGCGATGATTCGTTGAAACCACCGATGTTTGTCAGAACAGGGCGCTCACCAAGTGTGATCCTGTAGAGTCCGCTGTATCCACCGGCGAGATAAACTCCTTCACCACCGGGTATTTCAGAGATCTTCCAGGCTCCGTTCACATCGAACAATAGGGTGGCCCTGTCTCCGGTGATCTCGAAGATCCCATTGTTATGGCAGCAGAAGAGCCGGTCTTCAAGGATACTGAAAGACCATACCTGTCCGCCTGTATTGTCGATCAGCATGAATTCATCATCACGTTCAGACCAGGTATAGATCCCCTGGTTGGTTCCAAAATAGTATTTCCCCTTATGCCGGACCGATGCATAGCCGGTTCCAAACCCCTCTTCCCTGAATAGTCTCGAAAACGGGTAATTGACCTTGAGGTAGTCGATCCCCCTGTCCAGTCCCAGCCAGTAATTTTTTTCAGCATCAACATACAGGGAAAGCACCGTATTGTTCTGGAGGCCTTTTTTGCTGTTGATCACCTTTTTTACTTTTCCGTTCTGGTCAGCGATGATCAGCCCGTTCTGCACAGTCCCGAACAGGTATCCTCCCTCTTCAAGCTGGACAGCTGAGAAGAGGGGGTTTTTTTTAAGCATCTCGCTAGTCTCCGTATTCCAGTCTCTCCATCGCCCGTTTTCATAGATGAATATGCCGTCAAACTGGGTGGCTGCCAGTAAATTCGGACCGGAATAACCCACAAACCACACCTCCTTATCCGAAAAGAAATCTCCTTTCTCCACCAGGGTCAGCTGGTTATCCAGTAATACCTTCAGCCCCATTCCGGCATCCCCGACATATAGTCTTCCATTGCTTACAAAGGATAAATCGAACTGTTTTTCTGGCTCGATCGCGCCGGAAAATTCCCCGTCCCTGAAGATGAAGATGCGTTCAAAACTCTGTAAATAAAGCACATTGTTCATTTCATGGATTCGCCAGACATCATTAAAGTTTCTCAGCTTTTCAGGAATTTTCTCAATCCAGGATACATACTCATATGTACCATTCTCATTCCGGATGATCTCGCCAAATTCAGCAAATGCACCAACCAGAACCCGGTCATCATTTGTCGTGTGCAGACTCCTGACGATGGAGTTATTGGGTATTGCTACCTGTCCCCATTCATTCCCGTCGAACCAGATGGCGCAGCCGTTGTTCCCGAACCACATGACCCTGCTGGCATCCTGTGTGATGGCCCAGTTCTGGGTTGCAGCATCGTAATCAGACCTGCTGTAATTCATGATCACTGGTGTGCTGAGCTTGTTGAGGTCTTCGGCGCTGACAGATGGGATGAATATGAATAATGCGAAGGAGATGATCTTCCATTTTCCAAAATCAATCTCGCGGAATCTATCCAGGTATCTTCTCTTCATCCTCCTGAGGTTAAATTTATTTTGTTAAGCCACATGATGAGTCGAATATTAATTTGTATTGAGGTGGGTAAATTTATAACGACTGTAATACCAGGGCTTTGAAAAGTAAATATAATAATAATGAATAGTACCTGGTCCATACATGTTGTAAAAATTATAAGGAGAGGGCGAATTTTGAGGTCAGTATTCTCTATTGAGGATCAGGATCCAGACTGTGAACATTTTTCATTTTTCAATTATTTGGCGTAACCGGATCCGGGATCTTGCGCTCTGGCAGATGTTGAGTTCTGTACATATTCGATGATGTATTATATTCGATCATTTTGAAATACATATCCGGATATCTTTTTGTGACACACTACCCTTATAAAAAGTCGTTACAGGATTGTGGTTATATTTGTGTTCATAACAGGGGTTGGGTTTTTCAAATGCTGGATATGTATCAAGCCAACCTGATTTCGACAGGCGTATGAAAAAAAATGCTTTGATATTGTTGATCTGCTTATCCGGGATCAACACATGGGCACAATCCCACTGGGAATCGATCGTGCTTGCCGGGGATACCTGGAGATACCTGCCGGCGACTTCCGAACCACCGGCAGAGTGGGAACTGGTCGGATTTGCCGATGTGGGCTGGGACGAAGGACCGGGGGGGATCGGGTATGCCGACGGGGATGATCAGACGGTGATTGATCCTGTGAATTCACTCTACCTGAGGAGGACATTTTCACTGGATAGTGATACGCTGGTGCGCAGACTGATCCTGGACATTGATTATGACGATGCGTTCGTGGCCTACCTGAACGGGGTCGAGTTTGCACGGTCCTCCAACGTAACGGAGGAAAACCCCGCCTACAACAGTCTGCTTACAACCGACAGGGAGGCAACCGTTTATTCGGGGGGGAGCTATCAGCGTTACATGGCAGACATTTCCCTGTTGCAGGAAGGGGAGAATGTACTGGCCGTACACATCCTGAACAATGGGATCGGCTCTTCAGATCTGAGTTCGCTGGTCTACCTGCACGGACAATTCCAAGGTGAGCAGACGTACTTTTCCCCAACGCCGGGATGGTTCGATCCACCGGTGGAGGTGGGCAGCAGCAATTTGCCCATTGTGGTGATCAATACATCCGGACAGGGTATTCCGGATGATCCCAGGATCGTGGCACACATGGGTATCATATATAACGGACCTGATACCATGAATCATGTGGATGATCCGTTCAATGAATATAACGGTCGTATCACCATCGAGACGCGCGGACAATCGTCACAGGAATTTCCAAAGAAATCTTACCGCCTGGAGACCCAGGATTCCGCAGGTTTGAACCTGAATGTTTCCTTGCTGGGCATGCCCCCGGAGAATGACTGGATCCTCTATGCACCCTACAGTGATAAATCGATGCTTCGGAACGCGATCACATTTGAAATGGGGAGCAAGCTTGAAAATTATTGTTCGCGGACAGCTTTCTGTGAGCTTTTCCTGAACGGGGAATACCGGGGAGTATATATTTTGATGGAAAAGATCAAGCGGGATGACGGCAGGGTGAATATCGATCCGCTCTGGCCGGTTGATGATGCGGGGGACCAGTTGACCGGCGGGTATATTTTTAAAGTGGATAAAATAGATGCCGACTATGTGGAGGGGATTTCCGGATTTACTTCGACTCCCGTTCCTTCCTATCCGAATGCAAAGGATATCATCTACCAGTATTTTGATCCGCGTCCGGATGAACTGATCCCGGTTCAGAGGAGCTACCTGAAGGAGCAGATCCTCGAAGCGGAGGCATCACTCATTTCAGGCAGTTTTGACGATCCGGAGATCGGGTACAACCGTTACCTGAACACCAGTTCGTTTGTGGATTTCATGCTGCTGAACGAGGTGTCGAAGGAGGTGGATAAGTACCGCTACAGCAGCTATTTCTACAAGAAGAAAGAGAGCAAGGGAGGAGAGATCTATGCCGGTCCGCCCTGGGATTTCAACCTGGGGTATGGCAACGTGGACTACTGGAATGAGGGACTCCTCACAAATAACTGGTTATTTGATGATGTGCATGCCAATGAATGGAGCATCGTATTCTGGTGGAAACGGCTGATGGAGGATCCTTTTTTTAAGGACCTGGCAACAACCAGGTGGGAGTATCTGCGCAGCACGGAATGGAGTGATGCGAAAATCCAGTTCATGATCGATTCCATCACCGGTCTGATTGATGAAGCACAGGAGCGGAACTATGCACAATGGCCCATCCTGGGGACCTATGTATGGCCCAACTATGACTGGGAGAACAATACTTACCAGGATGAAGTGGATTATTTCAGCAACTGGATTTTCAACCGGCTGCACTGGATGGATAACAATTTTGGCGGACGGATCCTGAATCCATCGGCGGAGATTGAGACTGCCGGCAGCTCAGGTAGTGTTGTGTATTACACGATCAGGCTGACGGAAGATCAGTTTACGAACCAGAAACTCAGGAGGAAGTATTTTAACCTGGTGACCAACAACTCATTTCTTTTTGTGGACACTGTCTATTATGAAGATGCTTCAACCGCCAGGATCGCGCTTGGCACCGGACCTTCTGCAACCATTGACGGCACAGTGTTTTCGGTGGAGGTCGACGACAATATCCTGAATGGTTTTAGCGACCTGCTGACCCCGGAGCAGACGATCCTGAAAAGTACGGAAGATCTTCCTGTTGATCTTTTTGATGAGATTCGGGTCTATGCTGCAGGCAGCGAGATCATCATCCGTACCACACTGCCCGGAGCACTGCCCGGAACATTCAGCATAATAAATATGGCAGGCAGGGTTGTGGGCGAATATCCACTTGAGCAGTCTTCATACAACCAGGTACACATATCCCTCCCCGCAGGGGCGTATATTGTGACTATCAGGACGGATGACGGTCCGGTGAACGAGAAGGTGATACTTACGCGATGAGACCGGCGTTACATTCAGCATACATTACAACGGAAACGGGACCAGGGATTTTTATTGTATACATGGAGACTGCCACAGCAAGGAGCACCACCAAAATCCTTGTCATTTAGGTTCAGAATCTCCTGAAAATCAATTTTTAACAGGAATTTAACAGCAATATTGTTGCGTTTTTGCGACTATTTGCGGATTGATTTGTTGTAGCCTTGAATCCCTGTTCCAGGAAGGTTGGGTTTTGTGGATGTTGTTCTTTGACGGGCAGGTATGACGACTGCACCTCGCATTCTAATGCATACAAACTAATCCGGAAATATGATGAACAGAATTACGCAAGCATTGGTCAAGAGGTTTGGCATTCCCACATTACTTATGATGATATTCCAGGTTTTCTATGGACCATCGTCCCTGACCGGCAAGGATTTGTCGGTCTCGCAGCAATCTAAGAATTTGTATTCGTTGACAACAATTGATACTGAGTTGCATGGTGTTACTGCCGTAAGCCTGGATTTATTGGTTCCTGGGGCTGACAATATGCTGGGAACGGAGGAGTTGCTCATTATCTCCTTCAAGCAGATGCTGGCACATCTCGGACAGAAGTTCACGTTGTATGTAAAGGATCTTTCAAGCGGGGAGGTTTTGGATTCGGTGGTGATCGAATCGGTTGCCGAGCAGGATTTTGATGTTCAATCATCAGTCATTGAGGTTGGTGGCAGTTATCAAATCGATTTTTGGGCTGATCTGAATGAAAACGGTCAGTATGATGCTCCGCCATCCGACCATGCATGGCGGCTTTTGCTTGAGGATGTTGAAGGGGATACAACCATCGAATTTGTTCACAATGGCTCCTTTACAGATATCATGGAAGGAGGATCGACGTGGATCAATTCGGGCGTTGCAGATGCAGAATTTCATGTTTATCCAAATCCTGCAAGGTCTAATGTGTTCTTAGAATCGGAAAAAGAGATGGTGGAGGTAAGGATCTATTCATTTGATGGGAAGCTCCTCAGATTATTCAAAGATAAGGGAAGTAAACATTTGCAGGTCCCCATGGAGACACTTCCAGCCGGCACCTACCTCTTAAAGGTGCGATTGTCTGACCGCACTGATCGCTTCATGAGGTTCGTAAGGGAGCGTTGAATTTGTCGGGTAATTTGATCATGCCTCTTTGGCGACGTCTTCCTTCCGTGAAGAGATCCTGAAAGGAAGATACAGCAGGCATGTTCCTGCAAGGGCAGTCCCGATCGGAATCAGTCCGACCAGTCCCCACCAGGATTTGAAATAGATTCCTGCGCCAATGATTGCCAGGCCAATGATCACCCGTATCCACCTGTCTGTTGTACCTACATTCTTTTTCATATCGATATAGATTTTAATAACAGTACAATATTAACTATGTGTTGGGCGGAATACTGTGACCCAGGTCACAGAAGGGGGGCTTCACCTGTGCAGGCAAAGACAAGTTTCTCCGTCATGATCTATTATTGAGAAGGATTCCGGACGGCTGATTTATGGTCCGTACCTATTTCATTGTGTCAAAGCGATAGACTGTCTTCGTATAATATTTCTCCCCCGGTTCCAGGATGGTGCTCGGGAAGTTGGGCTGATTCGGTGAATCAGGGAAATGTTGTGTTTCCAGGCAGAGGCCTGCGTGTTTCACATAGGTGAAATCCCCTGAGCTGAGTGAGCCGTCCAGGAAGTTCCCTGTATAGAACTGCACGCCCGGTTCCATTGTAAGTACCTCGAGGGTACGGCCCGTTTTGGGGTCTGTCAGTTTGGCGATCCAGACCAGGCTGTCGCTTTTTTCGCGGGAGATCACGAAATTATGGTCATAGCCGCCATTGGTTTCTTCAATGTCCCTTCCGATGGGTTTAGGCGCTGTGAAATCAAACGGTGTTCCCTCCACAGGAGCGATCTCTCCGGTTGGGATCAGCTCTTCGTCAACCGGGGTGTAATGGGATGCTTTTAGCTCCAGTTCATGGTCCAGGATGGTTCCTTCGCCTGCGAGGTTGAAATAGGAGTGGTTGGTCAGGTTGACCGGCGTTGCCTTGTCAGTGGTGGCCCAATAGCTGATCTCCAGGTCCTTTCCGACCAGTTCATAAAGCACGGTCACATCCAGGTTGCCGGGGTATCCCTCTTCCATGTCCTCACTGAAATATTTCAGCTGGAGTGCTTCGCCGTTCTTCGTTTCCACGATCTTTGGTTCCCAGAGCACATCGTCAAAGCCGATGATCCCGCCATGGAGTGTATTGGGACCGTTATTGATCGCAAGGTTGTAGGTCTCGCCGTTCAGGTCAAAAGTTCCTTTGGCAATGCGGTTCCCGAACCTGCCGATGAGTGCCCCGAAATTGGGATGCCCGGCGAGGTATTGTTCCAGGTTATCGAACCCGAGTGCGATGTTTCCGGGATTGCCCTCTTTGTCGGTTGTATGTATTTCGGTTACAATACCTCCAAAATTGGTGATCTTCACGGTAATGCCGGCCTCCGATTCCAGGGTGTAGAGGAAAGCGCTGTCCCCTTTGGGCATCAGTCCGAATAATTCAGTTTTGATGCTGTTTTCCGTTTCCTGTTGCTCCTGAGCGGATTGATTTTTGCAGGAGGTAAACAGGGAAATAGCTGAGATTGTGACAATAAGGAAGGTTGTTGCAACACTTGTTTTCATAGGTCTGAATGGTTTTACAGGTTTCTTTTGATTGTTTATCTCTTATAGGTGTCCGGTTAAATGCTTTGGGAGCTTCTCTATTCTTCACGGCTGTTAATTATATTTTATCTGCGGAATTCATTCCGCAGCTACGCCACACTCCACACTCCACACTCCACACTCCACACTCCACTATCTATCAAATTCCAGTCTTTCACCTCTGATCATTTCATTGAAGAGTCCGTTTTTAAATACCAGTTTTCCGTTGACGAACGTATGAGTCACCCGGGTATGAAACTGTTGTCCTTCAAGCGGGGTCCATTTACATTTGTACCAGGTATTCTTGTGTGATACTGTCCATTCCCATTCCGGATCGATCAGCACCAGGTCGGCTTTCAATCCGGGTCGTATAAATCCACGGTCTTTCACCTTATATAACACGGCGGGAGCATGGCACATTTTTTCCACCACCTTTTCCACGCTCATTTTCCCCAGGTGTGCAAATTCCATCATGGCGGTCAGGCTATGCTGCACCATTGGTCCGCCCGAAGGAGAGTCGAAATACCGGCTCTGTTTCTCTTCAATGGTATGTGGAGCATGGTCGGTTGCCACGATATCCAGTCGGTCGTCCAGCAGGGCGTTGAAGAGTGCATCCCGATCGGATTCCTGTTTGATCGCGGGGTTCCATTTGACCAGCGGACCTTTGGCTTCGTAGTCCTGGTCGCTGAACCAGAGGTGATGCACGCAAACTTCCGCTGTGATCTGTTTGTTTTGTGTGTAGTCTCCTTTTTGAAACAATTCGAGCTCTTTCTCGGTGCTTATATGCAATACGTGGAGCCTTGTATTGTGTTTTCGGGCCAGTTCCACGGCCAGGGAGGAAGATTTATAGCACGCCTCGGCGGATCGGATAAGCGGGTGTGCAGAGACGGGAATAAGGTCGCCGTAACGTTCTTTATAGATCTCTGTGTTTTTCTGAATGGTCGCTTCGTCCTCGCAATGTGTGGCCACGAGGGCAGGGGATTCGGCAAAGATCTTCTCCAGGGTTTTCCTGTCATCCACCAGCATGTTCCCGGTGGAGGATCCCATGAAAACCTTTACACCGCAGTTTTTACCGGGGTCCAGTTTTTTAACCTGGTCGATGTTGTCATTTGTTGCTCCCAGGTAAAAGGAGTAATTGGCGAATGATTTTATGGCTGCCCGGTCGTATTTTTTTTCCAGTTCTTCGATGGTTGTGGCCTGGGGTTTTGTATTGGGCATTTCCATGAAGGAGGTGATCCCGCCTGAAACCGCAGCTTTGGATTCGGTAAAGATATCGGCCTTGTGTGTAAGTCCGGGTTCCCTGAAGTGGACCTGGTCGTCGATCACGCCCGGTATGAGGTATTGTCCGCCGGCATCGATCTCATCGGCATATTCCGATTCCACCTCGGGTTGACCTTCCGAGACGGCCTGGATGATCCCGTTCCGCACAACCACGTATCCTTCAATGATGGTGCCTTCATTTACGATCCGGGCATTTTTTATAAGGTAATTGTTCATTATGGTTTGATTTTCATTGCAAGATACTAAAAATTGCGGGCAGTTAAATTGTTTTGGGGCAGGGGATTGTGCGTATTTCTACTGTTACAGTTGCGCTTGTCTACCTGGAGTACCTGGTGAACCAGCTGTTGACCTTCAGTCGGATCACCCCCCATATTGCTTCATGGACGATTCCACCGCTCATCTTGGAGCTACCCTCTCTGCGGTCGGTGAAAATGATCGGGATTTCCACCACGTTGAATTTATATTTCCAGGCGGTGAATTTCATTTCGATCTGGAAAGCATATCCCTTGAATCGGATCCGGTCAAGGTCGATGGTCTTCAGCACTTCGCTGCGGTAGCAAACGAATCCTGCTGTGGCGTCGCGAATCTTCATCCTGGTGATCAGGCGGACGTATACGGAGGCAAAGTAGGAGATCAGCACGCGTCCCATGGGCCAGTTGACTACATTGACCCCGGAGACATACCTGGATCCGATGGCTACATCGGCCCCCTTTTCCTCGCAGGCATTGAACAGGAAGACCAGGTCATTTGGATCATGTGAGAAATCGGCATCCATTTCACATATATAGGAATAACCTTTGTCGATGGCCCATTTGAATCCTTTGATGTATGCAGTTCCCAGACCGAGTTTTCCTTCTCTTTCCAGAATATGGAGCCGCCCGTCGGCATTGGCCTGTAACTCTTTGACGATTGCGGCGGTTCCGTCCGGTGAGTTGTCATCAATGATGAGCAGGTCGGTCATGATCTCCAGTCCAAGCACGGCCCGGATGATCTTCCGGATGTTCTCCTTTTCATTATAGGTAGGGATGATGACCAGTTTATTGCTCATTGTTGTGTCTGCTTATGGTGCAAAAATAATATTTTATATGAACGCGGGAGCAGAAAGGGATATTATATCAGTTAAGAGTTAAGAGTGGAGAGTTAAGAGAGGAGAGTCACCAGCCTTCAGCCGTCAGCCTTCAGCCGTCAGCCTTCAGCCGTCAGCCTTCAGCCGTCAGCCGTCAGCCAGACGATGCCTGAATAAGGTTGACTGATTTAAAGTATAGCACGAAGCGATAAAGTCTAAGTATGCAATATGCAGCATGCGCTTTGAAGGCATGATTATCTGAAATCCCCGAATCGTTTTTTGCGCTGTAAACCTGAAATCAAATATCTCCTTCAACTGTTTACTGATGATCAGCGCGCGAGCCTGGTAAGCCTGGGTGATGCTTTGTGCTTTCTCTGGGGCCCTGTTTAGAAAAGACTCATGATCGAAGCGAACACCCTACACCTAACACCCTACACCCTACACCTCGCACCTTACCCCTCACCCCTGACGGCTGATCCCTGAAGACTGAAGGCTGACGGCTGAAGGCTGACGGCTGACCCCTGACCCCTGACCCCTGACCCCTGACGGCTGATTACATTCAGACTATGAGGCAGTTACTTTTCCGAATGATTTTCGGGACCAAAAAAACTCCATTTTTTTGCATCTTTTTTCGTTTGAATGCTTGCGGGTAAAATAAAAGCATCTATATTTGCAGCCCGTTTGAGAAACAGCGGACGAGTTCTTTAGAGTGTTGCATGATGGCAGGTAAAGAGGGGAAGTGATCCCCGGGTGTTGAACGGGATGAAGGCAGTTGAAAAACGACCAATCTCTAAAACGCTGGGAATCAAGCCTGAGAAAAAAAGTTTGATTTTTTTTCGATGAATGTTTGGAGAATAGAAAATTTACTGCTTATCTTTGCATCCGCTTTTGGGAAAACAACGTGGTTTTCGAGCGAGTTTTTTGAAAGATTTTTTTGGACGAATTAGATTAATAACTATCTTTGCAGTCCGTAAAAATAAAAGACAAGTTCTTTGAAAATATTGAAGCACTAAAATAGGTAAGAAAAGCAACCGAAAATTCAATTTTTTGGAGTGAAGAATCTTGAGTAAATCTCAAACTTTTTAATTACAACGAAGAGTTTGATCCTGGCTCAGGATGAACGCTAGCGGCAGGCTTAACACATGCAAGTCGAGGGGTAACGATGGAGCTTGCTCCAGGCGACGACCGGCGCACGGGTGAGTATCGCGTTTGTAACCTACCTTTAACTGGGGAATAGCCCGGAGAAATTCGGATTAATACCCCATAACACTATAGTTTGGCATCATTTTATAGTTAAAGCTTCGGCGGTTAAAGATGGGCATGCGTAACATTAGCTAGTTGGTGAGGTAACGGCTCACCAAGGCT
>CAKZNC010000145.1 GCA_937129385.1 uncultured Bacteroidota bacterium
TGCACATAGGGAAACAGCTCATTCCCGGGCGTATTGATTTGCTCACCCAGGTTCTCAGGTTCACTCCACTCCCCTCCTTCATTTACTGTAACCCATATATCGTTCTCACCAATACTTCCTGGCTTATCAGAAACAAAATAGAGCGTTTTGTCATCTGGTGCAATGGCCGGATGTGCTGCTGTAATGCTGTCTCCAAGGAATTCAAGGGCCTGCGGATCGCCCCACGCACCCCCGCTTCTCCCGGCAACATAGATCTGGCACGCAAGCTGCTGATTCTTACCCATTTTACAACGAGTAAAATATACTTTTGAAAAATCATATGAAAAGTTGGGAGCCCCATCTTCAAATTCTGAATTGAGTGCTTCGACCGGCACCGGAACGCTCCATTTTCCTTTTCGGTCCATTGTGGATGAGAATAAGTCGGCAAAACTTTCCCCCGTGGCCCCATGCGTTTCATCACCAGCTGCATCTTCACGCGTGGAAGTAAACAAAACCTCCATGTAATCCTCATTGGCATAAGCAGGATTCCAGTCCCGTTGGAAAGTATTGAAATAGCGCATATTTTCGACAATATACCCTGTTGGGTCATCTAGCCACTTCTGCGCAATCTTTGCTGATTCTATTCCCCACGCACCCCTCGGGTCGTCGGGCACAAGCTCTTTATAAAGTTCGAATTGCTCCTCAGCTTCCTCAAATTTTTCATATCTCATCAGGACCTGTCCATACCTGAGATGCAGGTTTGGATTCTGGTAATCCAGCTGTAAGGACTGCCGGTACCTGAGGGCAGCTTGCCTGGGCTGACCTGTGATCCGGTAACACTCACCCATTTTGTAAACGATTTCAGCCTTTTTGGATCTGTCTGAAACCTTTGTAAACGCGTCCTTATATAAATCGATCGCTTCGGTATATTCGCCTGCTTCGTATGCAGCATTTGCCCTGAAATCCCTTTCTTTTCTCTGCCCTGTCGCCTCCTGCACAAAACATATTAAACCGAACAATATGAGAATACTTACTCCCTTATGCATATTCTTTGATCATCTGATGAATACCAATAATTTCTAAAATTACTGCTTTTTCGCATATAATAAAACGAATATAAACACCGGGTTCTTGTTTCCGGGGTCAAATAAACTCCGGAAGCCTGATTACACGCCGCTTCTTTAATACAATTGAAGAAAGAATAACTAGTTGCTGAATAACAGTTCCCTGTACTTGGGAAGTGGCCACATTTCATCATCCACGATCAATTCGAGTTTATCGATATGGTACCTGATCTTCTCAAGATACCCAGAAACACTCCTGGAATATGATTTTGCACGCTTTTCAGCTGGTGTGATCTTATTGGCAGCTTTCCTTGCGTCAACCATTTCATTCACCAGGGATTTGATCTGGGTTACCCTGTCGGAAATCTCCCTGACAAGTTCAACACGGTTGCCAGCCAGTTCTACATATTCATCACCATATAGATTCTTGAGCATACTGACATTTTCCATCAGTACATTCTGATACTTAACCGCGGTCGGAACAATATGGTTAATAGCAAGATCACCAAGCACACGTGCCTCGATCTGCACCTTCATGATGAAGTTTTCGTACATCACCTCCACACGTGCTTCCAATTCACTTTCACCCAGGATTCCCTGGGAAATAAAAAGTTTTTTAGTCGAATCGCTGCGGAAAGAACTGATGGCCTCAGGCACATCTGTGACATTAGTAAGCCCCCTCCTCTTTGCCTCCTTGATCCACTCAGCGCTGTAATTATCCCCCTCAAAACGGATGGACCTGGAAGCAATGATCAATTCCCTGAGCGCCTGGAAAATTGCCTCGTCCTTTTTGACCCCTTTATTGATCAGCCCTTCCACAGATTTATTGAATTCATTCAATTGGGCAGCCACTGCAGCATTCAGCACAGCCATAGGATTTGCACAATTTGCACTGCCGCCGACCGCCCTGAATTCAAACCTGTCACCCGTGAAGGCAAACGGAGATGTCCGGTTGCGGTCTGTATTGTCCAGAAGGATCTCCGGAATCTTCCCGATATCAAGTTTCAATTCTGTTTTTTCATCCGGAGTCATTTTCCGGTTGGTCACCTGCTCTTCAATCTGATCGAGCATTTTAGATACCTCGGTTCCCAGGAAACAGGAGAGGATGGCTGGTGGCGCCTCATTTGCACCAAGCCTGTGTGCATTCGAGGCAGTCATAATACTGGCCCTGAAAAGGTCCTGGTGATCATGAACTGCCTTGATGGTATTCACTATAAATGTGAGGAATTGCAGGTTTGACTTGGGATTTTTTCCGGGCGAATGTAAAACCACCCCTGTGTCTGTTGAAAGGGACCAGTTATTATGCTTTCCTGAACCATTGATATCCTTGAACGGCTTTTCATGAAACAATACCCTGAAATTGTGATGACGCGAAATCCTTTTCATCAGCTCCATAATGAGCAGGTTCTGATCTACAGCCAGGTTACATTCACTGAAGATAGGTGCAACCTCGTATTGATTTGGTGCTACTTCATTGTGCCGTGTCTTTACAGGAATCCCAAGTTTATATGCCTCGAACTCAAGCTCTTTCATAAATGCACTTACACGTTCCGGTATCGATCCGAAATAGTGGTCATCCAACTGCTGATCCTTGGCAGAAGCATGTCCCATCAGGGTCCTGTCTGTCAAAGCAAGATCAGGTCTGGCATAGAACAGGGCCTCATCCACAAGGAAAAATTCCTGTTCCCATCCCAGATTGGCCTGAACCTTTGTAACATTCTTGTCGAAATATTGGCAGACCTGTGTGGCAGCTTTATCAACTGCATTCAATGCTCTGAGCAGTGGTGTTTTATGATCAAGGGCTTCGCCTGTATATGAAATAAAAATCGTAGGTATACTGAGTGTATCACCGATAACAAAGGCAGGTGATGAGGGGTCCCATGCCGTATATCCCCTTGCCTCAAAGGTATTTCTTAATCCTCCACTTGGAAACGATGATGCATCTGGTTCCTGCTGGGCCAATGCCTTACCTGAAAACGACTCTACAACGGCACCTGTATCTGAGTATTCCAGGAATGCATCGTGTTTTTCAGCAGTTCCGCCAGTAAGCGGTTGAAACCAGTGCGTATAATGTGTCGCCCCCAGATCAACCGCCCATGCCTTCATTCCAATTGCAACGGCATCAGCATTTTTCCGGTCGATCGGTGTACCCTTCATGATAGAGCGCTGAACATGATTATATGCATCTTTCGACAGGAATTTTTGCATTTTCATGTCATCGAAAATGTTACTGCCAAAATAATCCGTCACCTCTTTTGATGGAGGGTCCACATGTATGGGTTTCCTGTCATTGATCTTCTCCAGGGAAGAAAACCTGATTAGTGCCATGTTCGTATGATTTAATTTTCTGCAATATACGGAGATTTCACATCTAACTTACACAGACCCCCCAAATATTTGAAGTTACAACATGAAAAAAGGGGTATTCAAAAGAACACCCCCTTTGAATAACGATATTGAAATGATTACACTTCTTCCGCTTTCTTGACAGATTTCACAATCACCGAAGCAACCTTGTAAGGATCTGCGTTGGAAGCAGGCCTCCTGTCTTCCAGTCTGCCTTTCCAGTCAGCCTCAATTGTCGAAATAGGAATCCGGATCGAAGCTCCCCGGTCTGAAACTCCGTAGGAGAATTTGTCGATGGACTGAGTTTCATGCAATCCGGTAAGACGCTCATCATTGTCGGCACCATAGACAGCTATGTGCTCCTGGATGTGTTTCCCGAATTCCTCGCAGATGGAAGTAAACAATTTTTCTCCTCCCTGGTCACGCATGGCTCCGTTTGAGAAATTCGCATGCATTCCTGAACCATTCCAGTCACCTTCAACAGGCTTGGGATGGATATTGACACGTACGCCATACTTTTCACCAACCCGCTCTGCAAGATAACGCGCAACCCAAACCTGGTCACCTGCCTCCTTTGCACCCTTGGCAAAGATCTGGTACTCCCACTGACCTTTCATAACTTCAGCATTGATACCTTCAATATTCAAACCAGCCTCAATACATGCATCAAGATGCTCCTCAACCATGTTACGACCGACGTTGAATTCAGCACCTACTGAACAGTAAAACGGCCCTTGTGGAGGAGGGTAATATCCCGGGGCCGGGAAACCAAGAGGTGTGTGATGGTCCAGGTCCCACAATACATATTCCTGTTCAAATCCAAACCAGAAATCATCATCATCATCATCAATAGTTGCCCTTCCGTTGGATTCGTGAGGTGTACCGTCAGCATTCATAACCTCTGTCATAACGAGGTATCCATTCTTACGCTGAGGATCAGGACATACAAAAACAGGTTTGAGGATACAGTCCGATTTACTACCGGAAGCCTGCTGTGTGGAAGATCCATCAAATGACCATAGCGGTGCATCTTCTACTTTACCGCTAAACCCTTCAACAACGAGGGTCTTGCTTCTCATCATCTGTGTTGGCTTGTAACCGTCCAGCCAAATGTACTCTAATTTCGATTTCATAAGATTGCTTGTTTAAATATGATACTAATTATGTTTTTTCTTTTCGTACCCCCTATATTTTAGGGGGTCTAAAATTTATTTTATATATTTTGGTGACAAATGTACGTAATTATTATTTATAACCACAAAAGATTTGTATACTATTTTTATTATTGTTGATAATTTTTTATACTTACCATTTATATCTTTTTAGCTCTATTTGATTTCATTTTGTAACCTCTACCGCTGTTTATATTTTACGTATGAATATTTTTATACCAGTAATATCAGGGGATACTTTCAAATAAATTGCTGATTACCTCCATCAATCTGAAATCTCCGTACCGGTACATCAATTAAAAAAAAGGGGGACCCTGGAAGGATCCCCCGATTCAATCGAACAAGTTTCGTTTGTCAACTCATCTCTGAGAAATATTTGTAGAAGTAGGGAATGGTCTCGATGCCCCTGAAGAAGTTATCAAGTGGATAATTCTCATTGGGGGAATGGATCGCATCAGACTCCAGCCCGAATCCAAGAAGAATTGACTTGACACCGAGCACCTCTTCAAAATCCGATACGATTGGAATGCTTCCCCCGCTCCTGAATGGAACCGGCTTTTTTCCAAAAGTCTCTTCCACGGCTTTGCTGGCTGCCTGGTATGCTGCGGTATCAATTGGTGATACATAACCCTGACCCCCGTGTAAACTCCTTACCACCACTTTAACGCCAGCCGGAGCGATCGATTTGAAATAATCCTCGAACAATTGATCAACCCTCTCAGAATCCTGGTTGGGTACCAATCTCATTGAGATCTTTGCATATGCTTTGGAAGGCAATACTGTCTTTGCCCCTTCTCCTGTAAATCCTCCCCAGATCCCGCAGACATCCAGACTTGGCCTGATACCTGTACGCTCAATGGTTGAATAACCCTTTTCACCATCCACTTCTTCAATATCCAGCGCACCTTTGTATGCTCCAAGGTCAAAAGGTGCTTTCGCCATCTCATTCCGCTCTTCCTTACTTGCTTCAATCACATCATCATAAAATCCTGGAATTGTAATGCGGTTGCTTTCATCTGTCAATTGTGATATCATATTTGAAAGAACATTGACCGGATTTGCAACTGCCCCTCCATAAAGACCAGAATGAAGATCACGGTTCGGACCCGTTACTTCAACCTGCAAATAACTCAAGCCTCTTAATCCTGTGGTGATCGATGGAACATCCAGCGAGATCATCGTCGTATCAGAAATAAGAATGACATCTGATTTGAGCAACTCCTTGTTCTCCCTGCAAAATTGTTTGAGACTGGGCGACCCGATCTCCTCCTCGCCTTCGATCATGAACTTGACATTACAGGGCAATTTCTCCTCCGCTACCATGAATTCAAAGGCCTTGACATGCATAAAAAGCTGACCCTTGTCATCATCAGCTCCCCGCGCATAGATCTTACCGTCCCTGACCTCAGGTTCAAAGGGAGGAGATTTCCATAGCTCCAGCGGTTCTGCCGGCTGAACATCATAATGACCGTAAACCAGGACTGTGGGCAGACTGGAATCAACCAGCTTTTCACCATAAACAACAGGATGCCCCTGGGTATCCATGATCTGTACTTCATCTGCCCCTGCCTTCAGCAAAGCCTCACGGACCGCTTCAGCAGTTTTGATCATATCACCCTTGTGGGCTTCACTGGAACTCACTGAAGGAATACGTATAAGCTCAAAAAGTTCTTCCAGAAATCTGTCGCTGTTGGATGCAATGTAATCTTTAATCTTTTCCATATTTATATTATTAAATGTATGCTGAACCGAGGCCTGGAGCCTAGCTCATGTGACCTTAGGTCGAATAATATTGACGCAATCCGGGACTGTAATGTATTATATCAACCATTTGAGTTTCCAATATCTGAACGAAACCATGTATCATTTGATTATTGGTCTCTCTTCTTCCACTCTTCGTATACCCTTTCCAACTCCCCGTAAAATTCTTCGCCAAAGACCCTTTTTATCGCACCCTCCAAAAACCTGAAAACCGGCATATCATACTGCTTTCCAAGTTTAGTTGCAGGCCGACAGACATCCCACCGGTGATAGTTCAAGGCTATGTTTCCACCGATCTTACTAATCCTGATCGGGTATAAGTGACAGGAGGCCGGTTTTTGAAAATCAATGGCGCCAGACTGGAATGCATTCTCAATTCCGCACCTTGCAATGCCATTATCTATGATTGAATAGGCACAATCATCATGACCCATCAGGGGAGTGACACGATCTCCGTCACCATCAAATTCCCAGGTGCCCTTCGATTGAATGGCTTCAATGCCACCTGGCCTTAAAAAAGGTGTGATCCGGTCAATATTCTCCTCCAATATCCTGGTCTCCTCTTCCTCAAGCGGCGCCCCTGCATCTCCGTAAACACAACACAAGCCCTTGCACTTCTCTAAATGACAAACAAAATGATTGTCAAACAATTCAGTGCTTATAATCTTATCTCCAATCTGTATCATCCCGATTTATCTAGAGTACAAAAATGCAAAAAATAATGCTCACGCAACACTGTTTTCCGGGAAATAGAATTGTTAAAAAACATAATTATAAAAGATGTAATCCTCTGTTTTACAAAGGGATTTGATTTTTTTGTTTAATGTTTTATGTTAATTATTAAACAATATGGCCGTCTTTTCTGTTTAAGTTTCAAATTATAATCTTAAACAAAAAGTTATGAAAACAAAAACTTTACCATTGGAATCTCTGGAAATTGTATCCAGGATGAAATTAGTCACCCTCTCATTAATCCTCTCCATGTTCATGGTGGTCACAGCGAAAGCTCAGACAACAGTAGTGGACGTAATAGTCAATAGCGAAGACCACACCAGTCTTGAAGCTGCAGTGATTGCCGCTGAACTTGACGGCGCGCTCTCCGGTGATGGTCCGTTTACCGTTTTTGCTCCAACCGATGATGCATTCGCTGCACTCGGTTCTGAAACCATCGATGCACTCTTCGATGATCCAACCGGAGCCCTTGCCTCCATCCTCCAGTACCACGTGGTGGCTGGTAATGTGATGGCTGGTGACCTCTCGGACGGACAGATCGTCGAGATGCTCGAAGGAACAGATGCATTTGTATCTCTTTACAGCGAGATGGCTTACATCAACCAGGCCATGATCACCGTTACTGATATTACAGCCGACAATGGTGTTGTTCACGTGATCGACGCGGTAATCACGCAACCGACCTCTATCGTTGATATCGTGGTCAACAGTCCAAGGCATGAAACTCTGGAAGCGGCTGTGATCGCTGCTGAACTTGATGGCGCGCTCTCTGCCGACGGAACCTTCACACTGTTTGCACCCACCGATGATGCATTCGCTGCTCTTGGTGACCTGGTGGCAACATTGCTGGAAGATCCAACCGGTCAGCTGGCCGAGATCCTCAAGTACCACGTTGTAGGTGCCACTGCAATGTCAGGTGACCTCTCCGATGGTGACATGTTCACCACCCTGGAAGGTTCTGACATCGATGTGACCATCAACGATGACGGCGTATTTATCAACGATGCGCAGGTGATCTTTGCAGATTACGAAGCTCCCAACGGTGTAGTACACGTGATCGATGCTGTGATTACACCGCCGGTACCTTCCAATACAGTTGTAGATGTGATCGTCAATAGCGAAGACCACACCAGTCTTGAAGCTGCAGTGATTGCCGCTGAACTTGACGGCGCGCTCTCCGGTGATGGTCCGTTTACCGTTTTTGCTCCAACCGATGATGCATTCGCTGCACTCGGTTCTGAAACCATCGATGCACTCTTCGATGATCCAACCGGAGCCCTTGCCTCCATCCTCCAGTACCACGTGGTGGCTGGTAATGTGATGGCTGGTGACCTCTCGGACGGACAGATCGTCGAGATGCTCGAAGGAACAGATGCATTTGTATCTCTTTACAGCGAGATGGCTTACATCAACCAGGCCATGATCACCGTTACTGATATTACAGCCGACAATGGTGTTGTTCACGTGATCGACGCGGTAATCACGCAACCGACCTCTATCGTTGATATCGTGGTCAACAGTCCAAGGCATGAAACTCTGGAAGCGGCTGTGATCGCTGCTGAACTTGATGGCGCGCTCTCTGCCGACGGAACCTTCACACTGTTTGCACCCACCGATGATGCATTCGCTGCTCTTGGTGACCTGGTGGCAACATTGCTGGAAGATCCAACCGGTCAGCTGGCCGAGATCCTCAAGTACCACGTTGTAGGTGCCACTGCAATGTCAGGTGACCTCTCCGATGGTGACATGTTCACCACCCTGGAAGGTTCTGACATCGATGTGACCATCAACGATGACGGCGTATTTATCAACGATGCGCAGGTGATCTTTGCAGATTACGAAGCTCCCAACGGTGTAGTACACGTGATCGATGCTGTGATTACACCGCCATCAGATCCTACTGGTATCGAAGAGGTATCTGTGATCAGTAAAGCAACTGTATATCCAAACCCGGCAAGTGACAGGTTTACTGCAAGGTTTGAGTTGAACAGTTCATCAGAAGTCTCTATTGATGTGTATGATATTGTCGGGCAGAAAAAAGCCCAGAGATATATCGGTGCACTTCCTGCAGGAGCTCATGAATATGTAATGAGTACTGATTCAATGGAAGACGGACTCTATATAATTATTGTGAACTCAGGACAAAGTGCATATGCGAGTAAGGTGAGGGTTGTGAGGTAGCACGATCCTGGATTCACACAAAGGCTGTGTACAATATGTGCACAGCCTTTTTATTTTTCATCTGCTTAAACCATCTTTGTAAAATGAAAGCAATTGCCATGGTATTGGTTTCCTATTTGTCATGGACAACAATATTTTCGCAGAAAAATATCCTGGATGATCCGGAAATCCAGCAATTGGTTGAAAACTGTCTGTTCAGCACTTACGGATATGATTTTTCTACCGCGCATGAGTTACAGGGTTTGCTTGATAGCAGGATGCCTCAACACCCGGCACCAAAGTTTCTTGCTGCCCTGATCATTTACTGGGAGAATTTCCCATTGTTGCCGGATGATCCCGAAACAGTTGAATTTATTGCGCTAATGGACCAGTCTGTTGACCTGGCTCAAGAGATGCTGAGCAAAAACCCTGAAAGTCTTGAAGGTATTTTTTTTGATCTGCATTCGAGAGCCTTTAAAGCGATGTTCTGGGCGGACAATGGAAAAATCGCGAAGGTGCTTACAGATCTGGACAATATGTACAGACAGACCCTGGAAGGTATACGTCTGAAAGAAAAATTTGATGAATTTTACTTTTGTTCAGGAATGTATAATTATTATATCGAAGCTTACGTGGAGCAGCATCCTGGATATAAGCCCATCATTGCTTTGTTCCGCTCGGGAGATAAAGAGCTTGGACTCAAGGAACTGGAATTTGCAGCTGATCATACAACTTACATCAGGTATGAATCTATACTATTTCTCTCCCTGCTCTACTTGAACTATGAACATGAAACTGACAGAGCACTTGATCATGCGGCTGAATTGTATAACAATTTCCCTGAAAATATTTATTATACCGGACAGTATCTGATCATACTGCTGTATAACTCGAATTTTACCATAGCAGATCTGCTTGTGGAACGAATAAATTTTGATGAAAGTGAATTTCACAGAATGATCTGTTTGATGACCAGGGCGTTTATTTATGAGAACCGGGATAAAGACTATGACACAGCGCTTGAATTCTACAAACGGACGATCTCCAGTGCTGATTCCTTTGGAGAAATAGCCGAATTATATTCAGCAATCGCGCATGCAGGAATCGCCAGGATTGCTGATCAAAAAAACAATCCACGCGAAGCCAGAAAGTACCGGAGACAATCCAGGCAGCTTTCCGGATATGATTTTATACTCGAATACGACCCCGTCGACGCCAGGTAATGAGGTAAATGCCGATCAGTGTGATCGCACCCCCTATGATTTGAATACCCGAAGGGAACACATCAAGAAATATCCAGGCAAGAAGAAGCGTCCAGACCCCTTTTGAGCTAATGATCAAAGAGGTTGCAGTGGCCTCGATACGCCTGAGTGCCTGGTAAGCAAATACGATCGTTAATAATGTTTCGAACAATGATCCAAGCGCCAGATCGCGCCAGGTACTTGCTTCAAACTGAAGCGCATTTCCAGAAATCAACAGTAGAGTTATAAATACAACTGCCAGCAGAATCGTCCGGAACATCGACATCAGCTCGGGTTCAAGATATTGCTTGAATTTTCGTCCTGAGATCGTGGCCAGGGCAAAAAAGAACGATGCAAGGATCACATATATCGCACCAGGATCAGAAAAACCAAGAAAAGCACCCTCCCTGAAATTTATTACAAAAACACCTGCAATTGTTATGATGATACCAGCTACCTGGAGCCTTTTAAATCGCTCCCCCAACAGGGTAATTCCCATGATCGTGACAAATACAGGACCGATATTTCCAATAAAAGAAACGACTGCTGGATTCTCCATTTCCCTGATAGCCAAATAAAACAGTCCTGTTGCGACACCTTCAAGCACCGCAATTAAAACTGCAACTCCGGTCTTCTTGCCTGTATCAATCCTGATGCCCCGGTATTTTCTCCTGGCAAGGAACCACGATCCGTTCCAGACAACTCCCATGGTAAACCACACAGCACCAAATTGCACCATGGATATAACATTCAGTGCAGACTTGCTAAAAACAAAAGATGCTGAAAGTGCAAGTGCAGCACCAAAGGCAAAAAGAATCCCTGAAGAGTTTTGATTCATGAGCATCGAGAGATTATGTCCCCAAATCTAGGGATTATTTCCATGACTCCACCGGGGCATTTGAAAATGGGGATAAAAAAGGCTGTGGACATCCACAGCCTTTTCATACTAACCATAATTAAACCTAAACTTAACCTATGATCTATATTCTTCTATAATTTCCTTTACATCATCAGGAGCAACCCGTCCATAAGTTTTTTCTCCCACCAGCACAACAGGTGCCAGTCCACAAGCCCCCACACAGCGCAGACAACTCAATGAAAACCTGCCATCTGCAGAGGTTTCCCCGACCTCAATATCCAGTTGCTTTTTGAATTCAGAAAGCACATTCTCAGCCCCCCGAACATAGCAGGCGGTGCCGGTACAGATAGAAACCGGGAATTCTCCCTTTGGGATCATTGTGAAGAAAGAGTAAAATGTCACCACACCATAAACCTTTGCCACTGGGAGGCGCATTTTATCGGCGATAACTTCCTGCACTTCTGCCGGAAGGTAGCCGAATGCTTGTTGCGTTTTATGCAGTACGTTGATCAGCTCTCCATGTTCATTGTTGAACTCATCACAAAATTCATGGATTTTCTCGATCTGATCTTTTCTCAATTCTATTTTTACTGTTGACATGATATGCAATTTTTCAGTTGACCTAGACTTCAAAAACTTTTCTCTTGCGCTCGAAATAATGAGTGTGAAGTAACTTGTGCGCCTTTTCACTCATTGGCTGATCAAGAAACTCTTCGTAGAGTTTGATGATATACGGATTTTCATGTGATTTCCGTAAGGTCTTGGCCTCATCCTCTTCATAAATGGCCCTTGTACGGGCCTTCAGGATATCAGAATTTCCATGGTGTAAGGGCTGGCCACCGCCGCCTATACATCCTCCCGGACAAGCCATGATCTCGATTGCATGGAATTCTGAACGACCTGCCTTGATCTCCTCAAGCAGTTTTCTCGCATTTCCAAGTCCGTGTGCAATCCCGATCTTGATCTCGAGACCGTCAAAATCTACTGTGGCAGAGCGGATGCCTTCCAATCCTCTGAGTTGCTTAAAATCTACAGATTCAAGCGTTTTTCCTGTTTGTAATTCATATGCAGTTCTTGTTGCTGCTTCGATCACACCACCTGTGGCACCAAAAATCACAGCTGCACCACTGGACTCACCCAGTGGAGAATCAAATTCGCTGTCTGTCATTGTAGAAAGATCCAGGTTGGCTTGCTTGATCAGATGCGCAAGCTCCCTTGTTGAGATGGAAAAATCAACATCCGGATTTCCATCTACACTGAACTCATCACGCTGACACTCATATTTTTTAGCCAGACAGGGCATGATGGAAACCACAACCATCTCCTCCCGCTTTACACCGATTTTCTCCGCAAAATAAGTTTTTGCGATGGATCCGAACATCTGTTGTGGCGAACGCGCTGTGGAGGGAATGTCCTTCATTTCCGGAAAATGGTATTCAAAGAAATTCACCCATCCCGGACAGCAACTTGTGAGGATAGGAAGCTGAACATCTTTGTCTCCGTCCAGGTGCCTTGACAAGCGGTCAAGTAACTCAGTGCCCTCTTCCATAATAGTCAGGTCTGCCGCAAAATCTGTGTCAAACACATAGTCAAACCCCAGGTTCTTAAGGGCTGATACCATCTTGCCGGTGACTCTGGTTCCAGGTTCCATTCCGAACTCTTCACCAAGAGCTGCCCTGACTGCAGGAGCAGTCTGCACAACCACAGTTTTATTCGGATCACTCAAGGCCTGGATCACATTGGCGGTATGATCCACCTCGGTCAGCGCCCCCGTAGGACAAACCGCTACACATTGTCCACAATAGGTGCATGGAGAATGCTCCAGGTTCATCTCGAAAGCAGGTGCAACCACAGCATTAAAACCACGGTTCACTGCATTCAGAGCTCCAACGGTCTGGAAATCGTTACACATGGTTTCACACCTGCGACACATGATGCACTTGTCCATCTCCCTGATGATGGAGGGGGAAGTGTCCAGTCGGTAGGTCGACATTTCGGCATATTCCTGTCCGGGTATATCCCTGATCCCTAACTTAATTGCCATGTCCTGCAAATCACAATTGCCTGATTTTGCGCAGGTAAGGCATTCCTTTGGATGGTCACTGAGAATCAGTTCCATTACAGTTCTTCGTGCATTGATCACACGCATACTGTTGGTTTTTACCACCATTCCCTCAGAAACATTTGTCGAGCATGAAGGCGCCAGGTTTCTGCGTCCTTCGATCTCCACAGAACAGATTCGGCAACCTCCCGGCTTGTTCTCAATATTCAGATCATGCAGATCCATATAACATAGGACAGGGATATCAATCCCAACTTCTTTTGCCGCTTTATATACAGTCGTTCCCTTTGGGACCTCGACTGTTTTACCATCTATCAATAATTTAATATGATCCATCTTCAATTATTTTAAAATTACCGCATCAAATTTGCACTTCTCAAGGCAGGCACCACATTTGATGCATGTATCCGGATTCACAACATGAAGTTCTTTCCGCTCCCCGCTGATCGCACCAACAGGACAAGCGCGTGCACATGCTGTACAGCCAACGCAATGTTCTTCCAGGATAAAATACTCCATCAAGTCCTTGCAGACACCCGCAGCACATTTCTTATCATGGACATGGGAGGTGTATTCGTCATAAAAATTATCCAGGGTGGAGAGCACAGGATTGGGCGAGCTCTGTCCAAGCCCACAGAGGGATGTATCCTTTATCACCTCGCCAAGATTGCGGAGCCTGTCCAGGTCCGCCGTCTCACCTTTTCCTTCGCAGATTCGTTCCAGTAATTCGTGCAGGCGTTTATTCCCGATCCTGCATGGCGCACATTTACCGCATGATTCCTCTACTGTGAAATCAAGGTAGTATTTGGCGATCGAGACCATGCAATCATCTTCATCCATTACGATCATTCCACCAGACCCCATCATGGAGCCATTTTCCACCAGGTTTTCGTAATCAATGGGTGTGTCAAGGTGCTTTTCGGTAAGACATCCTCCCGAGGGACCACCTGTCTGCACCGCTTTGAACTTCTTACCATCCTTGATCCCTCCGCCGATCTCAAAAATCACTTCCCGCAATGTCGTTCCCATTGGTACCTCGATCAGACCAACGTTATTGATCTGGCCTGCGAGTGCGAAAACCTTGGTACCCTTCGACTTCTCGGTTCCAATGCTGCTAAACCACTCAGCACCTTTAAGAAGTATCGGAGCTACATTGGCCAGGGTTTCCACATTGTTTACATTTGTGGGTTTCCCAAGGTAACCGCTCTCTGCAGGAAAAGGAGGCTTCAGGGTCGGCTCACCCCGCTCCCCCTCCATGGAATGAATGAGCGCTGTCTCCTCTCCACATACAAATGCACCTGCACCGTATTTAAGTCCGATATCAAAATTGAAACCAGATCCCATAATGTCTTTCCCAAGCAGACCATACTCACGGGCCTGGTTCAATGCAGTCTTCAGTCGGGCAATAGCAAGCGGATATTCAGCCCTGATATAGATGTAACCCTCATCGGCACCGATACAATAACCAATGATGGCCATGGCCTCCAGCACGGAATGGGGATCTCCTTCCAGTATTGAGCGATCCATGAAGGCTCCCGGATCACCTTCGTCGGCATTACAAACCACATATTTTTTATCGGAAACATTGTTTCGCGCAAACTCCCATTTCAATCCCACCGGGAAGCCTGCTCCGCCTCTCCCCCTGAGTCCCGAGGACTTCATAAGGGCAATGGTCTCCTCAGGTGTCTGTTCTGACAAAACTTTTCCAAGTGCCATGTATCCGTCCCTGGCAATATACTCATCAATCCGCTCAGGATCTATGAATCCGCAATTTCGAAGAGCAATTCGCATCTGCTTCTTATAAAAGCCCATGCGGTTGGAATCTGTAATATGCTTCGACGTTTCAGGATCCGTATACAACAGGTGATCAATTTTGCGTCCCTTGACAATATGCTCTTCTACGATCTCCTCGGCATCCGATGGTTTTACCTGGGTATAGAAGGTATTGTCCGGCATCACTTTCACGATGGGACCTTTTTCACAAAATCCGAAGCAGCCGGTCATGATAACCTGTACCGTCTCTCCAAGACCTTGTTTGTCCAGTTCCTTTTTTAATTTCTCAACGAGGATATCACTGTCAGATGATTTACACCCTGTACCCCCGCAAACCAGTATATGCATGCTGTACCTTGACATAATCTTCCTCTCTATTCTTTAGTTTGAATGGTCTCGTAATTGACCGGTATAATGCCATCTACAAGTGCACCACCTTTGATATATTTTTCAATAATCTCATCTGCCTTCTGTGTATTGACATTACCAAACACAACGGGCTCTTTCCCTGGCATTGTGACTTCAATTGTGGGCTCGGCATAACAATAACCCATACAACCAGTCTGGGTCACAACTGCATTCACACCGCGCTTTTCAAGGGAATCCATCAGGAATTCCATGGTCTCCTTGGCCCCTGAAGCAATCCCACAGGTCGCCATGGCAACTTTTACCTGGACCAGCTTTTCAGCCGCCTCGCCCTTTGAACGGAGTTCAATGCTCCTGTTTTGCTCCTCTCTGATCTTTTTCAGGTCGGACAGCGATTTTATTTTATTCATTTTACAATTAGTTAGGATGTTATTTTTCTACTTTTTATATGCTATTTTTCTGTTTGTCAATCCAATATCTTCAAGATTATTCCTGATGAGCGCTTTCAGGTCTGCTCGAATTTCAGCATCCTGCAGATCCTCCAATTCCAATTCCCTTTTCACCTCTGCTGAACCGATCCTGAAGCTGCCCCCTGGCGTTTCACAATTTAACAGGATATTTGCCTCATTATTTGCTACCGCTAGCAGCATCCAGCAGCCTTCCAGGTCACCCAGCGGCTGAATATCGGGATGCCAAATATGAAATCTTGCAGTAATCTCAGTTCCTTTGCCCGGATTTGACCTGATCTCAACTTTTCCCCCGGTCATCTCCGCATGCTGCTTTAACAATGGGACCCCCAACCCAACATTCCTGGTTGTCCGCGTTGTAAAAAACGGATTTTCAATCTGCCGAAGCTTCTCAACATCAATTCCTCTCCCATTGTCCTGCACTTTGAGGAATAACACTCCTGCATTCGTCAGTCTAAGTCCCAAGCTTACTTCCGTCGCTCCAGCAGTCAGACTGTTCTCGGCAATGTCAAGCAGATGCAGTGACAGTTCCTTCATAAGGCAATCACCTCCCTCCCGTTTCTGCCACGCAGGGCCAGACCAAATTCTGTAAAGTTGCGTGCCTCCATGATCAACCGACTCTGCGATCTTCCGATATCTCCGATAAAATGCGCATCTGAGTTTTTCATAACCTGGAACCTTCCCAATTCGGGATGCGCTTCAATGATCTCCATTCTTTTGGTCTTCCTGAAAATCTCAACCGCGTCCGCATCAAGATCTTCAGGAAAGAATCCAAGCTGGGAATAGAGACCGTTCATGCGTCTGTCCACATGTGCCGGGACAAAAAGTCCGCCAATCTGATGTACATATTCACATACATCCATCAGACTTTTCTGTATGCCAGGGTACAATGATTTCCCGATCACCTGTTGGATCATTTCCTCCCGGTCCACGATCAATTGCTCACCCAACAGGTCAGGATCATTTTCGACCACCGGAAGATGATCCAGGATATATGCCTGGATGGCTGCAATTTGCTCATCATTATCAAAGAACGCAAGACAGTGAACCTCTTCCATGGTGGTCAGTTCAACCCCGTAAACCACGTAAATATCCTTCTCCTCACCAAGTTGTCTGACCAACCGGGAATGACCTGTATGATTGTGGTCGGTAACCGCGATCACCTCCAGACCTTTCCCTGATGCTTCATTCACAATGTTCAAAGGACTCATTTCCAGATCACCACAGGGTGAAAGCACTGAATGTATATGCAGATCAGCACGAAAACTGTTCATTATCTCTCCAATAGCTGGTACAATCTCCCGGCAATACTGAAAGTGGGTAGCTTTGTCCCGAGCAATGCAATGCCCTCTTCCTCAGCTTTCCTGACCACTGCTTCTGCCGGCTCAATTCCTCCCACAAAAATCACTGCTGAAAGCTCTTTCAACGATGCAATGGCCACCACGTTCATATGCGATTGCATCGTGATCCAGACCTCATTCTTTTCGGCATTTCCCATCACGTCACTCAGCAGGTCCGAAACATAACCTCCACTAACAGTCTTTCCCTCCGGGTTGCTTACGTAAAAAACCTCAAGATCCAATGATCCTATGACCTCTTTTAATTTCATCCTATTTAATCTGACTCCTGTATTCTCTTTCTGATCCCCATATTCCACTATTGATCCTGTCCGCCTCATCCAAAGATATCTTCCCATTTCTCAGGTATAATTCCTGGAGAAACACACACCATTCCGGTCCGGCATCTCCGCGTACGATATCACCCGCCAAAGCCCTGCACGTCGGAGAACCACATGCTGCACAGTCGATTCCCGGTAATATCTTCAACAGGTCCTCTATTTTGTTCAGTTTCCTTAGTGCCTCCTCCCTGTCGTTGTCCAGGACCATCATTGGTCTTGGAGGAATAGGGTCAAGCCAATATTCCTTATCCTGGAAGACTGCTTTGTCCTGTCTTTTTTTATTCTGAATTATACGCGCTCTTCCGTTCAGTCTTTCCACTGTCAGGAATCGGTTACCGCTGATCAGCGCACCCCCGGCACAGGATTCGTCACATGCTCTCAGCTCAAGAAAATCTATCTGGCTGTTCTCTGTATCTTCCAGGTTTTCCAGGAAGTGGGTGACATTGGAAATTCCATCTATCGCCAGACTTCTCCCGGCCTGGTGTCTTGATTCACCCCTGGTAAGACTCCAAAGTATACCCATGGATGTAAGATCACCCGCAGCATGTTGCTCTTCACTGGCTTCACCATTCAGTATAATATGCAGCATCTTGTTGTAGAGGTATTCCATATTGATCACACCGTGAACAGTTGAGGTTTTCTCACCCACCGGACTTTTGACCGATGCGATCTTGGCAGCACAGGGTGTGATGTAGAACAGACCGATTTCATCCTCCGAAAGACCTTTGTCGATGAGGGCTGACTTATAACTGAGGGCCGCAATGTCTGAAGGAGGCTTTACCCTGATAAGGTTTTCCACAAGTGAGGGGAATCTTACCTGGATCAACCTGAGAATTGCGGGGCAAAATGAAGAGATCCTTGGAGTTGGCTCATCCTTTTGTCCCGTCATTTTGTTGTATCCCTCCTGTACAATGTCTACAACGCTGTCAATTTCAAAAATATGGGTGAACCCAAGTGTTATCAAAGAACCAAAGATTTGTTCGGTGGTGATCCTGGATGGAAACTGACCGATGAGCACCGAGGGAACCAGGGCTACGCGAACCTTAAAATTGAAAATCTCATTGAAATCGTCCTGTTCGACAATGATTGCTGAAACAGGACATGACTTGTAACATTCTCCACAGTCGACACATCGTTCCTCCATGATCTCCGCAAGACCATTTCTTACCCTGATCGCTTCAGTCGGACATGCCTTCATGCAGTGTGTACAACCGATACATAAATCCGGTACCACTTTGAGTGCATGATGAAATTCGGTATTTTCCTGTTTCCTGTTCAATTCGATAACCTGTTGATGATCTCCAACTCAGTTCCCTCTCCAGGGGTGCTTGAAATATTAAAAGTATCGCTGTTCTTTCGAATATTTGGCAATCCCATCCCTGCGCCAAATCCCATCTCCCGAACCTCCTTTGAGGCTGTACTGTACCCCTCCTGCATCGCCAGTTCAATATCCGCAATACCCGGACCTTTATCCCTGATATTGATACGAATCACATCCTTTGTGATCGAGACACTGATCTTCCCTGCGGAGGCATGTGCTGCAACATTAACTTCGGCCTCATACAACGCAATGACGACCCGCTTTATTAAAACTGCTGAGATATTCAGCTGTTTGAGAATCCCTTTTACTGCACTCGAGGCCCTTCCTGCATTCACAAAATCTCCTCCCCCGATATCGTATGATAACTCCATCAGAATAGAGGCTTTAATCCGGCTTCATAAAGCACCCCTGAAATTCTGAAGAGCGATAATGGACTTTTTAAAAGAACAATTTCATTCCGCTCTGCAAGTGCCACCATTTCACGGCCAACTTCTTTGTTCCTTGCTATAATGACAACTCCTATATCTGACATCTCCGCAGTTCTGATCGCCTGTAAATTTGACAATCCAGTGATTAATACCGCATCCTCATAATCCCGCGTCAACACATCACTCATTAAATCGGATGAAAAGGCAAACCGCACCTCTCGTGAACTCCCCCCGTTGCCGGTCAGCATCCTTGCACCTGTTCTTTCCGCGATCTCCTTTACTTTCATCCTGTTATAAAATCAATTACTGTTATTCTTTTCACATATAAAATGAAAAAATATATGCGTTTTGTGAATACAAAGATATAACATTCTTGACTGCATGATTCACAGGTAGTTATTTTGTTTTTAATATATACTAAATCTAAATAAAATCATTACAATAATGTGAACAAATACTGTTCATTACAGTTGAATATATAAACATTTGTTGATGAAAATAGCAGTATACTCAGCCAAATCATACGACATCGAATACCTGGATCATGCAAATGATTCCTTTGGGTATGATCTAGAGTACTTTGAAGTTCCGTTGAGCCAGAAAACCGTTGGCCTGGCATCCGGAGCAGATGCAGCCTGCGCATTTGTAAACGATAAGCTGAACAGGGAAACATTAAAGGCACTTTCAGACATCGGTATTGGACTTGTTGCTCTCAGGTGCGCTGGCTTCAATAATGTAGATCTGGAAGCAGCACACGATTATGGGATAAGGGTGATGCGTGTGCCGGCATACTCGCCACATGCAGTGGCAGAACATGCCGTGGCCCTGATCCTTACATTGAATCGAAAGACCCACAAAGCCTACAACAGGGTTCGAGACGCCAATTTCTCCCTGGAAAGATTCGTCGGATTTGACCTTGAAAAAAAAACAGTGGGGCTGATCGGAACCGGTAAGATCGGCCAGGTCTTCGCAAGGATCATGCAGGGATTCAACTGCAATATCATTGCATACGATCCCTTTCCAAGCAAGGATTTGGCAGACACAGGTGTTGATTATCTCCCGATTGACAAGGTATTCAAAAATTCAGACATCATCTCTTTGCATTGTCCTCTGACGCCAGAAACCCACCAGGTGGTCAATAAAAACACGCTTCGGATCATGAAACCTGGAGCAATGCTTATCAATACGAGTCGTGGTAAACTCATCAATACCGAGGATGCAATAGAGGCTTTAAAGGAAAAACAACTTGGATACCTTGGTATAGATGTTTATGCAGAGGAGGAAAAACTGTTTTTCAGGGACCTTTCGGAACATATCATTGATGACGAAAAGATCATGCAGCTGATGACATTCCCCAATGTATTGATCACGGCCCACCAGGCCTTCCTTACCAGGGAAGCGCTGAACGAAATTGCTGAAACGACCCTGGAGAATATATCCGTATATGCAAAAGAAGCAAAGAGTGAAAATGAAGTCACCAGGGACATGATCGCCTGATCAGGACAGATAATTCAGTTAATCCATTGCAAAAGACAAACAACACATATGGCTACCAACGAACAACCTCGGTGCGAATGGTGTTTGGGTAACGAACTTTACATCAACTACCATGACACCGAATGGGGCGTTCCGGTGCATGATGACAGGATCCATTTCGAATTCCTTGTACTTGAGTCTGCCCAGGCGGGATTGAGCTGGTTGACCATACTGAAAAGACGTGAACACTACAGGAGGTGCTATGAAGGATTTGACCCGGTCAGGGTCGCCTCGTTTGACCAGGAAAAAATCGAACGGCTTTTGCTCGATCCCGGGATCATCAGGAACAGAAAAAAAATAGAAAGCTCGGTCAGCAATGCGCAGCTTTTCCTGGAAATTAAAAAGTCATACGGATCATTCGACAACTACCTTTGGGGATTTACCGACGGAAAGGTCATTCAAAACAGGTTTAATTCACTGACTGAACTTCCTGGGCAATCAGCACTGTCTGCAAATATGTCCTCAGATCTCAAAAAAAGAGGTTTCAAATTTCTTGGACCTACCATTATGTATGCACACCTCCAGAGTGTGGGAATTGTAAATGATCACCTTCTTCATTGCTTCCGACACAATGAGGTTGCAATGATCAAATAATACCAACCCTTTTTAAACAATTGTCATTCTTTCGTGTAATATGTATATTAAGACCTTCGGGTCTTTTTTTATAATTGTTTTCTGACCAAACCAAAATTCAAATAGATCATGAACAAAAGAATGAAGAATTTCAGATGGACTTCACTACTTACAATTGCCGTTCTGGTTGGACTTTCAGGTTGTGACCAGTTTTCTTTGAACGCAGACGCAGGACCTGACCAGACGGTAGGCATCGGAGAAACCGTAGCCCTCGACGGCAGCAATTCCAATGGTCCGGCTGCAACACTTACCTTCACATGGGTAATATCAAGTCAGCCTGCTGGAAGCATTGCCGTATTAAGTGATGCCACCACCGCAACACCCAGTTTTGTACCCCAGGTAGCAGGTGAATATGTGATTACACTCACAGTTTTTGATGGGGCTGGCGAGGATGCTGATGAAGTGACCATTACGGTAACAGAAGGAGGAGGTTCCGGTGCGATCACAGTTTCAGGAAATATAGATAATGACATTACCTGGACGGATCACCTCGATAGTCCGACTACCCCGGATTATCATCTTACAGGAAATGTTTCACTCAATGCGGAATTGACAATCGAACCGGGAGTTTTGATCCATGTGGATGAAGATGTCGTTCTTGATATAACTGAAGACGGTGTGCTGATGGCATCCGGTGAATCAGGAAACATGATCACATTTACCGGATCAAATGTTACCGGCGGCCAATTCTGGAAAGGCATCCGGGTTGCTTCAACGGATTCTCGCAATGAACTTGACTTTGTAGACCTGTCCTATGCAGGTAATTCTGAATTCGGCGGTTTCGCGAATTTTGTCGACCTGAGAGCGACTGTCGCGGTCATGAATGGAGGCGTGATCAGTATTACAAACTCCAACATATCCAATAGTGGTGGTTATGGTGTATACGTTAGGTACGGAAAGCTGAACAGCTTTGCTGATAATGCTTTTGAAAATAATGCAGAAAATGCCGTTGGAGTTGATATCGAACAGGCAACCATGATTGATGCAAACACCACTTTTACAGGGAACGATAACGATGTTGAGATATTCGGGTCAACGCTTGAATCGTCAGCTGAACTGAATCTGACAAAACTTAATGGTTCTGCGAAATACCTGGTTACGGGGGATATTATTTTAAAATCTTTCCTGTCCTTTGATCCTGGCACATACCTTGAAATTGATGATGATGTAGAGATCCGTGTTGATAAGGGAGGAGTAATCGTCGCCGATGGCGCTACTGATGATTTGATCACATTTACAAGCTCTGGAGTGAACTCCGGACTGAAATGGAAAGGATTGAGTATCTGGAGTGCAGATGCACGAAACCTGCTTTCTTATGTTGAGGTTTTACATGCAGGTAATTCAGAATTTGGAAGTTTTGCCAATTTCGTTGATCTGCAAACAAACATTGCAATACTTGATGGTGGCAGGATCGCTATCGACAACTCCATAGTTTCTGATGGAGCCGGCTACGGTCTATATATGCGATATGGGGAAATCCTTTCATTCAGCTCCAACACCTTCATGGATAACGAAATGCACGCGATCGGACTGGAAGCCAACCAGGCCATGATAATCGATGAGAATACTTCCTTCTCAGGTAATGGATACGACGGTGTTGAGGTGTTTGGCAGTGACCTCACGGATGAGAGTACCTGGGTTTCACTTAGTGGCACAGCCAAATACCATGTGACCGGGACACTGGACCTGCTTGCAGGACTGAATCTTGATCCAGGTGTAGATATTGAAATCGATGAAGACCAGTTTTTTAAAGTACTTGAAAATGGGTATTTATCGGCGCTTGGCAATTCAGGAAACAGGATTACCTTCAATACCTCAAATGAGGCGGGAGAACTCTACTGGGGTGGCCTCTGGTTTGAATCTGCTGATGCAAGGAATGCATTGGATTATGTGAATGTCTCTTACGCCGGTGGAGCCGCAATGGACCTTGATAATTTTGAAGATCCATTTGCTGCAGTGGGCGGTGATGAACTTGCAAAGATCAGTATTACCAACAGTATCATTGATAACAGTGATGGCTCAGGAGTTTACTGGCAGGGAGCCGGAACAATCAATGACATTGAATCAGGAGGTGCAAACAATTCCTTCATTAGCAATTCAAATGCGAATGTCTATTAGCACATACAAATTGATACTTGAAATAGGGGGCGGAATGAATTCCGCCCCTTATTATTTAAACAATTCATCATCCCGGATAAGTAACAGGATTGCCGAATGCGGTATAATGATATATTTCTCCTTATTGAATTCAATTTCATACCCACTTTTTTGAAGATAGACTGCCAGGTCTCCCTCCCTGGGCTGCAAGGGCACATACCTGACATCTTCCTTCATTTCCTTCCAGGGTTCATCTTCGCTGATGGCTGGAATTGGATAGCCAGGCCCTACCTTAAGCACATAGCCACTATTAACTTTCTCCTTCTCCTGGATGCCGGGCGGAAGATAAAGTCCTGATTTCGTCCTTTCTGATTGATTTTTTGGTTTGATCAGCACTCTGTCTCCAACCATGATAAACTTCTGCAGTTCCTTGCCATCAATTTGTAGATCCATTAAAATGATTTTTGACAAATATAATGATTTGATCAGTCTGTATTCAGCTTTAAAACACCCTGAGCCATACAGAGTCTCGGCTTTTAAAAATTCAGATTATCTTTCAATACCTGCATACCGCTTCGGCTGACCGGCACCTTACTACCATTTTTCAGGCTTAATATATAATTTGTCTTTTCATATGGTTCGATTCGATCAATCGATTGCACATTGACAATGTAGGATCTGTGGACCCTGATAAATATTTCATTATCCAGGTGCTTCTCAAAAAATTTCATGGTTTGCTGCTTGAGAAATTTTTCATCCCGGGTATAGATCATCACGTAATCATCTTGTGCCTCGAGGTATTCAATTCTATCTGTTGAGATTACATGGATTTTCCCTGACTTCTTGATAACCACACGATGTATGATATCATCTCCCTCTTCAATATGTTTACGGATCTTTGAGATACCATCCCCTTCCCCATCCTTCTTTTCAACACGTTCGATGAGCTTTCCTGTAGCTTCCAGGAACCTTTCCTTCGAAAAGGGTTTCAAAAGATAATCTACAGCATTCTGCTCAAATGCTTTAATTGCAAATTGATCATAAGCAGTAGTAAAAACAATTTCCGGCTGATGATCGATCAATTCCAGCATCTCGAAACCAGTCAGTTTTGGCATTTGAACATCCAGGAAAATAACATCCGGACTTAATTCGTTTATGGCTTTCAATCCCGTAAAACCATTGTCATATTCACCGAGCAATTCAAACCGATCTAATCCGGCCAGGTATCCTTTAACCAGGTCGCGTGCAGGTTTTTCATCCTCGATGATGATTGTGGTAATTTTATTCATAATTCTGAATTTTTATCTAAAGGAATACTGAGCTTCACCGTATACACTCCATCGCCGGTTTTCCTGGTGAGCATGCCTCTGCCATCGTATGCCAATCTCAATCTTTCAGATACGTTTTGCAGACCGACACCAGTGCCCTTCCGGACAGGCTGATCAGGATCATAGTCATTTTTAAGCTCCAACTCGAGGTATCCTTGATGCAAATTGCAATTGAATTTTATTGATACAGGATCAAGGCTTTCATATACCCCGTGTTTGATGGCATTTTCCAGCAAAGGTTGCAGGATCATTGTTGGCACCTGGATGTGTTTGCATTTCTCTCCTAGATTTAATTCATAACTTAGCTTTTCACCAAATCTGACCTTCTCAATAGAGAGATAATCCTTCATACGCACGAGCTCTTCCTCAAGCGACACAAATTTGTTCTCCCGGTGTTTTAGAGAATACCTGAGAAAATCTGAAAGCCTTATGATCATTTCCCTGGCCTCCTCCGGATTGGAATTGATCAGTGAAGAGATCGAATTCAGGGAATTGAATAAAAAATGCGGATTGATCTGGGACTTTAACATATTCAGTTCCGATTCCTTGACCAGGGTCCTTAATTTTTCTTCGGCCTGGGCTCTTTCACGAAGCGTTCGGGCATACGAGACCAGGTAATAAATAAGCACCATCACCAGGTAGAACATAAAACCAACAAATCCACGCCAGAATAGAGAATTCTCCAGGAAAGCGATATAGGCGTCATTATTACTGAAGAATGCTTCCAGTAGTCCAACCGTTATGAATAACCAGGCAAATATTACGATCAAACCTGCCAGTACATGTGTAAGGATTGAATAAACAGGCGCATTTTTCCTGAATGGTATGTACCGGATTGGGTACCACAGGATCAATCCGAACAGACCGAAAAGCAAGCTTTCTATTAACGCCTCGGTTATAGAGATTACCAGTGTAAATCCAAGGCTGAAACGGAGAAGTATAATATTGACCCCCGCGATCAACAACCAGAGGATGGTATAAAGTACAAGTCCTCGTCTCTGGGATGTGAACGGATGGCTCATCTGCTAGATATTTGTCAGCTCTCCTCCTCCAAAGATTGCGTCGCCTTTAATAACAAGTCGCCGGCTTGAATCAGGGACAACAATGGATCGCTGCCTTTTATCGGAAAATCCCCCAAAAATTGTAGTAACCTCGATTTTGATATCCCAGTCCTCGGGCACAATGAATTTTGACCCACCGAATATCATCGAAACTTCAAGGTAATTGGTTCCTTCGGCAAGTTTGGTTTGTCGCATATCATATTTGGAGCCACCAAATATGTTTGAGATCCTGCCCCCTTTGAAATTCTGCGATCTTAAAATCCTTTCAGACCCTCCGAAAATATCAACGTCATCGATCATATCATCACCCTCAATATGATTGTGTGAAAACCCGGATTTCCGTGTTCTGCCAAAAATGATGAGTAAACCTACGAGTATAAGGATGGAGGGCCAGAACAAACTTCTCCAATAATGCGGTACGTCAAAAAAACGGGGCAGGATAAAAAAACCACCTATGGCTAAAAGTATGTAGCCAGTTGAACGATTACTTCCGCCGGAAATAAAAATTACTCCGAGAACGATCAGGATCATCTGCCAGCTGAAAATTATATCCCTCATCCGCCAGGGAACAGCATCAAAAATCTCAGCCATTACTGCAATGCCAAGTAAAACAAGGATGATACCCAGCAACAGGTGCGCCCTTGTATTCCGCTTAAAGTTTCTGCTTTCCATTTCCATTAGTGATATCTTTGGGTCAAATGTAGACCGTTCTGTTCAGTTTAGAAACAGTAAATCGGCCAAACGTACAGATAAATCGGTAAATAAGCAGCTGAAAGAAACTGAAAATGCCGGGATCTAACATCATCCTCCCTGTCAATCGTCGGCAAAGTATCTTCCAAGCTCCCTGATAATGACCCTGCGCAATTCCAATACATCAACCGGACCTGCATGACGAAATATAATTTCACCATCTGATCCCAATAACATGGTAAATGGAAGGGATCCCTGCCAATCCGGGTCGACAATGTCAATCGCTTCATAAGAATTTTTTCCTTCCCAAATGTAGTTTTCAACAGCCGCATTCTGATCAGAAAGGAATTCCAGCACGCGCTCACTGTTTCCTGGTCGGTCCATACTCAGGGTAACAAATTCAAATCCGCGACCACTATACATCCTGTAAGTATCTACCAGGTCAGGAAACTCCATTACACAGGGACCGCAGAAGGTAGCCCAGACATTGATAAGCGTCAGGTCCTCTCCATTTCCACGAATGATTGAATCCAGGATCAACGTATCCGCCCCTTTCAATGTCACCTCCTCATTCTCCCATCTCCTTATAAGTTTTTTTGTCCATTCATCCTTCCAGGGCCACTTCACCGAGCACCCAAATGTCTTTGTTGTTTTTAAAGGCACAACTTCGCCGTTAAGTAGTGCTGTGATGGCATTCCTGGCATCCTTTGATGTGGGCTGTTCGTATGGGCTCTCCATATCGTCGATTCGCCCCTTGTACCTTAATTGTCTCTCAGCATCAAATATAAATACATGCGGAGTTGCCACCGGACCAAATTTCATTGAAGTCTGGCTGGTCTCTCCATCATACAGGTATGGAAATGGCAGTCCGATGTCCTTCGCTCTGATCTTCATGGCTTCAAATGAATCATCAAGATCGGAATACCCACACTCAGCCAGACTAAGGGCCTCATTGCTGTTTGGAGAAATAGCTGTAAAACCAACTCCTTTGGAATTAAAATCGTTGTAAAGCTCCAGAATCCTTTGTTCATAGGCCTGTGCGGTCGGACAGTGATTGCATGTAAAAATTACTACCAGCAGCTTGTCATCTGAAAAATCTGATGGTGTATATATATGACCATCAACACCAGGTAGCTCAAACCATGGCATTTCAGCTCCGATTTCAAGTATATTTATTTTATGGCTCTCATTATCCTGTGCAGATATCAGGACCGGACAGCAAGTAAGTATAAGTAAAAGAAATCCACAGGTTTTCATAATCGTATAATTCAAAATGGCATGCTAAAGTAATGGAAATTTTCCTTGTCGGTCAAATCGATTTCCTATACCAATGGATCAGTACCTGTTGAGCCAGCGATATCTCCTTGCATTGTCACCAAATTGGGCTGCAAAAATAAACTCATGTGTGCCAAAACTGTGCTTCATGATGCTGCCCATGGAGAGATCGAAGGCATAGCCAAATATTAATCTGTCTATCCTGAGACCTGCCAGTACGATTAAAGCATTACCTGTCCGGTAAGTAAGTCCGCCCCAATAGGTCTGATCGTAGTACAATTTAGCGCTGAAATCCCCCTGGAAAGCTCCGTTATCAGCCATCTTGAGAAGAGTGGAAGGTGTTAGAACCAGGTAATTATTGATCGGAATATCATATCCTGCAATTACATAGTAATTCCGCTCCTGCCTGTACTGATCATATCCTGTATCTCCAAGTTTTATCACTGATTCGAGCAATTGATCTGCTGAAAATCCGATATAGTAATCAGGTGTATCAAAATAGATTCCCATATCTGCATCCGGTATGAAGGCAGTTCCACGTGCATTGAGCCAGATATTATCATTATCATCATCCAGGATGATCTTATCATCATTCAACCGAAGCTGGAATGCAGTAAGTGACATTCCAAGGGATAATTGTGAGTTTCCGAAAAACAGGTGATAAGCATAGGATGCTTTCAATCCGGTCTTTTCAACAGCACCATTCCTGTCACTAAAAACATAGCCGCCTACTCCTACTTTACCACTCCTGGAACTGTATCGCTGCCTTTTTCTGACAGAAGCAGATTTTGAAATGTAACTCTTTCTCAGTATCCTGGTCTGATAGCTGAGCGCATATGTGCCCGGGGCATCGCGGAACCCGATCCATTGTTCGCGGGCAGTCAGATTGACAGCAGTATACCCTTCAGATCCGGCTACAGCCGGATTGAGAAGAAAACCATTCAGCATATACTGACTATATAATGGTACCTGTTGCGCGCTGACTTGCACCTGGCAGGCAACAACAATGAACAACAAGCAAAAAATCCTCCTGATGATACGCATTCTCTTTACCAGTTGACTATCAAAATTTATCTTATAACGGTAATAGTCCCAATTACCCTGTCATCGTCTCCAAAGTTAAGAAGAATAATGAAATGATAGGAATCCATGGGTACCGGCTTACCATTCATGTTTTTACCATCCCATGAATCTGGATATCCGGGCTCTGATCTCCAGATCAATCGACCCCACCTGTCATAAATATCAATTACCGCATCCGGGTAGGCTTCAAGTTTTTCAATCCGCCATACATCATTGATTCCATCCTGGTTGGAAGGTGTGATGGCAGTAGGAATATCACTGAAAAAATCACTTGGATCACATTGGTTGACCACCATAGTATCTGCATTGCTGCAACCATATTCATCCTCTACTTCAACCCATATTTCCTGGTATCCCTGGTATACCAATATTTCCTGACTTATTTCACCTGTGGACCAGTTATAATTAATACCATCAGCTCCGGCATCAAGCAAGGCTGATTGCTCACCACAGAGTGAAACATCGTCGCCCAGATCAACAAATGGAAGGTCCTTTACTTCCAGGTATAGATCGTCTTGCCACAAGCAACCATATTGATCGGAAACAGTCAGGGTAATCAGCTCCTCCTCTGTTGTTGCATACCCTGGAGCAGTACTTCCATTGTGCCAGAGATAAGAATAATAATCACCCTCCGGCTCCAGGCTGAACACCTCTCCCTCACAGATATATGTGTCATCGCCCAGGGCAATATCGGGAGCCGAAACCAACACAGTGGCCGTTTGGGGATTACCATAGCAGCCATATTGAGAAACCTCCTGGACTGCGATCTCATATTCACCGGGCTCAATTCCCCAATCCACAACAATGGAATCATTGTAATTCCTCGTGATCATACCTCCTTCTATTGTCCAATTGAATGTAGAACCTGCAGTTCCTGTTACAGAATAAGTCATGCCTGTATCACCTGCACAGACGATCGCCACATAGTCCTGACCGTGGACCGGTGACAGCCATGCAGCCATGATCAGGCCGAGACTCATTATGTATTTCTTCAGGTTCATTCGATTATCTCTGAATCATTATCATTTTTCTGTTCTTCCGAACTTTTGTTTATTACAACTTCTCTATTTACTCTACTTTCTTTTATAAAAATTCAATTTCGATCAGTATGCAAGGATCACCAAAAACCCCGCAATACTGTATAACAATTCCTTCCGGTATGTATGTACCGATCAGTTATGCCTCTTTTTCCGACATGTATGATCATTTTTCTACTTTATTTGAATCATCATATATCAACTCATCAGCAATACAACCTTCTTTCAAATTTGTCTGGCAACCAACATTGGTGCCAATGCTTATCTAATCTTTCCTTTCTGACGCACCCAGGCATCGCCCGATTTACGACAGGTCAGAATATGTATCTAATACTTCAGCTTACCTGCGTGTAAGGCTTGATGAACTGGCAATATCTCCTGTAACAGGTACTGGATGTACTGTAATGGTATAAGTTCCGGAAACGGTTCCGTCACCTGTAAAATCGTCATTCATCCTGTCCAGGTTTACAACCAGGTCAAGGTCTCCACTGGTATTGTTAATAAGTGTCACAGGCAATGTAATATCCACGCTGCTACCATCTGTGGTAACTGTTCCTGTGGTAGCTACCGGATTCGCTGTTCCATCCAACGCTGAAAGTCCTGCTGGAATCGTAAATGAATAGTCTACAACAAAGCCATCGGTTGTTCCGTCCGGAGCACCAGTGAGTGCAACTGGGACGGTGGCAACTGAAGGACCATCTCCAGAACAAATCTCTTCGCTACCTGTTGTGATCGCAGCTGTGGCCAGATTCCATACATTGATCGGAAGCGTCTGTACCTGGCTTGGACAAGCGTCACCTGATATTTTCTGTACTTGTATTTGCGCTGAAATTGAGGCAATTGCTGTTGGCGCCTGGTCCCAATCGATTGTAATCGTGGTAACATCAGCTGCAAACTCAACTATGGTTCCTCCGCCGGTAATTGTTCCGCCTGGAGCAGAGGTAATTGTACCTCCAGTAATTTCCCACCTGTACTGTTCGCCTGCGGTATGATTTGCAGTCAGATCATATGTTACACTACTTCCTGTTCTTACCTCCTCTGTGGGTGTCTGCAATACCGGTGCATCCGGACTTGGTGTTTGAAACTGCGCATTCACAAATCCTGTAAATGCAATGGCAAAAATAGTGGTCAGAATTGCTTTCATCGAAATTGAATTTTTAATGGTTTTCATTGTTTTGGTTTTTAATTATTAAATAATTGCTTTGGTTTCTTTTATAATTATTTTATTATCTTCTTGTTAATGAATTACTTGATTGAATGTCGCCAACCACAGGTGTAGCATATTGATCAACTGTCATGCTATTCGTTATTGAGCAGCCAGACCCTGAGGTAACGATTACACTTACAGTTCCTGTTGATGTCCCGGTCCAGTCAATATCTACACTGGCATTGCTGTCTGCACCACTGATCACCCCTTCTGTTACTGACCATTGATAGGTTTTACCAGCCAGATCAGGTGTTTCATAAGTTGTTAATACCGGCGTACAAACTTCAGTATCACCCGTAACGACAGGTGGAGCAGCAGGTGTTACAGTAACATCGAAACTGCATGTAGAAATGTTCGCGTTTCCATCTTCTGCTGTATAAACCACGGTTGTAGTCCCTACTGGGAAGAAATCTCCGGGAGAATGTGTTGAAGTCAGCGTTACACTGCAATTGTCGGCAGCACCAGGTGCTGTCCATGATACGCTTTCCCCACAGTATTCATCATTCGCACCTATCGAGATATCGGCCGGACATCCTGTGATCGTTGGGGCTTCGTTGTCGGTGACAGTTACTGTCTGGGTAGCAGTGGC
>CAKZNC010000146.1 GCA_937129385.1 uncultured Bacteroidota bacterium
GCTTGATAAAAAACAGAGAAAAGGAAAGGCCGTAACGCTCATTTCAGGGTTCATAGGTAATGATGATGACCTTGATCAACTCGGAACCTTCCTTAAGAAAAAGTGTGGTGTAGGTGGGTCGGTGAAGAATGGTGAGATCATTCTCCAGGGTGATCACAGGCATAAAGTAATGGAGATACTGAACAATAAAGGATACAGAACAAAAAAATCAGGCGGCTGAAAAAACTGACAATGAAAAAAATAATCACAGCGTTCAAATTCATCATTATCTTCCTGTGGCTGAATTCTCCGCACACAATGTCTGCCCAGGTCGCTGAAGAAAAAACCAGCGCTGACACTTCGTATTTTAAACCAGGCGACGACAGCTATAACCTGGTGGAATCGATCATTAAGAATGATACAGGTAATGTGAAGATGCTGCTTGAGAGAGGAGTTGACCCGAACACTGTGTCATCCACCGGTAACTCGGCTCTGATGTATGCATCAGAAAAAGGGAACCTTGCTATCCTGAAGCTTTTGGTGGAGTCAGGAGCAGAAGTGAATACGTCGGGCTTCAATGGTGAAACACCCTTGTTCCTGGCCATCTTCAACAATGATTTTCAATCGGCCAAATATCTGCTTGAGCAGGGTGCCGACCCAAATGTCAAAGATGATTTCGGAGTCACTCCGCTGATCTATGCTGCTGCAACTGACCAGTACCAGTCGGCAGACCTGCTTTTATTCTACGAGGCCGATCCCGGCGTTAGTGATGCTGAGGGGAATGATGCACTCATGGCAGCAGTGACTTTTGAACACCTGCCTACTTCGGACGTGCTCCTTCAAAACGGAATGGATCCGGATACCAGGGATCACAAGGACAACACCCCACTGATCGTGGCTACACAACACGGAACCTATGGGATCCTCGAACTATTGCTCGATTATGATGCAGATGTCAACCTCGCCAACCACAGGAACTACACCCCACTTGCCTATGCCATTACATATGGCGATGTCAGGGCCTCCAGGATGCTGATCGAAAAAGGAGCGGATGTGCAACATGAGGTTGATAAAGGTCGTAACATGGCTGAACTGGCCAGGATCAGCGGGTCGGATTCACTCATTATGCTGGTCGACCAGGAAGGCGGAGAGATTCCCCCGGGACCAGATTTTTCAGAGTTCCGCCTGGTTTTCGGGAACTCTTTTAACAAGACGGATTACCTGATGGCTTTCCGAGGATCACTGACCGATACAAAGCACGGTTATTTCATTGAAACGGGCATTGATTACCGTCCCATTCTGCTGAAGGTACAAATCCAGGCGAATGACTCCCTGTTTCAGTTCAGGGAGAAAAGGATTGGCTGGAGCCACGGTGTCGGTAAATACTTCAGGCTGCATGAAACAGCAAATGGTTCAGAATTTTCGGCCTATGTTGCTGCCAACGGCTACCTCTCTTTTCCAAAATATGCCGGAAGTGCCAAGGATCCTGGAGCTGTATACAATATCATCCCGTCTGCAGGATTATCTGTAAGAGGCCGCTACCTGGGTATCAGGGCAGGTGCCGAATACTATAATTTTGAAAACAAACTGGACAAAGGACTCAAATTCAACCTGTCTGTATTCTTCAGAATCGCTTATCCGGAGGTTCACTATGACAGAAAAGAAATAAACTGGGAATGAAAAAAACCGGCTATTATACAAAGGGTGGATTGCTTTTGCTGATCCTGCTGATTCTGAAACTGACATCATGTGAGCAGGAGGACCTGGATTTCTATATAGATTGTGATTATTGCCTCGAAAGCATACCTGATTCTGCAGACCTGATCATCAACGTGACCATCAATGATGAAAATCCTTATGTTCCGCTCACCTTTTACGTGGGAGATTATGAAAACGGCGTCGTAGACTATGTCGACACATGCAGGACCGACACTTTATATCTCTATTCTGAGATCGGCATGGACTATTCCGTGGTGGCTGAATATAATACGGGCAACGGACCGATCTATGTTGTGGATGGTGACAGGTTAAGGATAGTCAATGGTGAAGGAGAATGTTATACACCCTGCTACTATATCAGGGGAGGAACACTGGACCTGCGCCTCAAATAGTCAGTTGCGGTATTTACCGGAAACCATGATCTTCCCGGAAAACCGGATGTTTCCCTCTTCATCCAAAACGCGCACCAGGTAAAGTCCGTCCCTGTAGAATATTTTATCCGCATCGAAAACCGGATTCCTTTCTTGGATGATACCGGCATGTATCAGCATACCATCCAGTGACAGAAACTCAACCCGCAGCGTTCCCGGAACAGGGTTATCCAGACCAATGGTAAAAGAACCGACAGCCGGATTCGGATAGATCCTGAGGTTTGTCAACTCCCTGGGATCTGCCAGTCTGACAACCCAATACAGTTCTCCTTCCACCTGGTTATTGCTGATCAGGCTGTCGGGTGCTGCTGCAACCAGGTAATTCTGCCAACCGCCTGTTTCAGGGGACAGCTCCTTTCCAATGATCCGAATAGCAAATTCATCAGATTCCCCGGGTGCCAGCATCACAATCAGGGTATCATTCCTTACCAGTTCGCTGTTCAGGTGATAGGTGTATGCCATGGTCTCCATGAATATATTTCCCTGGTTTGCCACACCAACCAGCAGGTCAGCATAATTCCCGCTCACACTGTCGATACCTGATTGCTCCAGTGCCAGATCTGGATACCTGTAGTGCTCTATAAAATAGACAACAGTATCATTCCCGGGATATACATCTCCAACTGCATCAATGCCAACAACCAGACTGTAAGTGCCAGGTTCCGAAAGGTCCATATTCACCGGCAGACTTACAGATACGATCTCGTCCGGTTCCAGTGTTTCATTTCTCTCAACAACACTCCAGGATCCATCTTCAAAACGATAACCGATATTGTAACCATGGATAGATTCTACACCTGAATTGATGACCTGGAGGACCGCGTCATTTACCTGTCCGAGACTGCTGCTGTTCCTCGGACTTGTGATATTCAGCAATCCAAGATCAAGGCTGTCAAAGGTCCCGGATGGAAACACTACATTGTCGATCCAGGCCGCATCCTTTCCCTCGCTTGTATTGCTGTCTTTCATATATCTCCACTCCAGCAGGTGGGTTCCTGCATCGATGGGAAACGCAAATTCTGACCAATCGGTAATGCCCGACCACCTGATAATTCTCACACTGTCGGCATAGAATTCAAGGAAGTCATAATTGTTCTCCGAGGATACACGATAATCAAAAAGCAGTGTATCGGCTACCGTCGTTGAGACTTCGATCAAAAGCGATGTCTGTTCACCGTGACCAATGTTCCCGGACCTCATGGACCAGGGAGCTGCACTATATTCAGTTGAATCGGCTGTCCATCCGGAAGGGCCCGTATGCCATTCATACCTTGAGAGGTCTCCCGTGGAAAAATCGTCAAAATGCTTACCGGCAACAATCATCAGGCTGTCCGACAAGGTTGTGTTACCATCGGTAAGGTGAAATGACGGGGATGATGGTCCGTCCGTCTCTCCGGTGTGTGAAAATACAGCCGAGAAGATCAATACCTCCAGGTTACCAGGCTGTATCCCGGACCTGCCATTGTATTCAAAGCCGGTGACCAGGGGATTTTCAGAAGCTAAGGGTAGTATCTGCAGGGAGTCGGAAACATAGCTCCCTGCATTCCTGACCAACCACCTGAAGCGGATTCTTTCCCCTGCTTCGATAATCCCGTTTCCATCGCCATAGGTGCGATCGTCCCAGCGAATTCCTTCCGACATAAATGCAGCAGAATGAATCGTTTCATTGATAAAGATAACATTACCGTCATCTCCCACGGATTTCCTGATCCGCATATTGAATGGGGCCGGGTCACCCGGCGGATATTTCGTCCGGATCCTGAATACATTTTCCAGTGTGATGGTCTCCCCTGCCTCAATATAGTCGGTATACACCACCGAATCAAGTACTTCAATGTATTCATCATTACAGGAAAGTACCAGTGACTGGGCCCGAAACAGACTTTCACTGCTATTCGACAGATCGATATCGAGAGAGAAGTCCTCTCCTGCTGAAATGGTTCCGTCCGTGACCACAGACTCCTTCGTCAACCTGTAGTCAGACAGCTCCATATAGCCCCGGCGACCGTCACTCCTTACAATCGTATCGATAAAAGGCTGCCGGAAATCACCTGTAACAACGATCACCATTTCCTCTGCCGTGAGTGTATCTGGGATTTCCAGCAAGGCCTGTCCGAATGCGTCACAATGCTTTGCCGTGACCAACTTGCCATTGGTCGATAGCGCAACAAAATCGTATGCTGTTGCATCCACACTAAGCTGTGTCGCTTCCAATGGTATGTTCCGGGGAAATTCTACATCTGGTGCAGCGGGTTGCCTGAACCAGGGGACCAGGGTCGGATCTCCCATTAGCTGGTAGATCTCCCAGTAATACTTCTTTTTATCGCTCAAACTCTCCTGAACCGTCATATTACCAGAGAAGATCATCTCGCCCATGCTTGGCGCCCACTGATCAATGGGTTCATCACCCAAATGGAACAGCTTGTCATAATACCCGAAACCGGTTTCGTCATAGAGTGGGTCTGAACGAATAGGACCAACCCCGACAGACCAGTAGTAATCCTCATCCCAGTATGAATCGTTGGTACATCCAATATACCCAACAGCGCCACGGTCTTTCACCTTAAGCACAGCTTCTGCAAAACAGTCTCTTGATGAAAGATTAAACTGGTTGGTGCTACATCCGTTCCCGATCATCAATCCGTATTGTTGAAGATTGCCGAGCGTATCAATATTTGATAGTCTGAATGCCGGATCCAGCCAACCATAGTATTCCCCGTGCCCGGTATAATTCACCAGCGCCGCTCCATTCCCGATCTCGCCCAGGATCTGATGGTCCTGGGAGGCTGCATCTGGATGAAGGAAGACCTTGCTGTCAATGCCATTCGATGAATTGAAATAGTACTTTTCGGCGTAGCGTATCTGGCCATTTCCGTGGAGCGGACCATATCCGGCATCAAATCCTGCAATCAGCACAGAGCGGTCCAGGAAGGATGGATCAGGAAAAAGGTACTGCTCATACAGGAGTATCTTGTCAACTACATTCACCAGTTGGGTATCATTCTTGACGGATATCCTTCCGTGAAACATCTCTGGAAGATAATCACCCTCCCCGTCAAATGTAGTGTAATAGAGATCTGTGACCTGACCCGAGGACTGGGAGAGGGGAACATGCTCCACATCTCCGGCAATCAGGAGGTACGACGGCGGGGCCATGCCCTGCGGGGGCTCATTATACAGAGAATGCATATAGTTTCGGATCGATGCATTGTTATCCCCCACCTCCGGGTCGGACGTGTAAGCCTCAATTACATTGAATCCTTTCATTCTCTTCCAGCTGACGAGTGGCTGAAGAGCCTCCTTAAATAGGGTATCTGACAGAATCACAAGCGTCACCGGTTTTTCCGACACAATCTTCTTCAGTGCAGATCTTTCACTGTCGAGGATGACATTCGGAAATGCCCGCAGGAATTCCTTCTCCATAGCGGCTCCTGCAAAGGTCGGCTTCCGGTCGGGCACCAATCTAAAATCGATTGTATGATAGACCGTTAAGCTGTTTTTTGCCGCATTGTAACGAAATGGATTGAAATGGACCCTGGCAATCCCCATTCCGCGTAGCACTCCCTGGAAATCATACGCAATGAGGGGTGCATATTCATAGGGATCACTTGCATGCTGAAGATCGACAGCGGTTTGCGGACGAACTTCATTCTTTCGGGCGGACTGATGAACGGGCAAGATACTGGATCCGGGAAACAATTGATTCAGGTCGAGCACAGTTGAATCAAGCACTTCAATTTCAAGGGAGTACTGAACAATGGGGTCCGCTTCCAGGAGCCTGGAGAAGACCGGCAACTCAGGGGTTCCCGGCTCACCGGAGGGATATGTGCCCTGCAGAATGAGTTGTACATAATCCGAATCGCCCGAAGCCACAGCATGCAACTCCAGGTGAGAAAGCCTGTAATGTCCGGATATCTCTCCAGACGCTACTGAAACATCAGCCTTCATAGGTCCCCCTGTAAGCATGACTTTTTCCTGCCCCCACAATTGTATGCTGAAGAGGCCGGCCAAAAACACACCTGTCAGGACCAGTGATTTCATGTTTTCATCAATTCGCTTCCAGATCAAAATTAACCAATAATCTCATAGAGAAATTATCTATTGTTAAAACCATTGGTGGCGCATATGGTTGCCTCGATTGAAAATAATTATGATTTATTCGTCAGTTAACCATATTTTCAATATTTTAGAATGCTCAAAACAGTGGCTCCTGATGCTAAGATTAATAGGTATTATCATCTTGTCTGTTTATTCTGTCATGCAGGTTGCAGGACAGGTGAATCAGTACGGCGTACCGGATATTGTGAACTATCCCCCCGAGATTACCGAGGGAAGTGAGCAGAACTGGGCCGTTGTGCAGGATCAGCGCGGGATCATTTATGTGGGGAATGATGATAAGGGGGTACTTGAATTTGACGGAAGTGAATGGAAGGCCATCCCAATTGCAAACAACAGCAATGTATACTCGCTTGCATGTGCCGATGACGGAACGGTTTATGTGGGTGCCGTTTCTGAAATCGGTTACCTGGCACCGGACATTTCGGGCAAGTTATCGTACAAGTCACTTATTCCGATGGTTGATAGCGCAATGCGTGATTTTCATGTGGTTTGGAAAACATACTGTGTAGGTAAAAAGGTCTATTTCCATTCCCAGAAGATGCTGCTTATCTATGATTCAGAATCAAACAACATCAGGACGCTTGACAATGTTGATCACGTATTATTCGGGTTCCATGAAAACGGCAACTATTATGAAGGAAGCTTCTCAGAAGGGTTGTTCGTCCTGCGGAATGATACAATCTTCGAGCAGGCAAAAGGAGGAGAGTTTTACAGCAAAAAAAACATCTACGGACTCGCCTCATTTGATGAACAGCATTTCCTGATCGGTGTAAATTACCAGGACAAGCCATTGTCAAACCTGAGCCGCTACAATGTTGAGACCGGGGAGATCGATTCAACGTTCGCCGAAGAGGAGGTGATTCGGTACCTGAGCAATCATTTCATAACAAATCTGCGAACCCTGGAAGACGGCACCTTTCTTGTGTCCACCTATTCAGGAGGAGTTGCCAGGATCAGCAGGGATGGGAAACTCATTGAAGTGATCTCAAAGGACCAGGGACTTCAAAACCAGATCATTTACAACTCTTATCAGCCGACGGGGAACTACCCATTCTCCCACGTGTGGACAGCCATGGGACTTGGCGTCAGCAAGATCAGCTTTACCAGTCCGCTCAGAAAATTCACAGAAAACTCGGGATTCCAGGGGCTGATCCACTGCATCAACTCCATTGACGGAAAAATCTTTATAGGAACTTCTAACGGGATCTTCGCCATTGAATGGGAGGATGGCTTTCCGCGATTCCAAAAGGTCGGATCCATCAATCAAAACATCTGGGATCTGAAACCATTTACACTTCATACAGGGGAAAATGTACTGCTCGCCATTGGAGAAGGGGGTTTTATTCTGGTGCACAAAGATGGCCGGGAGATCAATATCAAGGACAGGGTTTCAGGGAATATCAGGGAAGAGGATAAGGTGTACTGGGGCTACAACATCCTTCTTGATCCTTTCCGGCCAAATACTGTCTACCTTGGGAGGGAATCTGCAATAGCCTCCATGTCATACAATAATGGCTTATGGAAACAGAAATTCACCATTGAAAAGATCGGTGATGACATACGAACACTCGGGATGCTGTCGCCCGATACACTCTGGTTCAGCTCCAAGCTGAAGGGCGTGGGTTACCTGACCCCGGTTGACTCGACAGGGACCATTCAATTCTTCGATCGATCAAGCGGATTACCGGATGAAGCCGAAAATTCCCTGTTCAATGTCGGAAACGAGCTTCTCATCGGCACTAAGGATGGGATTTACAGGATTGAACTTAACAATGATTCCATGTTTTTTGTGCCGGACTCTCTACTCAACAAGGAACTTGAACCAGGTAAAAATGAAGTTCTGAAAATTGAAGGAAAGCGCAGCAAACAGCTGGCGATCAGTTATGAAAATGAATTTAAAGACTGGCAGGTATCCCTCCTGGAAGCAAAAGAGGAAGGAGGTTATAAGGTCACATCCAAACCTTTCTACAGCATGGAGAATTTCTCCACTGATGCATTCCATATGGTCAATGACAGTGGGATCTGGATCTCAAAGGCAAATGTATTGTACCACTTTGACAAAACAGCAGAATTCAGGCCAGGCAAATTTTCTGCATTGGTGAGGAAAGTCACTGTTGATGAGGGCTCTGTTAAATTCGACGGGACACATCCGAGGAAAGATCAGTCTGATTCGCTTAAGGCTGGTTTAAAGCAGGATCCAGGCATGATACCTACGATTGATTATTCCGAAAACAATATAGAATTCAGGTGGAGTGCACCCTATTTTGACCATGCAGATGAGACTGAGTACAGTTATTACCTGGAGGGATTTTCAAAGGGCTGGTCGGAATGGGAGAAAGTATTGTACCAGGATTTCACCAACCTTCCACACGGGAATTACACCTTCAGGATCAGGGCAAGGAATGTATACGATGATATCAGTGAGATCGACGAATACAGGTTCGTAATTGACAGGCCCCTGTATCTACGGTGGTACGCATTTCTTTTCTATGTGGTTGTGGCAGTATTTATCGTCTACATTATCATCCTCCTCTACACCAGGAGACTGAAGAATGAAAACATCAGGCTGGAAGGGATCATCCAGGACCGGACCACAGAGATAAGGAAACAGAAAGAGGAGCTGACCGACAGTATTGAGTATGCAAGCCGCATCCAGCGGGCTTTACTCCCACCTGAACATATGTTGGAAAACCATGGTTTTGACCACTTTATCCTCTTTCGTCCGAGGGATATTGTAAGCGGCGATTTTTACTGGTTTGGAGAAAACAATGGAAAGATATTCATTGTAGCAGCCGATTGTACAGGACATGGTGTACCCGGTGCTTTCATGAGCATGCTGGGGATCTCATTCCTTGATGAGATCGTGATCAAATCGGGGGTTTCGGAGACCAATAAGATCCTGGATGCACTCCGGAATCATGTAATCACATCTCTGCGGCAGACGGGCAAGAGCATGGATGAATCTACTAAAGACGGAATGGATCTTGCCATGGTGGCAATTGATGAAAAGACACGCGAAATCCAGTATTCAGGTGCATACAACCCGCTGTACGCAATTCGAAAGCTATCGAAAGAGGAAAAGACAAAGATCAGTAAAGGGATCGAACTGGACACAGAACGCGGAACGGTATACAACGAGGAGCACCTGCTTTACCAGATCAGGGCGGACCACATGCCGATCGGAATCTCAGAAAAGGACCATAGTTTTACTTCTTCCGTAATCAATGAGCAGGGAGCAACGATCTACCTTTTCTCTGACGGGTATGTCGATCAGTTTGGTGGCCCCATGGGTAAAAAATTCATGTCGAGGAATTTCAAAAAACTACTCCTCGATATTCAGCATCTTTCGATGGAAAAACAGCGGGAACGGTTAAATGAGGAGCTTATCTCGTGGATGGGTGACATCAACCAGATCGATGATGTACTTGTGATCGGAATCAGGATCTGACCGATTGCATGCATCAGTCGGCACTTCATACTGCGAATATAAACTGATTTAAAATACATTGACCAATTGACGGCACAATGACAGGTGGCAATTCAGTACAGATGCAAGGGCTTACAAGGGAAGAATTGCTTGAACAACGCAAGGAACTGGTTGCAAGTATCAAGTATGCCAGTTTCATTCAGAAAGCGATCTTACCCGAGCCCGCTTACCTTGACAAGGTACTTAACGAATATTTTATTTTCCACATGCCCCGTGACATCGTCAGTGGAGATTTTTACTATTGCACACGGATCGAGGAATTTACCATTTTAGCTGCCGGGGATTGTACAGGTCATGGAGTTCCCGGAGCCCTCATGAGCATCATGGGAGGGTCTTTCCTGAACGATATCATGAGCGGCAGAGGACCCTGGAAGGCCAGCAGAATACTGAACCTTTTAAGGGAGAGGGTAATGAAGGCCCTTCATCAAACCGGGATCGATGAGGAGAACAAGGATGCAATTGACATGGCCCTGCTGGTCTTCAATGAAGATACAGGGGAACTTCAGTTCGCCGGGGCAAACAATCCCATGTACCACGTACGCAATGGAAAACTGAAGGAGATCAAGGCCGATAAAATGCCGGTGGGGATCAATGCCATCGAAGAGGATTCGTTCACAAATCATACACTGCAACTTATATCCGATGACATGGTATATATCTTTTCGGATGGATATGCCGATCAGTTTGGAGGGGAAAAAAATAAAAAATTTAAATACGGACCATTCAAGAAAATGCTGTCCAGCATTGCCGGGGAGGAACTGACTGTGCAGAAGCAAAAGCTCTTCTCAACATTTCAATCATGGAAAGGAGAATATGACCAGGTCGACGATGTGCTGGTGATCGGATTGAAACTTATGTGATCAACGCCGTCAGAATTAATCATTATTTTTCATTATACTTGCTATGTAATTCAGGGATTATCTATGAAACTCACAGCATTCCGGATCAGAAATTTCAGGTCGATCAAAGACACCAGCTGGCATGAGCTTGCCTATGACAATATCACATGCCTGATCGGACAAAATGAATCGGGAAAAACATCGATCCTCGAAGGGCTAAAGGCGTTTTATGACAGTCAGCTCATCGAGGACATGCTCAGGAGCGACCTTTCGCTACCCGAGGTTTCCTGTCGGTTTAAGTTTAATTTTGAAGAATTTGAGAGCAGTATCGACCCTGAACGCATCCATCCTGATGTAATTGAAAAGATCAGGTCACTGGACCAAATCTCAATCACGAGGTATTGGGAGCCTGATCTCAGCAGCTATCTGAAAACAGGTGAAGAGCTGATGGATCATTTCAAAGCCGAGGAGGACAAGAGGAAAGCCAGGGAGAGTAAAATTGAAAAGGAACTGGATAAGATCAAAAAGGAGGGCAAAAAAGCCCGTATGGCACTGGAGAAGGCAGAGAAGGAGTGCAGGGAAATTGCCGCTGCCCAGGTAAAAAAACAAGAATTGATCAGTGAATTGAAGAAGAGCTCCAGGTCATTGTTCTCAAAACCAAAAAAAGGGGTAAACAAAGAGGAGTTTAACCAGGCCAGTGGAGAATATGAACAGATTAAAGCTGATCTAAAGGAAAAGACGAAAGACCTGGAGGAAAAAAGAAAATACCTGGAGGAGATTGCAGAAAAAGAGCTGTTGCAGGAGAGGATCAGTAAAGTCCAGGCCAACATTCATCAGCGGAAGAGCGAACTTGCAGAAGTCAATGAGAAATTTCACCAGGTAACAGACATCGTAGGGCTATACCCATCTGAAAGAGAGATGCGGGCGGCGGAGAATTCCCGTGAGCAACTTAAAATCGAGATCGAACTTGCACGAGAAGAGCTTGAGAAAACCAGGAATAAGCACGATATTCTGCAATTTACAGCAGAAAAGGTGCTCGGAGGCATTTCATTTGAAGATGCACACAAAGAGGCTACCTCTGAAATCAATCTCCAGGAAAATTTCATGGGGCCCGAAGAACTTGCAGAAGCGATTTTTAAATTCGTTCCTGACTTTGAGATGTTCGAGGATTTCAGCTCCCTGCTTCCTAACAGGATCGATCTGGAAGACATAGTTGTAAAGAATACCTCAGCCGAAGGATACAAGGCCGCAATCAATTTCCTTACCATTACGGGCCTTGACTACTCTTTTTTCCAGCAGCCCTCGTCACGGATCCTCAAGCAAAAGATCGAGAACCTGAATGGTGAACTCACGCTCAATTTCCAGGAATTCTGGAGGCAGAATGTAGGTAAGAACAACAAGATCAAGATCAATTTTGAGCTTGCACACTATGATCATTCCCAGGGTGAGAAGAGTGGTAAGCCCTTTGTCGAGTTCTGGATAAAAGATGAATCTGAAAGATTGTATCCAAAACAACGCAGCCGCGGGGTCCGTTGGTTTCTCTCCTTCTTCATGGAACTGAAAGCCACGGCGATGGATGAAAGTCGGCGCAATAAACTCCTGCTGATCGACGAACCTGGTGTGAGTTTGCATGCACGCGCACAGGAAGATGTATTGAAGGTCTTTGATGACATTAAAGACCACATGCAGATCATCTACTCCACACACTCTCCGCACCTGATCGACGTAAACAAGCTTTACCGCGTAATCGCAGTGCAGCGCGCTATTGAGGATGACATGAACAGTGAAACGGTAGTGCTGGACGCGCGATCCCTTAGAACAGCCACAGCAGACACCCTTTCACCGGTCTATGCAATGATGGGGGCACGACTGAACCAGCAGGACGTTATCAAATCCTATAACAATGTCGTGGTGAAGGATTTATCCACATTCTATTTCCTGAAGGCGATCCTGGCGCTCACCGGCTGCGAAAAAAAGGAGTGTTATTTCCTGCCGGCATCGGGTACAGCGAGCATGCCAATGATCATCAATATTCTCATTGGTTGGGGACTCGAATATATTGCACTCAACTTTGGCAACGAGGAGGAGAAGTTCATGTATAACAAACTCCGGAAAGAGCTCTTCGACAACAATGTGGATATCGCCAACCAGCAATTGCTCTACATCAGGGATTTCCTGGATGTTGAAGATCTTTTCTCCACGATCGACTTTAAAAAACAGATCGTTCATGTAAGGGAAGGCATAACAGTTCACAATTCCGAATACCTGAAAGACAACAATCACTCAAGGGCTGTGCTGGCTTCAAATTTCCTTCAGAGCGTGAACCGTGGCGAGGTAAAACTCGAAGACTTTGATGAGGAGTCACGCGATAATCTGAAAATGCTCATTCAAAAACTGTCGGGACTCCTGAAGTAGAAAGAATTTTCACGAAAGAGGAACAGCGATTTTATTCCGTCTCGATGAAATGTATCCGGAGATCAAGAATGGAGGCATAATATTCTCCTCTCTCCATGATGTCGTCATCACCCTCCTCATAAATCCAGTTGATCTTCAGATCCTGTCCTTTCATGTCCAGTTCCTTGATCACCTTGAGAATTTTAAGCATGTACTTCGAAGTTCCACTGTTGAGATACTCCATTTCAACATCAACTTCGGTATAAGGATTGGGAGCACTACAGTATTTTCTTATCCAATCCAGGATCTGATCGTAGAACACTGAGACATCTTCGGGTATGGACCGACCCCTAAACTTGATCTTGCCATTAGGATCAAGCAAAACATATGGTGTTTTGGCTGTTGGTTCAAACTCTAACCTGTCCATTCTCAGGAAAATTTCTCTCTAAGTTAAAAATTTTTTTATTTCAAGCACATGAAAATTCATGATTTTCCAGGTTGTCAGGGAATTCCATCCGGACAACAGGGTCAGAAATGCATCCTGGCCCTGGGGGTCACCCCCTGCATGGCAAATTCACCCTTCAGGTACTTATAATAACCTGTGATTGCGATCATCGCAGCATTATCTGTCGTAAATCTGAATTCAGGAATATGTATTTTCCAGCCCCTGTCCGCACCAGCCGAGGTCACCGCCTGTCTCAATCCTGAATTTGCTGAAACGCCGCCCGCAAGGGCAATCTCTTTGATTCCGGTTTTCACGGATGCCTGCAATAATTTATCCATCAATATCTCGATAATGGTATGCTGAAGGGAGGCGGCCAGGTCGGCCTGGTTCTTTCCAATAAAATCCGGGTCCTCTTTCAGACGGTCACGCAAAAAGTAAAGAAATGAGGTCTTAAGACCTGAGAATGAATAGTCAAGCTCCCCGATCCTGGGCTTGTTAAATCTGAATCGAATGGGATCGCCCTTTTTTGCCAGTTGATCAACCACCGGTCCTCCCGGATAAGGCAATCCCATTGTCTTGGCACATTTATCAAAAGCCTCCCCTGCTGCATCATCAATGGTCTTACCGATGATCTCCATCTCCAGGTGGTCCTTAACAAGTACCAGCTGTGTATGTCCGCCCGAAACAAGGAGGCAGAGAAACGGAAAACCCGGTTGCTCATTTTGCGCATTCTGAATGAAATGGACCAATACATGTGCCTGGAGGTGATTGACATCAAGCATCCTGATTCCCTGTGCCAGTGAAAACCCCTTCACAAAGGAGGTCCCGACCAGGAGTGATCCCAGCAGTCCTGGTCCCCTGGTAAATGCCACGGCGTCAATCTCTTCAACACTCACTCCTGCATTGGACAGGGCGCTGTGGACCACAGGAATAATATTTTGCTGGTGTGCCCTGGAAGCCAGCTCAGGTACCACACCCCCGTACGCACGGTGTACCTCCTGACCGGCAATAATGTTCGAGAGAAGTTTCCTGTCCCTGGTCACTGCCGCCGATGTATCGTCACATGAAGATTCAATTCCCAATATCGTAATACTCATAATTCTCTGGTATGGCGTTATATATTAAACTATTTTTGCTTTTTTTACGTTCGTTAAGCACAGGGACAAAAGTATTAAAAAGATTGCGAAAATAGGACTGGCGATTTTGTTGGTAATGATATCTGTACCGACAATCGGATTGCTCTTTCTTCAGAACAGGGAGGTGCAGAATGAGGTTTTTGCATACCTTAACAATGAACTATCGGATCAGCTTGGTACTGAAATATCTGTTTCATCAGTTCATTACAGCTTCTTTAAACGACTGCAGCTGCGGGACTTCTATATGGGCGACCAATCGGGAGATACCCTGATGTATGCTGAGATATGTAATGTCAGGGTCAGGAGATTCAGACCAGACAAGAAAGACATCCAGTTTCGAAAGATCTCCCTCGACAATGCCTATTTCCAGTTGATCATGCAGGAGCCACAGGTAAGTTCAATTCAGTTTTTTGTTGATTCTCTCAGGCGGGAGATCCCTCCCGAAGACAAGGTGGTGCTCAAAATTGACCAGATTGAGTGCACTGGCTCACGATTCAGGCGACTAGACCCCTGGTTTGAAAAGGAGAGAGGCGGAATCGACTTTTCCGATCTGGACATTCGAGAAATTGAGGCCAGGATCGAGGACTTCCAGTTCAAATATGACACCACATTTATGGATGTGATATTTGCCTCGGGAGAAGAGGTCAATGGCTTCACCATGGAAGATGTCGGTTTCAACCTCACTGTCGGGAAGCAATTCCTGACCTTCAGCGAGGGTTGGGTGGATACACCTGAATCGATGGCCAAAGTTCCTGTTGTGGACTTCAAATATAATGATGGTAAGGACTTCAAGCAGTTCTATGATTCAGTGACCACCTACATCTCATCCTCCGGTTCACTTGTTGATTTTCGCGACCTGGCTTACTTCTTCCCCCAGGTCAGTGAACTCCGGGGGAAAATGGTCCTTAACGGTTCAATGTTTGGAAAATTCGGTGACATCAGGGGTGAAAATATCTATATTGATTACCTTGATCATACAAGACTAGAGTTTGATATGCGGCTGACAGGTCTTCCCTCGGATGACAGTCTACTGATGGATTTTGATTTCCGTGAATTCCGGTCTGTCCCTTCGGAACTTCTTGCAATGACAAGTGCCTACGATATCGGACTGATCGAGGATACAACTGCATATCCCGGTCTCGAAAAGCTCATGTTTCGCGGCACCTTCCGGGGATATAAAACAGACTTTGAGACCAACGGACTGATTAGCAGCAACCTGGGCAACATCTCCATAGATCTGAATATGCGTCCTGACTCCCTGAATGGTCTGCATTTCAATGGTGATATCGCCTCAAGAGGATTGATGCTTGGAAAACTTACAGGAGAAGCACCTGAACTGGGCAATATCGTATTCAATCTCAGTGTGGATGGATCAAATGAGGAAGGGGACCTGCAGGGAATCGTATCGGGCACCATCGACTCAATAGGCATTATGCAATACAATTACAGCAATATCCAGCTGCAGGGTGCCTTTTCTGAACGCAAATTTGATGGATCCCTCTATATCCGGGACCCAAATATTGATCTTTCATTTGCGGGACGCATCGACTTCGAGGAGGAGGTCCCGGCATTTGATTTTACGATGGATGTAGCTAACCTGCGGCCTTACTATTTAAATCTCCGGGATGACGACCCGGAATATTTTGCCTCTTTCCTGGTCAGGACAAATATGCAGGGTAACCGGCTTGAAAACCTGAATGGAAATATTCACCTTGTCAACAGCTTGTTTAAACGCACGGGTAGCCAGGTGCAGTTGTATGACATCCTTCTGGAGACCGGAAACGCCGCGGACTCATCTTTTATCAACATTCAATCAGAACAGGTGAATGCGTTCATCAAGGGCCATTATGATCTGAAAAAACTACCCGGAACTTTTATCGGGATTGTAAATGACCATTTCAGGATTCTCCCTGAAGAAACATCCCGTCCGGATACATCCATTGCATTTGATTTCAACATAGCACTCAACGACGTAGATCCCCTGGTGGATTTTTTCTTTCCCAGGTTTTCCCTGGCAAAAAACATCAATATCTCCGGGGCTTATAAGCCTGATCACGAAAGCTACCAGTTTCACTGCGGAGGTACGATTCCCTATCTCGCTTACCAAGGGTATGCCTGGGAGCACCTTGATTTTCACATTGACTCCGACACCAGCATACTATTTGTCAATCTCGGTGGAGATCAACTAACCGCACAGGGAGGATTTGAGATCCTGCAACCTGATGTTGAAGCCACATTTGTCGACAACCAAAATGATATGACCATCCATTGGAGCAATGATTCTACCCCGCGATTTTCAGGACAGGTAAGTACAAGTGGAATTATTGATACCACTGAAAACGGAACACTCCAATACCAGGCGACGGTTCATCCCTCACAGTTCTACTATAACAACCGGCAGTTCAAGGTTCCTGAATCCCGGATGATTTTTCGCCAGGGGCAAATTGATGTGGACAGTTTCAATATCAGGGGTATGGAGCAATCACTGGCACTGGACGGAACATATTCATCAAATCCTGAAGACTCCATCACACTTTCCATTCAGAACTTCAACCTTCATATGATCAATGACATATACACCTCACTCCCACTCAATATAACAGGATTTTTATCGGGTCATACCAGTATCAAGAACGCCTCGGGAAATCCACTCATCACTTCCAACTTACTGACTACTGAGCTGATAATGAATGAACAGGAATTTGGGAATACAACGATTCGGGCCGATTGGGTCAGGTCACGGAACGAGCTTGAACTGTACATTCAGTCAAAGGATAGTATTCAAAACCAATTGGACATCCATGGATTTTATAATCCTTTTGACAAATCCCTTGATTTCGATCTGAACCTGACCAAAATCTCCCTTGCATCCTTTGCTCCTTTTCTGGATGGAACCATTGAAAACCTTTCAGGAAACAGTGATATCTCCCTTACGGTTGACGGCTCGCTGGATGAACCAGAAATCAATGGAATGATCGACTTCAGGAATGCTTCACTCATCGTTTCAGAAACCAAGTCACCTTATCAATTTAGCGACCAGGTTAGGATCTACAGGAACGACGTCTATTTTGACAATTTCACTATTACAGATCACAAGGGCAACAGGCTCACCGCGAACGGTAATATCCTGACATCTGGATTCAGTGACCTTTACCTGAATATCGACCTGGTGGCTGACAACTTCAATTTCCTGTCAACTACCCGATTTGACAATGAGCAATTTTACGGTGATGTATATGCATCTGCAGAGATCGGGCTGAACGGACCGCCTGACAGGATGAGCATCAAGGCAAACGCCAGCACAGAGGACAATACGAACCTGAAACTACCACTTTACAATCCGGCACAGATACAGACAACGGATTTTATTAAATTCATCAAATCTGAAGCATCAGCGACGTCCACAAACAGCCTCCCGAAAAGAAAACAGGGCAGGATAACACTCGACATGGAACTTGACATCAATTCAAATACAGATGTACAGTTGATCTTCGATCCGAAAGTAGGTGATATTATCGAAGCAAGTGGAAATGGGACCCTCTCGCTGGAGATCGATGAAAATGGTGAATTCAGCATGTTCGGAACCGTATTGATCAGCGACGGTGAATACCTGTTTACCCTTCAGAATGTGATCAATAAAAGATTCCGTGTTAAACCTGGAGGTACCATCAGCTGGAATGGATCTCCGCTCTCCGCCATCATTGACATCGATGCAGTATATGAAACAAAAGCCTCCACCTACAGCCTGGCTCCCGAGCCAACCGAGGAGATGAAAAAGCGGATCCCGGTACACTGCCTGCTTTCTCTCAGTGGTGAACTCAGGAACCCAACAATAGAACCCAGGATCGAACTTCCAACCGCTGAGCCCGAGACCAGGTCTCTCGTGGAGACAAGTATCGGAACTGATGAAGAGCTGACGAGACAATTCATTTCTCTCCTTGTGATCAACAATTTTATCAGCAGTCCGCAGTTTGGCGGTAACCCGATCAGTGGCGGTTCCTCGGGTGTCGCCGGCGTAACAGCAAGTGAACTACTCAGCAATCAGCTCAGTAACTGGCTGTCGCAGATCAGTAACGATTTTGATATCGGTGTTAACTACAGGCCCGGTGATGCGATCTCAAGTGACGAAGTAGAGGTAGCGTTGTCAACACAGCTGTTGAATGACCGGATCATCTTTAGCGGCAACCTGGATGTACTTGGTGAAGAAGTCACCACCCCGGGTGGAGGATCCAATATTGTGGGGGATTTTGACCTTGAGTTCAGGGTCAGTGATAAAGTCAGTGTCAAGGCATTCAACAGGGTCAACGATGACAGGGTTGTTCGTCCATCGCTATACACCCAGGGGGTTGGTCTGATCTACAGGAATGAATTCAACGACATCAGTGATCTTTTTGGCAAGAAAGAGAATGATGAAAAAGAGGAGCAAGCAACCGGCGATACAAACGATGCCATGATCAGGGAAGAGGAAAGCGAATAGATCATGGCATCGGGACCGTACATCTTTTGAATTCTCAATAATCTCATCAACCTGTTTTACGTCAGTAATTTTTTATGTTTGAACACGATGTCATTTGAAGAATGATTTCTAAATTTGCGGCTTATCTAACTTAAAGCTCACAATATGTTTATTGCAATGATCGTCGTATTTGTTCTGGGGTATGTTGCCATTGCCCTTGAACATCCGTTACGGGTTGATAAAGCTGTACCCGCGTTAATGATCGGTTCACTGCTATGGGTGCTTTATATGCTCGGCGCATTCGAAATCTTTTCATCAGGGATGAGCACAGCATGGAACACCTACAGTGAAAACCTGGCCCATAACGGGCAATCTGCACATGGTTCCGGCGAAGGGGTCATCGAAAATATGCGGCACTTCATTGTCCACACAGAAATTATCAGACACCTGGGCGAAATCTCCGAGATCCTGTTCTTTCTTCTGGGTGCGATGACCATTGTTGAGATCACTGATAAACATGATGGTTTCAAAGTGATCACAGACCGGATCGCCACAACAAAAAAAATCAGGCTGCTCTGGATCCTCAGCATCCTTACCTTTTTCATGTCAGCCGCACTTGACAACCTGACCACAACGATCGTCATGGTGGCACTGCTCAGGAAGCTCATAGCAGATAAGGAGACAAAATGGTTTTTTGCCAGTATGGTCGTCCTGGCAGCCAATGCAGGGGGAGCATGGTCACCCATTGGCGACGTGACAACCATTATGTTATGGATCGGCGGACAGGTAACCACGGGAGCGATCATCACAAATGTTATTTTCCCGAGTCTTGTAACCATGGTTGTTCCCCTGGTGATTCTGACATTCACCATGAAAGGGCACGTTGAACGACCGCCCAAAAAAGAAAAAGAACTTGTATTGACCACGAAAGGTGAGCGTACCCTGATGCTTATACTTGGTGTTGCAGGGTTGTTGTTTGTGCCGGTTTTCAAGACGGTTTTCCACCTGCCTCCATACCAGGGCATGTTGCTGTCCCTGTCTGTCATCTGGCTGGTCACAGAGATCATCCATCAGAACAAGCCCACAGGGATCAAGAACAGGCTGAGTGTAGTTACGATCCTGAAAAACGTAGAGATGCCGACCATTTTCTTCTTCCTTGGAATCCTGTCTGCAGTTGCCGCTCTCCAAAGCGCTGGTCATCTTTCGATCCTGGCAGGATACCTGGATGAGAATCTGGGGAACATCTTCCTGATCGATATGGCCATTGGTGTACTTTCCGCAGTGGTTGATAATGTACCCCTTGTGGCCGGTGCGATGGGCATGTACCCCATCCAGGACCCAGCTGCTCTCTCAACACTGGCAAACGCAGAAGCCATGGAATACGCCTCCTTCTTTGTACAGGACGGATTGTTCTGGGAGTTCCTGGCCTACACTGCCGGTACAGGCGGATCCATTCTGATCATTGGTTCTGCGGCAGGTGTTGCAGCCATGGGAATGGAGAAGATCGATTTTATCTGGTACCTTCGCAAGATCTCCTGGTTGGCCATTATCGGGTATGTGGCCGGAGCTGCAGTCTACTTTCTCCAGGCGGTTATCCATGGACATTATTCGATCTGATGACAGATCGCTGTTGAAAAGAAAATTAATTTCTTGATAACGAGATATACTACAGTCCGGTATATCTCGTTTTTTTATATATATTCGCCAGAAAATTAAACAGATATGAAGCTATTTATCATCCTGCAAAGCCTGGCTGCGGACACAACAATGGCCGAAGGCACTGCACGTGAATCATTTATTGATCTTGCCCTGAAGGGGGGCTGGGTCATGATACCTATCGTACTGCTCAGTCTGGTTGCGGTATACATCTTTTTTGAACGGTGGTTTGCAATCAAGAAAGCCGCAAGTATCGATCAGAATTTCATGAACAGGATCAAGGATTATATCATGGATGGTAAAGTTGATGCTGCCAAAACCCTTTGCCAGTCAACAGACAACCCTGTGGCTGCAATGATCGAGAAAGGGATCTCACGCATCGGCCGACCGCTCAATGATGTCAATGCTGCCATCGAGAATGTCGGCAGGCTGGAGGTCTATAAACTTGAACGCGGATTGCCTACCCTTGCAAGTGTTTCAGGCGGAGCACCCATGATCGGGTTCCTGGGTACCGTGATCGGAATGGTACAGGCATTTCACCAGATGTCAACAGCGGGCAACAATATCAACGTAGGAGAGTTGTCAGGCGGTATCTACACTGCCCTGATCACCACCGTTGCCGGGTTGATCGTTGGTATCATCGCTTTTTTTGCATACAACATCCTTGTTGCAAGAGTTGACAAAGTGATCAATAACATGGAGGCAAGTTCAACAGAATTCATTGACCTGCTGAATGAACCTGCCTAAAGCAGTAAAGGTATGGCAATCAGGAATAAAAACCGGGTACTGAATAATTTCCACATGTCGGGAATGACCGACATTGTATTCCTGTTGCTGATCTTCTTCATGCTGACCTCCACCCTCATTGCACCCAACGCTGTAAAACTCCTCATGCCCAGTCCGGGCAGAACTCCTGTTACCGTGGAAACAAGCGTACCCACGGTTACTGTTTACAGCAATTCCAGGATCACGGTGGACGGTGTGACGATCCAGTTTGACAATCTTGGTACGATTTTGGAGGCTAAACTTGCAGGCCAGGTCGAGCCGACTGTGAAGGTTGTCACCTCTCCACAGGTATCCGTCGAAGATGCTGTAAGGGTGATGAACATTGCAGCGGAAAGAAATTACACGGTGGTAATAAAACTACTCTGATGGCAATTGAGTCAAGAAATAAGAGGAACATCAGTTTTGCTATGTCAGGAATGACAGACATTGTCTTCCTGCTGCTGATCTTTTTCATGCTGACCACCACGCTGATCGTACCTGCCTCCAAGCATGTCGAATTGCCTGAAAGCAATAACCAGACCCAGGCAAGCCCGGTGCTGGTGATGTCCATTGCGAACGACAAGACCATCTATATAGAAGACCAACCCTACAGCATGCGGGAACTGGAACCCGTACTGCAGCGTATGCTGGAACCCTACGGTGACACCCCGACGATTCGTCTGAATGCAGACAGATCACTTGTTATGGAAGAGATATTCTCTGTGCTGAACATTGCAAAACGAAACAGGTACAGGGTCATTCTCGGCACAAAACCTGTAAGTTAGGAGAGAGATGCGTATCAACAGAAATGGGCTGACAGGAACCATCATCATCCACGGATTGGTGCTCGCGCTACTGATCCTGGGGGGGCTTACATTCCCCGATCCTCCGCCGGAGGAAGAGGGTGTCCTTGTCAATTTTGGCACGGATGACACCGGGTTTGGATCGGTCGAACCAGAGGGTGATGAAGCCAACCAGGGCACGCCTGACCCCACGGCAACAGAAGCCCTTCCCCAGGAGACTTACACGCCACCCGAGCCAGTTGTTACGGAAAGTGCGCCGGCAGACAACACCCAGGACATCGAGGAGGTAGTGGTGAAGGAGGATCCGCAGCCTACGGCTGAGGAGATTCGGCAGCAAAAAGCCGAAGAACAACGCATTATGGAGGAACGAGAGGCAGAGCGGAAACGGCTGGCAGAAGAGGAGCGAAAAAGGCAGGAAAAACTGGCTGAACAGAGAAGAATAGAGGAAGAAAAACGCAAACAACAGGAGGAGGCCAACAGGATCAATAACCTGGGCAGAAATACATTTGGCCGCCAGGGTGTAGGCGAACAGGACGGCTCCGAGGGGGTAAAACCGGGTGATGGCAACAACCAGGGATCCACCACAGGATCGCCGGGGGCAACGAATTACGGGGATGGCAGCGGACTGGGAAATTCTTACGGTGGACTCGGCTCCAGAAAGGTTGTCGGACAACTTTCAATTCCGGATGTAAATGATTGTAATGTAACAAGCAGGATTGTAATAAGAGTGGCAATCCAGGTCAGCAAGTCGGGTGAAGTCACTAAAGCTGAAATACAAAAGTCTACTTTCTCAGACCTCTGTATTAACAGGCGGGTTTTAAATGCAGCAAAAAATACAAAATTTACAGCAGATTCAGATGCCTCGTTTATACAAACCGGCTGGATTGAATATACAATTGAGCCCTAGGCAAACAGCTGCCTGATATGCGGAATCAACAATTTCACCGCGGCAACCAGGATGGCCACCAGCAGCATATAGCGTAAAAATTTCGCCCCCCATTTCACGGCTACATTCACCCCTACATATGCACCTGCCATATTCCCTGCGGCCAGCAGCAATCCATACAACATGTACTGCAGGGTAAGCAGATCACTGAAGATGAAGATGGCAAGTGCAAACGGTGTGTAGAGCAGGATGATCAGCACCTTCACCCCGTTGGCTTTCACCAGGTCATACCCACAACCAAGTACCAGTCCGGCCAGCAGGAAAAAACCTACCCCTGCCTGCAAAAATCCACCATATACCCCGATAAAGAAAAATACCGTGTATTGCAGCCATGGCTTCAAAGGGGGTTGATCCTTCCTGTCTTTGACCCAGCTGTTGGGGTCTACCAGGATGACCAGGAACATGACCAGCATTACAATGCCAATGGCAGCATCCATCGCAGGTGCTGAAATGATGGTGGCAATAAATGCGCCCAGGAAGGATCCGATCACCGCCGGGATCCCGATCCTGTAATCCTTTTTCAGGTCAAGTACCTTTTTTTTCCGGAAACGTCCTACCCCGATGATATTCTGAAGCAGGATCGCAATCCGGTTGATCGCATTGGCATTCACAGAAGGAATCCCAAGCGGAATGATCAACATGGGCAGTGCCAGCAAAGATCCTCCGGCTGCAACCGTATTGATCAGTCCGGCTACAAACCCAACTCCCAGGACCGCCAGTATCAGGTACCACTCCATCGTTTTTAAGGATCAGGTGAACATCGGAAATTCATTCATCACTTCATTCACCTGCTTCCGGACCTTCTCGATCACCACTTCATCCTCAATATTACTGATCACCTCATCGATGAACGCCACTAGCTGGGGAACCAGGTCGTCTTTCACCCCCCGGGTGGTTATGGCCGGTGTCCCCACCCTGATCCCACTGGTCTGGAACGGAGACCTTGAATCGAAAGGAACCATGTTCTTGTTCACGGTGATGTCGGCCTTCACAAGTGTATTTTCCACTTGCTTACCGGTTATATCTTCAAATTTTGACCGCAGATCGATCAGCATTGAATGGTTGTCCGTTCCCCCTGAAACCACCTTGTACCCTTTCGCAATGAAAGACTCTGCCATCACTGCGGCATTTACCTTCACCTGCTCCTGGTAGGTTTTGAATTCGGGCGTGAGGGCCTCACCGAATGCAACTGCCTTGGAGGCGATGATATGTTCCAGTGGTCCTCCCTGTATTCCCGGGAATACAGCTGAATTCAACAGTGATGACATTTTTCTGATTTCACCTTTCTTTGTTGCCTTGCCCCACGGGTTTTCAAAATCTTTTCCCATGAGGATGATGCCTCCCCTGGGACCCCTCAGGGTCTTGTGTGTTGTTGATGTGACAACATGGGCATGTTGCAATGGATTGTCCAGCAGTCCGGCTGCAATAAGTCCCGCGGGATGTGCCATATCCACCATGAAAAGCGCCCCGATCTTGTCTGCGATCGCACGCATACGTTCGTAGTCCCACTCACGTGAATAGGCGGAGGCTCCACCTACGATCAGTTTGGGCCGCTGCTCCAATGCGGTCTTTTCCATCTCATCATAGTCGATCATCCCGGTTGCTTCATTCAGTCCGTAACTAATGGCATTGTAGAGAATTCCTGAGCTGTTGACCGGAGAACCGTGTGACAGGTGACCTCCATGTGAGAGGTCGAGTCCCATAAATGTATCACCGGGTTCCAGGATGGTCAGAAAAACAGCCATATTTGCCTGGGCGCCCGAGTGGGGCTGCACATTGGCATATTCGGCCTTATAAAGTTCACATAACCGGTCAATGGCGAGCTGCTCTACTTTATCAACCACCTCACAACCTCCATAATAACGCTTGCCAGGATAACCTTCGGCATATTTATTGGTCAGGCAGGACCCCATTGCTTCCATGACCTGCTGGCTCACAAAATTCTCTGATGCGATCAGCTCGATACCCTGTTTTTGTCTCTGGTATTCCTGGTCGATCAGGCGGAAAAGATCATTGTCTCTGTTCATCATGCTGTTTTGAAGTTAAATGATGGATGGTTTTTCACAAAATTACTGTTAAAATTATAAAATGAAACTCCCCGCCCTGAAATCCTCCATTTAGTTTTCAGCCGGGATGAGGACTTTATCAACAAATCGACAGTTATCACGCCTGATCATGAAAAAGCAGATGCCCGGTTGTAAACTTCCAGGGGGAAGCACCGTAAGATCTGAGACGATCGTTTGAGACAGGAGTACCCTTCCGTCTACACCCACCACCGTAAGCAAGGCAGGAGCATGGTGGCCTGATTCCAGGTCCCTTATCAATACTGAACCATCCCTGTTTGGCTTAATTTGAAAGTTCTGTAGAGGCGGAGACATGGTTGTACCTGGGCCAGTGATCGTACCCGCAAGTGAGACACTGTCGAACCTCGCGATACTGCGCAAATCATCGGAATTTGATGATGCAAAGAGGCCGATCATCACGGTATCCGGAATTTCGGCTTCAATGGTGCTGAAAACCTCCGTCCAGCTTGCACCATCCATGGAATTATAAGCGGTATACATATCTTCCTCGCGCTTGATCATGAGCCAATTGGGAAGCTGTGGCAGGCCGTCGTAGGCATAGTTCACAGAGTACAGATCCTGCCGGCTCCGCAGGGTTATGAAGGGACCATCGTCTTTCACGACCGATACGGCTGCCATGGCCGATCCATGGTCTGTGGATCCCCTGATCATCAGTCCTGTCTTTCCTGAAGGCGCCTCTCCAAAAAATCCGTCCAGCCGGGCGCTGATCTCGCCATCGCCAACAAGCTCGCGGTAGATGAAATGCATCTTATCCTCGTTGCCCCACCTGTCCCTGCCGGTATTCTCCAGGAGGTAGATCCCCTGGTACTGGCTTGATTGGCCCGGAACCGGGACATCGCCGATCTCAGTCACCTGCCATGGGGGCTGAATGGGAAAACCTTTCACCTCAACAGTTCGTATCCCTGAGACCGAAGAGAGTCCCAGTTCATCGACAACTTCGACCGTTAAACTGTATACTCCGGGGACAAGGTCTCCGACCTCCATACTGAATGGAGCTGTATCGTCGCTTCCCTTTTGTTCACCATTTATAAAAAAATTTGCCTGTCCGATCTCTCCTTCTCCTGAAGCTGTTGTGATTTCTATACTGAACGTTGCCGGTGCATTCATGACGGTGTTGGCTGGGGGATGGGTGATCTCAACTTCAGGGATATCTGCGACCAGAAACTCCACGGTATCGGAACTGAGCAGATTTCCATAAGCATCACTGCCAAGAACCACCAGCTCCTTCCAGCCCCTGGACGGGTTCATCCAGGCATAGGTAAAAGGTGACTCCAGGCCGGACACGATGGTCTCCCCGTTGGCCTTGTATTCAACCGTTTCGATATTACCGCCGTACTCGATGAGATCAACATTCAGGTCCAACTGGGCGGGTTTCGGAATCGTATCATTACCTGAGATACCCCGGAAACTGATCTGTGCGCCCAGTGTATCCTTGTATACTTTTACATAATCGACCTCGCAGGTCGCCGGAAATTCATTATCGATGATCGAACCATTGCCATCCCAGCCACCCATCTGCAGGGAGAGTAATATATATCCGGGGACATCAGCCACCCGACCAGAATTGTACTGCCAGGTCTGTTCTCCGTCGACATAGAAAGAGAGATGTCCCGGTTCCCAGTGGAGTCCGTATAAGTGGAATCCGTCGTCCGTAGAGTTGAGGTCCACCCTCCCTGAGCCGGCCGATTCATGGTCGTCCCCGTATCCATCCCAGTGGATGGCATGCTGCGTTACATCTTCGCCCCAGATCCCGAGGCTCTCCATGATATCAAATTCCATTGCTCCGCTGTATGTTGAAGATGTACTTACCCAGGGGTCTGACAGCCGCAATACCGTTTCACTTCCATAGTTTTCGGCGGCATTGCTCCCTCCAACCACATATGCGTCATCTGTGGGATAGACCTTTGCACCGTCGATCTCAAGATGCGGTCTCGATTGAGGATCGGCATCCTCTTTGCTAAAGAGTTCTAAGGTGACAATTCGCATGAAATGGTCTACTGCAGCAAATCCTACAGCGGTGTTTTGAAGAATTGCACGGTTGACGACCGTGGTGACATCCACTTCAAAAAACTGCCCTTCAGAGATCTCATTGGTCAGTCCGGGATCACTTGTGCCGGTCAGCTGGCGCAGCCATAGCGGATTAAACCCGGGCCGGTTGTTCCAGGTGATGGATTGTTCGCTCCATTGATTGTCGTATATCTCGTGGACAGTGATGTTGGATGTTCCGGTAGCGGAGATATTCTTGACCTTCAGCCTGAGAACTGCCGATTCCACGGGTCCGGATGTCGTGTCCGGCTCGAACCGCAAAAAGGTCTCCCGCTTCCGATCCCCGGGCCCACGATTTCCGCGGTCAGGCATCAGCCAGAAGGCTGGCCAGGCACCCTGAGCCGTATCATACCTGATCCGGGCCTCGAAATATCCATATGCCTGTCTGAAAAAAGGAAAAGTGCTTAATTCGCCGGAAGCATAATCCCATGTCTTCCCTGCAAAAATATTGTTGCGTTTTTCAGCTGTGATAGTGAGCATTCCATCATTCAGATTTACATTCTCAGCACTGATTGATGCAGCACCATTCATGTGCAGGGCATGTCCGCCCAGGTGCCATTTTGAAGGATCCAGGACTGAATCGGTGAATTCTTCATTGAAACTGATCTCCCATCCGCCATCAACTGGTGGTGATTGAGCTGAAGCTCCGATACACAAAGATGTACTGAGTGCCAGGAGAGAAATTGTACGACAAAACTGGGTGTACATGATTATTCAATGACCATGAGTTTGAATTGACCAAGGTAACCATCAAATTCCACATGACCAATATAGGTTCCGGGATGGAGTCTTCCTGGAGGCATGGTCACCGGAGATCCCGGAACTACCTTGTCTTCAAACAGGATGGTACCTGAAATGGAATAAAGGCTGAAATTCACCAGATCGGGAATATGTTGCCCCTCTATCTCGATGAAAATGTATTCACTGAATGGGTTCGGGTATACCTTGCATACAGAGGCGAAATATTCGGGTTGATAGTTGGTCAGGGTATTGGGATCATCGGCAAAGGGAGACCCCCCGATGTCGTGCGACCGGTTCCAGTATTCTGCTATACCAGGAATGGCATCTGATACGGGATCTGCCACAGCAAGAGAATACCCCATGCCATCGGCTTCATAGGGCCAGGCACCGTCATCATCGTAATAAAACCACAGGAACAGTTCACCATCAGGATCTGTAAAAACCAGCAATTCGCCACCGTTTGAAAGCTGGCGACTGTACTCCCCGGTTGGGATCTTGCCATAACGCTGATAGAAATCCTTTCTGCTGGAGCAAAGAACGAAAAATCCTCCCGGCATCAGCACCGAACCTTCGGGGAATGTATAATATACAGAACTGTCGATGGTGACACCTGAAAGGTCAATCCCGTGATCCGAGATATTTTTCAACTCAATGAATTCGAATGCAGATCCCGGGATGGTATCCGTGCCAAACACACTGTCCAGCGGGTTATAATGAAGTTCGGACACGATCAGTCCGGAATAATCCTCTGCACCGTACAGGCATGCCAGTTCATTCATTGGACTCCAGGATCCGTTATCCAGGACCCTGGCTTTAATGAGTGAGGTTGCTGAGATATCCATCTTTACCTGTTCCGAAGTTATTTCAGCATCGGGATTGATCTCCCCGCCAGTCATACGGGGATCAGTGCCATCGGTCGTATAACAGATCATGCCTGTGACATTCGAATTCACAAGGGTAAGCTCAAATGGATCCATGAATTCCAGTTTTTGGCTGCCGGGTTCAAGAGCATCTGCCTCCATGGAAGGGGGCTGAAGATCGGTATAAAGACCAGCTGCAATCAGCTGATCCAGTACAATGTCGCCGCGATGGGGAAAAAACTGGTACCGCACACGATTTACCTCTGTAATCCAGTGCTCATCGCGTGTATAAGAATTACTTACCCAACTTCTCGCATCCCCCCAACGAGCCGATTCCGCGATGATCGCCCGGTCGATCTGCTCCATACGCGCTTCAAACCTCAACCTGGCTGTTGTTTCATCAAGCACGCCTCCCTCCCTGAAATAACTGAATGTGCGATCTGCGAACCGCTGCCTGTACTCGGCATTATCACTCAACCTGAAGTGGAGCCATTGGGGATGAAAACCGGAAAATGAAGATACCTCCATTTGCAAATTATCGTCCCTTGTTCCGATATTCACCCGATCCTCCTGTATACCGATACCGGGACTTGCTGCCTGGACAAAAAGTGAGTGTTCCGCATCGTGATTGAAGAAGATAAAACCGGTCGAAGGATCTGTACGGTCATTGATGGCATAGAAGTTATTCGGTCCGTTGTTCCTTCCGAATGATGAAGTGGGTGCGTCGAAATTACCCGCATAGAAGATCGTGAGCATATAGTCGATCAGGTTGTCGATGTCCACGAGTTTTTTCAATGCCTTATCCTGTAAACCATTCGGTCCCTTTCCCTGGATCCTGTAATAGTCCTCCATAGACGAGAATCCATCTTGTGTCAGTCCGTAAATATCATTCCAGAGGTCCAGTGTACCATCTGTGGCCTCGACCCTGTAATCCCAGTTCTCTGTATTCACCTTCACCACGTCATAATCTTCGCTCTCTCCGCCGAAATAGTCGGAGGCAAACCTGGCCTCTGATCGTTCCTGGGTCTGGTAAAGTCCCCAATACATGCCGTTCAGGTAGAGATGGTAGTACCTGCTCCTGGTATAGGGTTGCCCCATGTCACGCTGTGTATCTCTTGAAAAGACCTCCCTGAGCATTGTATTCCTGTCATCTCCCTGCGCCCATGCATAATTCTGCGAAGTCCTGAGGTCGATCTTGTCGAACCGGTCCGTGCCTTCATCTCCGAAGAGGGGGAAATAAAGTTTGCTGTCCCCATATTCCGACCTGAAGAAGAGGCGAAAAGAGTGCTTTGGAAATTCCGGATGCCGGCTCCATCCTCCCCGTATGCGAAGACCTGCATTCACCTGGAATGCGACAGAATCGAGGTCAAACATCTCGACCGAGCATTCCCTTTCCCAGGCAGGTCCATGTCCAAATGCGTTCACATAGATTCCGGACTGGCTGTCGAAGAGATTGTCATTGTCGGTAATGATCGAAATGACAGGCACATCTTTCAGTGCGCCAAGAATGCGGCCCGAATATTGTGATCCCAGGGTAATGTCCTGGTCCATAGCATAATCAAGCACCTGGTCATTCACGCTGCCTGCCGGCCACTCGCCGCCAGGATATTCCTGCCGGATCACCTGGTGGTGAAAGATAAATGTCCTGCTTTGCGGGGGAGAAGGCTGGAATCCCTCATCCATGAAAGAGGTTCTGACCACAACTACCGGGGTTGCTGCACGGCCTGCAGTCAGTGCAGGGTCTATCAATACCGAATCGACTCCCATTGCCATGGTGGCCATTGCAGATGTTGCAGGATGACTTCCGTCCAGGGTGTAATAAAATACCGACGTGTCGTTTCCAGCATTCATATGCAGGTAAAATGGTTCAACGTAATACCCTGATTCATGGCTGAAGCTCAGCTGGACAGAATCGGGATAAAGAGGAAGGCCTGGCTCTGCCTCCATAGAGATATTAAAATGAAAATCAGAGCTTGTCAGGCTGACATTAAATCCCTGGACTGCAACCAGGTTTTCACCCTCCTTCAGTTTGATATCGCTCGAATCGATGAAGAAATTTTCAAACACCCCAGACTCATGGTTCGCGGGAGCAAAAGCATCCCAGGTATTGCTTGCCGGTGCATTTTGACGGAATGCCTCCTGGCCGTTGATCCATAAGATGAAGCCATCGTCATAGTCAGTGGCTAATTGCAGGGAAGAGATGAGATCTGCATTCTGCACTGTAAATCCAGATCGAAGGTAAAGGGTTGAATAGCTTCCCTGCATGTCGTCCAGCAAAGTTCCTCCACTACCGTCCCCATACCAGAATGGGGATGGTCCTTCACTCCATCCGCTGTCATCGAACCCGGGCTGGATCCATTCATCAGGAAGAGATTGAGCAGAAGCACCCTTCAAGTATCTGAAAGCAGTTCCTGGATTGAAAGCCACCTGTGCAAAAAGTGCAGTTGATGTGATGCAACATATGCAAGCAATGAGGTATATTCTTCTTCTCCTGGTAATGTTTGTCTTCATCGGTGTTCTCCGGTTTCCTTCAAAAGAAATATATATTAATATATATATTTCCTGAATCCTCTTTTATTCGTGAGGTTTAAAATGCGATGCAATATGGAGAATCTGGCATTGATAGTCAAAAAAAAACAAACCTGTTTACGTATATAAAAACTCAACAGGGCATAAAAATGAGACTCCCGGTGCTGTTCTGACTTACCGGTTTAACCGGAACAATCGTTATACCAACAGATGGCCAGTTATTCCGCCCGGTGCAGCAGGGAGACATCACCTGTCATTGAAAAAGGCAATCCGTTCATTGCCTCTGGTTCGGGTATTACGGTGGGTTTCGTGGTAGGCGGTGGGGTTGAAAGAGGAGATATTGAACCTGGCGCTTGTCGGCTGAAGATCACTACCGGGGAAACAGCTGTAATGAAGCAGGTCGTGTTCAGGGAATGATGGTTCGCCGCCTACTGGTCCCAATAAAAAAGCCGGCATATGTAATGACCGGCCTTTTTTTTGGTGCCCAGGAAAGGACTCGAACCTTCACGTACTTGCGTACACTAGTCCCTGAAAC
>CAKZNC010000147.1 GCA_937129385.1 uncultured Bacteroidota bacterium
CACCATGGCGCTCATCTGCGAGCCACTCTTTTTCAGGCCCCCAGTTGATATCCTTTTCCGGCTCCCAGACATCTTCACGACCTCCACCAAATCCAAAAACCTTGAATCCCATGGATTCAAGCGCCACATTTCCCGCAAGGATCATGAGATCAGCCCATGATATCTTATTTCCATATTTTTGCTTTACAGGCCAGAGCAGCAACCTTGCCTTGTCGAGATTCACATTGTCGGGCCAGCTGTTGAGCGGCGCAAAACGTTGGTTACCCGTTCCACCACCTCCTCTTCCGTCGGCCACTCGATAGGTTCCGGCACTGTGCCATGCCATGCGGATGAAAAACGGTCCGTAATGTCCCCAATCCGCAGGCCACCAGTCCTGGGACTGCGTCATTAAATCTGTGAGATCCTTTTTAAGCGCTTTGTAGTCCAGGCTTTGAAAAGCCTCCTTATAACTGAATGAATCATCCATCGGGCTGGACTCTGAGGAGTGCTGGCGCAGTATCTCCAGGTGTAGTCGGTTCGGCCACCAGTCACGATTGGTAGTTCCCAAAAATTTGCTGTGTTCCATATTGTATGTTTTAATGATTGCAAAATTGCTTACCCTGTTTGTTTATATTCAGTGTTATGTTACCAGGCAGACAGGGTCCCAACCGGATACATCTATACTATTTTATAAGGAGACCTGTGAAAACCTTCCAGGGTATGGAAAAAGGGTTTTAGCTCACAATCCAAATGCTCCTTCAGACTAATACTGCTTACAAAAGGATTATAAATTTACAGCTTCTATCAATCATTGTCAAGTGGATTTGGAATTCCTAATTGCCCTGTTTATCTCCTGATGAATTTTTGTAAATGAGTTTGCTCCTTCCCGGTGATCTCTATAATATAAACACCCACATCCAGATCCTCAACGGGCACAACGACATGGCCACCATTGACAACCAATTCTTTTACAATCCTTCCTGAGGATTGAAAGATCCGTATTCGTTCGGGTTTTTGTCCGGAATTTGTGAACTCAACATTCAGGATATCACCTGCTGGATTGGGAAAGATGGTCCAGCCCTGTTTAGAATTACCTGCAATTCCTGAAGGATCGTCCGGACCGGTGATCCTGTATACCTTTCCACTGGAAATGCCGGCAATGTATAGTTCCCCGTTTCCGTCTTCACCAAACGTGCTGAAATTATTGTCTGCATACCGACCGTGATCTTCCATCAGCCATTGACCTTCGCTTTGATGCAGTGAGTAGATCCGGTTGTTGCAATAATCTGCAAAAAAATAATACCCATCAAGTGAAGGATAATCCGATCCCCTGTATACAAATCCTCCCGTTACAGAACATCCGTTTTCCCCAACCTGTGTATACTCGAAAACCGGGAAATCATATTCACCTTCAGCGCCACAATCTGCCGAATTGTATTCCTGGCTCCCCTCATAACATCGCCAGCCAAAATTCCAACCGGCACCTTCTCCTGCGGGTACGAAATTCACCTCTTCAATGTCCTGCTGACCAACATCCGCGATCCATAGATCTCCTGTCTTCCGGTCAAAACTGTACCTCCAGGGATTCCTCAGGCCGCTTGCCCAGATCTCATCCAGGGCCTCTGCGTTCCCGGTATATGGATTATCTTCCGGAATGGCATAGGGCGATCCTAGGTCGACATCGATCCTAAGCATTTTTCCCAACAGGATTGAAAGGTCCTGGGCATTGTCCTGTGGATCTCCGCCACTTCCCCCGTCTCCTGTGCCGATATACAGATATCCGTCGGGTCCGAATTTAAGATCCCCGCCATTGTGATTGTCAAAGGGTTGTTCAAATTCAAGGATGAGCATTCCACTTTCATAATCTGCAATATCCGGATCGCTTTCCGACACTTCGTACCTTTCAACAACCGTGTTCCCTTCCAAATCAGTATAATTGACATAGAAATATCCGTTTTCGGAATAGGAGGGGTGAAAAGCGAGACCCAGCAGCCCCTGCTCTCCACCTGAAGTGATTATTCCTGAAAGGTCGAGGAAGGGTGTCGTTTCAACATTTCCCTCCGTATCAATGATCCTGATCAGTCCACCCCGTTCGACAATAAAAAGCCGTTCATCTCCTGCATTGGCTATGGAAACCGGATTGCTGAACCCTTCAGCATACAATACCGGTGTAACCTGGGCATACATATTTGGTACCGACAATTCGAGAACAATGATAAATACCGGGATCAATTTCCTGATATGTGCTCCTGATCTGCTTGTGTGATCTCTGTTCATATCTTTTGTGTTATTTATAGGATAACACGATATGATGCAGATTGTTAAGTTGGGTCCCGGAATGCCACGATCATCCGAAGGGCAAGCTCCGGGATCAGACCGGGCAACAGACTTCCAGTACCCTCTCCCTGATCTCCTGAACGTTCGGATTCAATGCCTCCGTGGTAAAATCTCCGTGGGTCGGATCGATACGGTCAAAAACCATTTTATACAGACTGTGGATCAGTTGAAGGCTCAGCAGGTATCTCTCATCCAGTCGGCCCGAAAGTTTTTCGATCTCCAGCAGGGTGCGTCTCTCATATTCCATGGCATGAGCGAGGTATTCCCTGATCACATCTCTGAATGCAGCGGGCACTTCGTTGGTCATGGCAATCTCCTTCAGGTCGGACGGTTCCAGTTGATGTTTTGCAAGGATGTCCAGTGAAATATAATTCAGGTTGCTCAGTTGGTCTGCCTGGAAATCCCTGATGATATGGACGATGTAACTGAATATAGCACAGGGCCTTGCCGCACTGATCACATCGATACCGGGATTTACATATGTACCACCGACCTCTTGCAGACAACAGAGGTGAACAAAGATGGAGGCCGGTGCAACTGAAGCTCCTTCAGAATAATCCAGGAATTCATCGAATGTGGCAAATCCGTCATGATTGAGATCAAAGATCATGGACCGTGCAAAATTGTAGAAGAGCTCCAGGGGTATTTTAAAATTGGAGATCGTATCGTTAAGTTCTTCCAGGAAGGGATCATTTCCGGGGGATTTCAGCAGACATTCAATCCAGCTGTTTACCTCGTTGGTCAGGGCCTCCCTTTCAAGACATGAGATAGCTTCCTTACGGGCCTTACGGTCGTCCACCAGGTCGTCGATCATCCGCATAAACAGGTAACATATTTTCGCTGCATTGTACCTGCGGTCGTCCCACAACCGGGCAGCAATCAATATATTTGGATGCTTATCAATTCGGTCGAAGTCGATTCTATTGATAAACTGACTGATATCATTTTCGGCTGTGTATATGTCCTTGGTTTTCATGATAGATTCTTGTTCCTGGATATACGTTCTGTGACCAACCTGGCAGAAGAAAGGGCCAATGGCACACCACTTCCCGGGACTGTGCTTCCTCCTACAAAGAACAGGTTTTTGAATTTTGCGTGCCGGTTTGAGGGTCGTAATGGACCCATCTGCAGGATGTTATGTCCCACGCTGCCAAAAGTACTGCCATTGGTCAGGTTCAATACCGAATGCCAGTGTTGTGGGGTGTAAGCACTCTCGAACAGGATATGCTCCTCAAAATCATCCATCCCTTCCTCATTTAATCTTTTAATAATTGCTTTCCGGGATTGCTCCTTCATAGTCGTCCAGTCATCAGGTCCGGATGCTGTCATATGACCAGTATGGACGATCGCCGTGATCGAATCCCGACCCTCCGGTGCAGCTGTAGGATCGGTTCTCGTGGGTGAATGAATATAAATGGAAGGTTCATCAGCAACGCCATGTTCACAAAATATCCTGTTTGAGGCCTCCCTCTGTTTGCCTGAAACAAATACTGTGTGATGACCCAACTGAGGATAAACTTTGTCCATGGCCCAATGCAACACAACGGCAGAGCAAGAATATTTCAAATTTTCCAGTCTGCGGGATTTTCGTCCGGCCGGAAGCAATTCTCTGTATACATATGGCAGATCTGCGTTGGCAACCACAAGGTCGGCCTTATGTGTCGATCCGTCCTTTAAAACAACTCCTTCTACACGGCCCCGGCCTGTTTCGATGCGTTCCACAGGAGCCCCGGCCACAGCCTTCACCCCAAGTTCCATGGCAGCATCCAGCAATTTTTCTGACACCCTGCTCATCCCTCCCCCAGGGAAGAACACACCGTCCGATAGCTCCATGAAAGGAAGCTGATGGTAGATGCCGGATGCGTGAAGCGGATCCTGACCCATGTAAAGGTTCTGGAAGGTAAACAGCGCACGTAATTCATCACTTTTAAAAAACCGGCTGATATACCTGTAGTGATCGTTAAAAGCCTTGAACCTGATCATTTTAAGCGGAACTGTAAGCAAATAGGGGTCCAGTATTCCCGGATAGTTACGATGGATGAGTTTCATGGAGTCCTTGTATGTGCGGAATCCTTTTGCCATTAGCTGAAGGAACTTTTCATAGCTTCCGGGTTCTATGGCCTCGAACTGTGTTTGTAGTTTGTACAGGTCCGAGGTAAAGTCAACCCTTTGACCGCTGGCGAATCGCAAACTGTACACAGGATCCATCCGCACCAGGTTGAGCTCTTCATGCATGCTTTTCCCAAGAGCCGCGAACATCTCTTCAAATACTCCTGGCATCATCAGGAAGGTAGCCCCGGTATCGAACCGGTGTCCTTCCCTGGTAAAGGAACCACAGCGCCCGCCGAAAAAGTTGTTCTTTTCAAATAGTGTGACCTTGTACCCCCTGCGCGCAAGGATACCAGCGGTGGTGATCCCGCCGATACCGGCACCTATGACAATTGCTTTCTTACCTCGGTCCATACAACCTAAACTTGATGGATAAAGGTAAAACGAATTTGAATCCACAGGCCTTTTATCGGTGGAATTTCGGGGAAAGTCAGGGGAGTGGTAACTAATTTGGGGTCACCACCCTCATTGTATGATACGCAATAAATGTCCTGTCATTCCTGTCCCTGGCCCTGATTTCGATAATGTGTCTGCCGACAGGCCAGTCGGTTCCGATATTGGCCTCCCACAAATGCGTAGATTCCTTTGGTTCAGACATGGGCGTTCCGGGGAAGGTCTCTCCGGCAAGGGATGGATCGGTATCCCATTTCTCCATGAGCTTCATTTTTTCAAAATTATCCCAACGCCGGTCAATCTTCAGGTAATAGGGATCAAATTTATCGACCTTTTTCATTTTCTTCCAATCGGTCAGACCTTTTATCCTGTATTCGAGCACCGATTGTTCGCTGCCATTGAAGAAATTAACTGTAAGCAAAGTGGTATCTGCAGAATTTGATACTATCCCTCTTGGAACATGGATGTTCATCTGGTGATCATTTGGACTTCCTGCCACTTTCCAGTCGATGATATATTCCGTTCCATTGAATGTGATAAAGGAATAGCCGTTGGGGGTTCCGTCCCTCATCATTGTGTGAGGAACATCCGTCTCTCCCCTCAAACCGTTCCACCAGCTGCCTGAAGTAGTCCCTACGTTGAAATGATGGTGGGGTGTTGCCTGTTGCCAGTCTGAAGAACCCTCGTGGAAAAACCGATTGTCATGAACGTGGGTATGTGCTGATATGGAAAGTGTATGTGGAAACCCTTTAAGCAGGTCAAACAGTTTCTTCTGGTCGCTGTTTCGAAAACTGTTTCCATGCATGGCCAGCGGAATATGCATTGTCAGGACAACCAGGTCTTCCTTTGGAACAGTCTCCAGGTAATTGGCTACAAATGTCATCTGGTCAGTACGCAGTCCTCCTACATACCTGGATGAACCGGGGACACTGTCGTGAATGATGTCGTCAAGCACAATGAAATGCACATCGCCATAAACAAATGCATAAGTGGATGGTCCGTATACGCTCTCGTATGTATCATCGGAAAGCCTGTCATTGGGAGCCATATAGTTGATATCATGATTCCCTAATACATTGTACCACGGAATGCCGATCATGGAGACCGCCTGGTTCAATGGTGAGAAAAGATCCAGGTCATCACCGACGATATCCCCCATGGTCATACCAAACTCCAGGTCATCCCTGCCAATCAGCTCTGTTACAATATCCTCCGCCACAAAATCAACCTGTTCAATAGTGTACGGCTGTGGATCTCCGAATACTACCATCTTGAATTGTTCTGATCCATCGTCAGGATAAAGTGGAAAATTGATCTGTTCAGGCAATGGCCCTGTGGGTTCAACCCCTTTGAATTTAAAATTTGCAGGAAACCCATTGGGCTTATGCACATAGTAGAATTGAGGCAGATTTTCTTTGTTGACCGGTGTCCTCCAGTCTTTTGGCTTTATGATAAACACGATTGCGTCTTCAGAAACTGGCAGTTCATACTCCCCCATTTCATTGGTATTTACGATATCAACACCATTTGATACGGCCACCCCTGCAATTCCCTTTTCAGATGCGTCCAGGACGCGGTTCTCATTTTTATCATGAAAAACCACCCCCTTTGCGATCTCCCGCTCCGGATCGGCTTTGAGGGTATAAGAAGTTTGCAAAGTTTCATTGTGTTCCCTATTGCCACTTGCACTTACTGCAATTAATACCGAAACCGCTAATGCCAAATAATTCATATCTTGGTCTTTTCAGTTCAACCCGTAAATCAAACTGTTGTTCAATTCCAATATTAAAATGTTTTCTGATTAACTCAATTAAAACAATATCTAAAAGACCTTTTCAATGAATCAGGAATGAATAGTTTAAATCCAATTATTGTCATGAAAGAAACACCTTATGTAGCCATATTGACCCTGCTTTTTTTATGCTTCAGCTTTCCCGGTCAAGGTCAAAAAACAAAAAACAATGCATCTGCTCAACTTAAACCCCGAATTGTGGTACTTACCGATATATCCACATGGGAGCCGGACGATCATGAATCAATGATTCGGCTGTTGGTGCATGCCGACCTTTTTGAAATAGAAGCCATCATCGTCACTACCGGTTGGAGCATGGACAATGTCAATCAGCATAAAGAATTTAAAGATATTGCCCTGGGAGTGATCGATGCCTATGAGAAGGATCTGCCAAATCTCCTCAAACGTTCCGGTCAGCGCAGATTTAAAAAAGACGAATCGAAACAGAAAATCGGTTATTGGCCAGATCCCCAATATTTGAGGGATCGCACAATCTTTGGAAGCATGCTGCGCGGGATGGATAAGATTGGTGAAGGAAACAATTCTGACGGCAGTAACCTGATCATCAGGCTGGCCGACGAAAAAGATCGTCGACCCTTATGGGTAACCGTATGGGGAGGGGGAAATACACTGGCTCAATCGATCTGGCAGGTGCAAAATACCAGGAGTGAATCAGATTTAAATTTATTCCTTCAAAAGCTCCGCGTGTATGCCATCACCGACCAGGACCGGCCACAGCGATCCGATTTCGACATCAGTTCACATGCCTGGATGCGGCGTGAATTCTCTAATAATCTCTTTTTTATCTGGGACGAATGCGCCTGGAAGTATCAGAATGGAACAGGGAAAGCCAACTGGGATGAATATGCCGAACATATCCAGGGTCACGGACATCTTGGAAGTCAGTACCCGAAATATAAATATGGTGTCGAAGGTGATACCCCTTCAATTTTACATATAATACCCAACGGTCTCAATAGCCCGGACCAACCCACCCAGGCGGGCTGGGGCGGGTATTCTGAATGGGGCCTGGGTGAGGACAACAATGGCTATTCCTATGTAAATCATTCATCGGAAGTCTATGGCACATGTCGCAAATACGAAGACCACTTCTACGAGGCCACATTCAACAATTTTGCTGCCAGGATGGACTGGGCAAGGGAGGGTGCAGGAAACAGGAATCCTGATGTTGTAATTAACGGCGACAATGGATTTGACATTATTACTTTAAGGCCGAAACCGGGTTCAACTGTCACACTTGATGCATCGGCCTCATCTGATCCAGATGGCGATTCCCTGTCATTCAGATGGTGGGTGCAGCCGGAAGCCGGCACCTATTCAGAATACACTACCCTCCCGGAATCCGACTCAGATGCCCTTACGTTTATGGTCCCGGAGAATGCAGCGGGGGAAAGTTTTCATGTGATTTGCGAGGTTACGGATAACGGCATTCACAATCTCACCAGTTATCGGAGGGTCATCATTGAAACCGGACATTGAGTGAAACCGCATCCTGATGCGCAACCTATCACTACTCCCCGAAGCTCACCATCCAGCTGATCCCGAACTGGTCAATGCACATACCGAAGTAGGAACCCCAAAAGGTGTTTTCCATGGGCATGCTTACCTTTCCGCCTTTTGACAGGTCATTGAAAATCCTGTCAGCTTCCTGCTTAGATTCCGTATTTACTGAAAGTGTGAAATTGCTGCCCTGGATGATGGATGGATTCATTTTTTCTCCCGCATCGCTTCCCATTAAAATTGTTTCTTTACTGATGGGGAGGGATACATGCATGATCTTACTTTTGTCAGATTCACTCACAGGATATCCTTCCTGGGGAGGCATTTCCCCGAAACGTTGAATGGAAGCAAATTCACCACCGAAAACAGATTTGTAATAGTTAAATGCCTCTTCACAATTGCCGGTGAAGGTCAGGTAAGGATTGATTACGGACATAATTTGTTTTATTCGAGAAACACCGGGGACATGAATCGGTTCGGTAGTTTAATATATTTAACAATCGTCAGTTTCAATGAAGATTCTGAACGGATGAGTTATCACCTTCTGATCCTGGCATAATTTGTTGACCTTCTGTTCCTGAAAACAGGGGACATTTTCATAGATCTGTTGTTAATTCAAAGTATACTGCAGATCCACCTGTGCACAGGTTGTGATATTAAACCGGGAAGCGGTGCAGTAAACCTGGGTAACAGTTTCACTATGAAGATATTGATCGTACAGTAAGAAAGAAATATTATTACTCCCAGGCCAGCTCGATCATATAGATACCGCGTGGGTCATCATTCCTCCACTGATAGGCAAGTAGATAATCCTTCCCCTTGGATGTCACAATTTCCGGGGCAAGTCGTTTGATGTGGTCTTGGGGGGCCAGGGTTGCGATGGGAGGCCCTTCCCACTTCAGCGGATCATCTGAACAGTAAACAAAAAGTTGCTCAAAACGGTAGTAATAATCACCGCGTTTTACCACCAGCGGACTTTCTGCATAAACAAACTCATATCCTTTAAATGGAGGGGTAATGGGCGGAATTTCTATGGCCTCCTCAGACCAGGGACCTGTCAGCTTCTCAGCGGTCCGGGCGCGAATCGTGTGGTTGCGTGTGGCGGGATTTATTCCCTCTTCCGGGGAGGTGTAGTAGGCGATCCACTTCCCGGAATTTTCACGGTCGTCCAGGATACACACATCCCTTCCCATGGGGAAGACGGCCTTTTTACCATATGGATCAAAACTGATCCCCTCTTCGCTTGTCATCAGGTGAGCTCCATTGCTGTTGTAAAAGAGATAATGTTTGCCGGCATCCCTGACATGAAATGGTGCCTGTAATCTTCCCTCGGCGTGATCCAGCTCTTCCCGTGATGAAAGGAATATGCCTTCGGGATTCCAGCTTTCGCTTACCAGCACCGGGCTTGACCAGCGGTAGAGCAAACGACCGCTACCTGGTTGTGTAGTATTCCTGACACATGCGATCAGGTGCCAGGTTTCATCATCAGCCTGGAAGACCGTGAAGTCTACCGGTTCAACTTTCGGGGAGTGCCATTTTTCCAGCTGTGGCCGGTCACAAAGCCTGATCCATTCTCCATTCAGCTCCGGAACAAGGGGCTCCCTGGTGCATGACTGACTCAGCAAAAGAACCATTGTAAAAAGCAATGTGATAAAAACAAATTGTCCGGTGAATCGTACCTTGGATTTCAGTATCACAATCGGTAAATATTTATTGATAAGCATAATACAATAATAGCAAAAAAGGTAGTTCATTCGCTCAAAGATCATGATAGGTCCAGGAATTCCAACGGGATTTTATGTTAAGTTTGCATATACACATATTTTCTAACTATTCAGGAATCTGAATACAGATGACATTTATCGTTTGATCAATGAAGAAATTTACATTCACCTTACTGCTCCAGGTATTGTCCTCAGCCATCCTATTTGGCCAACAGTTGCTTACCACCGCTGAGCGCTCTGATTATCAGTCTACATCAAACTATGGCGAAGTCATTGAATTCATGACAACCCTGACGCAGAACCACCCAAATGCCAGGATAGAATACTTTGCTCGTTCGATTGAAGGAAGGGATCTTCCGCTTGTGATCCTTGCCGACCCGATGCCTGCTTCCTATAAAGAACTTGAAAATGATGAACGAACCGTGGTATATCTCCAGGCCAATATACATGCCGGGGAGGTGGAGGGGAAAGAGGCAACACAGATGCTGGCAAGGGATCTGTTAAACGGTGAACTTCCCCGGGAGATTCTTGAAAATGTCATCGTCCTGATCTGCCCCATCGTAAATCCGGATGGTAACGAAAAGTTCAGTACCGAAAACCGTACCAATCAAAACGGACCGGTAAATGGTGTTGGCGTAAGGTATAACGGTCAGTTCCTGGACATGAACCGGGATGCTGTAAAACTGGAAACACCCGAGTTAAGAGGAGTAGTAACTGAGATATTCAGAAAGTGGGATCCCGCCATCACGGTCGATTGTCATACAACGAATGGCTCTTTTCACGAGGAACCGGTCACTTTTGCCTGGATGGTGAATCCCAATGGTCCGCGACATCTTATAAATTACATGAGAGACAGAATGATGCCGGATGTGCATGAAATGCTTGGCCACAAATACGGAGTGGAAAATGTTTTTTACGGGGTATTTGTCGACCAGCTTGCGATGGAGAAAGGCTGGATATATAGTGCCAGTGAGCCGCGCTACATGGTCAATTATGTGGGTCTGAGGAACCGCCTTTCCATTCTGAACGAGAACTATGTGTATGCCGATTTCAAGACCAGGGTCAACGGATGTTATCACCTGCTGACCTCTATCCTGGAATATGCTGCCGACCACGGTAAAGAAATCAGGATGATGTTATCTGATGCCGATCAAATGTACGCAGATCGTCATGAAAACTTTCCGGCTGACGATTATTTTGTCATTGAATCAGAGGTTCGGCCTACGCCGGAAAAGATCAGCATAAAGGCAATTGAAACAGACACCATACCAGGAATCCAGGGTTACTGGCGCTTCAGGCAGGGAGAGGGCAGATTTACAGTCAACGTTGATTATTATGCAGACTATTATGCCACAAGATCTGTGAAAATGCCTTTTGCCTACCTGCTATCGGTACCCGATCCCGAAGTCCTGGATCTTATGAGAACGCATGGGATTATAATTGAAAGACTTGAAAGGGAAACTGTGCTGGAAGTGGAACGCTTTAATGTAACATCATTTGAAAGTCGGAACATGCCATTCCAGGGACATCACCTGACCAACATTGACGGGGATTTTGAGACTGTTTCCCAAATATTTCCGGAAGGAACCTACCTGGTGCGAACCGCTCAACCACTGGGGAACCTGGCTGCCACCCTGCTGGAGCCGCAATCAGCTGACGGACTGGTTACCTGGAACTTCTTTGACCGATACCTCGTTAAGCAATGGTACCCCGATTACAACCCCTACCCGGTTTACAAACTGATGCCTGTGACTACGCTTGATAGTAATGAGAATCTGGTAAAATAATATATAATCCTTGCAAGAGAACCTTCACACAGTTGTTCCCGGTACCAATATTAAAATATCCTGGTACCGAAAATGAACTTTTCTTCCCACCAGGGATTATTCATTGCTGTGATAGTGACCCCTTTTGAGGACGAGGTATGGATAAACTGGTTATTACCGATATAAATCCCCGAATGGGTGATAAGGCGATTGGTTTTGTATGATCTGACGAAAAAGACCAGGTCGCCCTTTTTTAGCTCATCCTTAGAGGCGATAATCTTTCCATACCTGGCCTGCTCTTCCGAATTATAAGGCAGGTGTATGTCGTGAGTAGCAAATACTGTCGCCAGCAACCCGGAGCAATCCATGCATTTCATGGTTGTTCCGCCCATACAATGGGGAACTCCCAGGTATTGCTTTGCTGTATTAATGATATCATCGGGGTTCGCACTTCCGGTATCCGGCATCTTTTCGATTCCGGAATCCAGGAACTCCTGCAGCGAATTCTTTTCAGCCTCATTGTTGATATTTGGAAATGTTGGCTCCGGGTAAACCCTCGAAGCACAGGAAGAAGTGACCAGCTGGAAGATTACCAACAAGCAAACAAATTTCCTTAATAATTTCAAGACTGCGCTCTTAAATATTACCACTTTGATATAACGAAAGCTATGGGGGTAATATTTTAGTGTTGCCGGCTATCATTAGGGTTTAGAAACTACGATGGTTCTGCGAGGCAGCCACATGAACCGGACTTCTGAATACGCTTCATCGATCCTCATTTTTGTCAGATCCGGAGAAGAATCAGGTGACAGAAGCATTTGACATACTTTTATTGAAAAAATAATACCTGCCGTCACAGGAATCAGTGCTCACAGTCAGTCGTCCGAAGAGATGTGTACATATATTTTTAGAGTGAGGTCCCGGATTGACCAAAATTTAAGCATGTTTGAATTTGGGGAAAAATACTAAATAAAGAACCTGGTTGAATCTTTTGAAAACGGAACGAAATTGTATAGTGTCAAATTATGGCCGTTCATTGAGGATGAAACCGGAAGTATTGATTCCAAGGGTAAACATGAAAATGATTATCTTGCCTTTTTTTAGCGCCGAGCAATGGTACAGGAAAACTCAAAGAGTATATTTTTTTTAAGGATGACCATCCTGGTCTCTTTTTTTGGTTTTCTTTTATATGCGATTGCCTATACAATTATTTCCGCGGTAGTATTGTTACCGGCGATCATCACTGTTCTGGTATTTCTGTTACTGGACGCTGTCGTTTACATTGAGTATCGCAAGAAAAAATTTAATCTTGCCAAGTATTCAATCCTAAATTTACTTACCTCCACTATTTTTGTAATTGTATTTGGTTTTATGGGCTCAGGACCGGGCATTCATTATTTCTTTCTCGTGTTCTCAGTGCTTCCCCTGATTTTGTTTTCAATTAAGAAAGCAATCACCTGGCTGTCGTACTCTTCTGTAAATATATTTTTATATATATGGGCAGAGATCTACCTGTTAGAGCCCTATATCAAGACTGATCTTCCTGAAGACGTTTTAATCCCTTTCAAGATCGCAACCATTATTATTACGATGGTTTTTTTCTGTATTGCCATTTGGGTATTATATATTGCTAATCAGAGGAGTGAAGAGGAATTGTCCAGGCAGGCCAAAACACTGGCAGAACAGTTGAAAGCTATGGAAGAGCAAGAAGTGCGGCTGAGAGATGCGATTGCAACAAAGGATAAGTTCTCTTCTATCATCGCTCATGATCTTAAAAATCCAATTTCCTCCATTTTGGGTTTCTCTAAACTGCTTAGCACGAAAATGGATACACTTGCTCCTGAAAAGGCCCAGACCTTTGCTGAAGAGATTTATAAGTCCTGCGAGAGACTTTATAATCTCTTAACAAGTCTGACACAATGGAGCAGAAGTCAGGACGGCAGGATCGAGCTAAATAAGGAATCCTTTCCTGTGAATAAATTGTTTGCGCAAAACATTGAATTGCAAAGACTGACAATTGATCAGAAGAAACTGAAAATATCAAGCTCCTGCTCCGGGGACCTGATGATCTTTGCAGATTTCAATATGATGGATACTGCAATTCGCAACCTGTTGTCGAATGCTATCAAGTTCACGCCCAGGGAAGGAAGCATTGAGTTGTCAGCAAGTCAGGAGGGCAATACGGTCATCATACAAGCTTCGGATACAGGTCAAGGCATGAACGAAGAGGAGAAATCAAAACTATTCCGCATTGATCAATCCTTTTCCACAGAAGGTACTGAGGGAGAAAAAGGAACAGGGATGGGGCTGATCATCGTGCGGGAATTTGTTTTGAAGAACGGTGGGGAGATCAATGTAAAGAGCAAAAAGGGTAAGGGCACCACCTTCACAATTCATTTGCCACAATTAAACTAAACCCTATGTAAGCGTGCAAATTCCAACGTAACTAATCAACCTGTTCCTGTCAGCATTGAAAAGCATAATGTAAAGATTTTTCGGTTTTCTTTACAAATAGTAATAAATGTGTTAAGATGCCAGACAAAAGTTATCATAAGCTATCCTGATTATATATACTTGTTGATCGTCCGAATAAAATTTTCCGTTTTGATGGGTTTAGTAATATAATCATTGCAGCCTGCGTTGAGTGCCTTTTCTTTATCTCCGACAAAAGCAAATGCCGATTGGGCAACTATAGGAACTGTCTTATTGAACTTCCTGATTTTCTTTACAGCTTCAATGCCATTTACCTTGGGCATTTTAATATCCATGAGTATGAGATCCAGTTCAGGATGCTTTTTACATTGTAAAATTGCATCCTTACCGTTTTTCACAATCATCAAATTAAAATACTCTGCGGATAAAACGTTTTCTAACAATGCAATGCTGTCTGCATCGTCTTCTGCTATCAACACAGTTACTTCTTTATGGGATTTAGCGATGATTTTGGTGTCCTTCTCTACAACCTTACCTGTTGAAGAGGCCGGATTATAATCGATGGTAAATTGGAAATTACTTCCTTTTCCAACTTCAGATTCAACCCATATATTACCTCCCAGCATTTCGACATAGGCTTTCACAATCGCCAGTCCAAGTCCTGCCCCTTCATGCGCATCTCTGTCCTCAATATCAGCCTGAACAAATCTTTCAAAAATTGCATCCTGTCTGTCTTCAGGAATACCCAGTCCCATATCCTTTACCGAAAACATAAGCTGTTCACCGACTTTAAAGCAACTTATCAGGATCGTTCCTTCCTCTGAATATTTAATTGCATTTTTAACAAGATTTGTGAGGATGGAATCAAATTTTGAATCATCCGTTAATATGTTTGATTCTTCTTCCGACAATGCATTATAAATAGCGATATTCATCCCTTTCTTTTCAGCCTCATGATTAAAGAAATCGTGGATAAATTTTATATGTTCAGAGACATTAACATCACTGGTAGATACTTCAACCTGACCTGTTTCAATTTTTGAAATTTCAATAATATCATTGATCGTTCTTAACATCCGTTCTCCACTCTTCTGAATAATCCCTACATATAATTTCATCTTTTCACTAGTAAGATCAGATCGCTGCAAAAGATCTGAAAAACCAAGTATTCCATTCATTGGAGTACGTATTTCATGACTCATGTTTGCCAGAAATGCAGATTTTAAGCGGTCGGCTTGCTCCGCTTTCATTTTGGCTTCCAGAAGTTCTGCTTCAAATTTCTTCTGTATAGAAATATCCTGTAATGTCCCAAACAGTTTTACCGGTCTACCCTTATCATTTATCTCAAATTCCCCAATACAGTGAACATATCTGACCTCTTCATCAGCTGTTATAATCCGGTATACCAGGTTAAAGTTCTTCAATTCTGAAAGACACTGTTCAAAATGATCATTATAGCTTGCTCTATCTTCAGGATGCACAAACCCCTCATATTCAGAAGAGGGAATCTCTTTACCTTTTTGATACTCTAACCCATAGATCAGGTATGTTTCTTCAGACCAAATGGCATTATTCGAATTTAGGTCAATTTCATAATTGCCAATACGCGCGATTCTTTCAACTGCATTCAATCTTTTTTCGTTCGCCCGTAATTCGCTTTCCGTTAACAGTTTTTCTACAAAAACTGATATTTGTGCAATGAATGTTTCGCTTAAATTCTTTACGATATCGGTGCTTTTCCTGGTGATTATCAGGGTAATTGTTCCAAAAATAGTTTCCTCCTTTTTTATTGGAATAACGAGCACCTTCTTTACGGGAATTATTTTTTTTATGGCATTATTCAGTTTCGCAGGATATTTCCCATTTGTTAGAGTATTCAGATTAAAATCCAATTCAACAAATTGTCCCTTTTTAACGTCGGAGAGATAACGTGTATCTATTTCTCCTTCCATTTCCCTGAGGTTTAATCCAACACTTTTAAGTGCATTATCCATAAAGGTATTTACTCCTTTTACCTCATGCATCTTCCACCTATTGTTAGGATTATCATATTCAACACCAGTTATAATTACACGTCTGTTAAACAATTGGTATAATTTATTTACGGTATACACAAAAACTTCCCTGGGAGTTTTAAATTGAATCAGTTCCATGGCAGCGTTAGATAGATATGCCGAATAACTTTGAGCCACCTCCTGATCCGCCAGATTCTGTTCAATATTTATTTCTGCTTCGGGATTTTCCATTTTTTGAGCTGCGTAAATCGAATTGAAAAAGCAACTATTTATTTGATTATAAAATAAATATAACCAATAATTGACAATTACCGGCATATTGTTTCACTTATTTAAACACTCTCAAAATCGAAATATTCTTCAATATATTCCTCCAAATAGACCTAAGGCTGTTCAAATGATGACAATTAGAAAGGCAAAAGGATTATAAGCGGATGTTGTAATAATGTTAGGTCTTAAAGAACATATCATGCCAAATCCAAAATCTTCTTTAAAAAGAAGAAGAGGCTCAGTTGTTTTATGTTTCGATGACAAGGGCTAAGCAAAAGCTCTGCTGGAACAATGCTTCAGCTATCTCTCAAAAATATACGCATTATACTTATCAGTAAATATGGTATAGGTTTTCAATGTTACAGGATATTCTTTTAGGGTTGCTTTCACTTGACCAGAATTATGCCTTTCCAATCTATATGTTAGATTATTTGTACATCCTTTATAAATAGATTCATCACTACATCTGAGTATATAGACATACCAGAATTCTTTATGCTGTGGGCAATGCCCGCCGTCGCTAAAGCAATGGCGGGCGAAGGTGGGCCCAGCTGGGTTCCCTGCCTGCCTGCCGGCAGGGAACCAGCGACCTCCTGATTATGAGTTTCCTTTATTCGAAATATGATCCGCCTCGAAAAAGTCGGGATATTTGAGTTATCTCCAACATTAACAGATATTTATGTTATTGAATGATTATAATTAACTGTTCTTTTATTTGAAATTTTTACACTGGTATACATGGATTTGCAGGAAAGCTGGCGCCTTTTTTCACAATAATCCGCATTGAGAGGTCATAATACTCTATTGATCGATGCTATCATTCAACTACTTTTTTTCTAATATTTCCATCAATTTATAGTTCAGGTATAATTTCTCTTTCCCAACTTTGATAGATTTTAAATACCCTTTTTCTTCAAGGGAAATTAAATAGTTACCACTTGTTTTTGGATTCCCAAGTCCAGCGTCAATTAAGAATTGTCTTTTTGTATAGGGTAGTTTAAATATTATTTCAATCAAATCTTTTGAATATACTTTAGGAAGGGTTTTTTTGATCTTAATTGCTATATCTTCCATTAAAGTAATTACCTCTTCTAATCGATATAAGCCTTTCTTTGCTGTTGTCTCAACCATATCAAGCATGAAATGTATCATGTTTTCCCAATCATCCTTTTCTGTGACATTAATAAGAGTCTTGTAGTATTCTTTTTTGTTATTAGTAATATACTCACTTAGGTAAATTGCAGGAATATCTAGAAGTTTTTCCATTTTTAAATATAGAAGCAGCAGAATTCTTCCCGTTCTTCCGTTTCCATCTGCAAATGGATGAATTGCTTCGAACTGATAGTGTATTAAAGCCATTTTTATCAGGGGATCTACTGATCGGTCCTGATTGATAAATATTTCAAGGTTTGCAAGCTTTTCGCGAATAATATTTTCTCCAGCTGGTGGTGTATAAATAACTTCACCTTTAGTATTTGCCAGGGTCGTCCCTGGAGTTACTCTAATTCCGGATTGATTTTGCTTAATGCACTGAACGATCTCAATACAAAGGTTTGTTGTAATAAAAGGAAGTGAATCTAATTTCGCAAGCCCTAATCCCAAGGCATCTTTATACCTCAATACCTCCTTTGTTGCTGAATTTTCAAATTTCTTTTCTGCTACGACAGCTTTATATAGATCGTCGTTTGTTGTAATGATGTTTTCAATTTCTGAACTAGCTTTGGCTTCTTGTAGATGAATTGTATCAAGGAATAACCTTGGATTAGGTAAATTGACCAATGCTCCATTTAGTTGAGCTAAAGCCCTACTTGCTGAAATGGTTTTAAGTAAGACTTTTTTAGTCTCCAGATCTTTTGGGGGAGGTAAGGTTGGTAGATCATTGAACGGTATTTTTTTATTGTAAGCCATAATATTTCAAAAGTAATATTTACACTTGTATGTTCAACAAGGGTAAAATTAATAAAATATTACACTCATTTGACTCGTATGGTCATGAATTTCCAAGGCCGAATTTGAGTTGAATAATCTTCTAATATGATTTTTGACGCTTTAAACACATCTCTTTTAGTATTTGAAAAGTTCTTGTGCTTTTTCTAAAACAATTGCATTGAATTTTTCTGGTTCTTCTATATTGAGATTATGTGCCGAATTTTCAAATATGAAAAAATCTTTATCCGGGGCTTTCAATTGGTCGTAAAATTTTTTAGCAGTTAGGGTTGGGCATTGGTAATCGTATTTGCCTTGAAATATATAAACCGGCACCTGCATACTGTCAATTTCCTGCGATAAATCAGTTTGAATCTGTGTGCTGAAAAGATGAGAAATGGAAAACTTACTGCCTCTCATATAATTTCTTTTATCACTAAAAGAATATTCATCGGCATTAAGGATAAATTTCAGGAGAGAAAGAATTGATGATTCGCCATGTATTGCACCACCATATTTGTTTACATACTTCCTTTCTTGCATTACAAACTTTATAAACTCATCACTATCGGCATTTTTTGATGGAAAAGTAATTTTTGAAAGTCTTTTCATGCCTTTTTTATCGTTTAGCAGGCTTGCCTGTTCCTTCACCCAATCAAACGATACTTTTTCGCCCTCGTATTGCTTACAAGACTGACCTACTCCAAAATATGCATGATAAAGCTCAGGATGTTGATAAGCAGTTAAAATACCAAGAAACGAACCCCAGGAATGCCCCATGATAAATATTTTTTCTTTACCAAAACGTTTTATCAAGTAATCTGAAACCTCTTGTGCGTCAGAAATAAACTGCTCCAAATTCATGGTTTCGGGGGGAATTCTGTTAGAATATGATTTTCCTGCACCACGCTGTTCCCAATAAACCATCACAAAATCCTTTTCTATAGTCGGGTTCATCGCTCTCATAATCGGAGTTTCAGGACTTCCCGGTCCTCCATGAAGAAATAATATAACTGGTTTTGATGTGTCTGCACCTCGAATAATAAAGTATTGATCAATCCCTCCGATTTTTTCTTTAATAATTTCAGAAATGCTGTTTGGCAATTTGTTGCCGTTGGCATCAATAACAGGGCTTGTTTCTCCTTTTATCATTGATCTTGTTTCACAGGAATACGCTAATATTGTAAGCAGTCCAAAAATTATAGCATGTATTAGTTTTTTTATCTTCATTGTTTTTCGTTTTGCTTGCACATCAATTAAGGTTTTTATTATAAACTACTGGCATTTGACCCTTCCATGCATTCCAAATGTCATTTTCAAGCAGTAGTCTGGCTATAAAATTACCAACATTGATCCTGCTCGTTCTTCCAGGATTAAACATTGGACTACGTTTAGGAGAACTATGCAACTCGTAATCACTTACCATCTCTTCGTTAACTAAGGTATCCGGGCGTACTGCTACCCATTCAATGGATTTGTTATTTTGCCCAATATTCGATCTTAAATAATCTGCTGCCTCTTCATTATCTTTTTGTGGCGGTAAAAGGAAGCGAATCAAGCCCATCATGAGTTTTTCTCCAATAGAAACGGATTCACCTAAATCTTTGTTCCTGTTTGCTGTTGTGCTCATCAACACAAATCTGACTGGCTTTTCGGGTGAATTTTCCTGAATGGCACTGCAAATCAATCGAAGGGCATCCCTTACTAATTTTCGTGGTTTCCCATAAATACCCTTCAAGCTAATATTGTGACCCAAGCAAGATGCTACCGACTGGCAATTGGCCAGGTATATCTTCATTTCATCCACACTAATCTCTGATATGTTGGACTCGATGATGGCTATTTTGTCATTATTCCTCCATGAGTCTGGTTTTGTTGTAGTGGGACGCACGATCAACTTGACTTTCTGTCCCTTACTCAACAATTGTTCTACCAGGTGTTTTCCAGTGGCACCGCTTGCACCTATAACTAATGTTGTCATTCTATGATTTCTAAAAATTAATTCCAATATGCAAATTTGGCTCAAAAAGGAAATAATTATTCCAAACCTCATCTATTTCTTTAAAACCCTGGGGGGTATTTGTGTCAATCGGCCAATAATTACAATGGATTTGAGGTTCTATAAACATTCTGTTATTGAACAAAGAAATATGATAGCCGAGGTGATAAGAAGTATATAGTTTGAAACCCTTTCCAATATTTTTATCATTTTCGTCTGAATATATTTTTAATTGAGGTAATATTTCAACCGAAGCAAATAAACCCTTCCATATCATACGCTGATAAGCAACGCCAATACCACTTTCTCTGAGTCTGCCTGGATAGAAATTGCTTTCCGAAAATTTTAGTTGCTCTTTCATGGGCATTCCCATAGTAGCAAACAATTTCCATGTAGCTACTTTGATACCTATTTTGTCTTTTGGTGTAAGCATATATCCAAAATGAAACTCATAGTGATGCGTATTTGTTTTTTCCTCTCCAAAATTGAGAAATGTATGATAAGCAGTGCTCACTGAGAATTTATGCTGAGGGACTGAGCCTAATGCAGAAGTCTCTAATGTTAGTCTTGAGTTCTGACTGTATGCCTGAGTTAGAAGAAAAGCACATGCTAATACGGCTGTTATTCTTTGTGTTTTCATAATTTTGAATTTAAATTAACTTTCAATCTGATTCAAAATTACAACACTATAATGCTTGAAGCCGTTGACTTAAGTTAAGAAAGACCTTGGAAGCCGTATTATTTTTGATTCATTATTCGTTTACGTATCCGGCTTAATGATTCTGGCTTGATACCTAAATAACTTGCTATTTGATGCTGTGGGGCTCTTTGTAATAAATCCGGCCTGTTCTTCAGCAAAGCCAGATATTTTTCTTCATGTGATGCCATCTTGAATTCGGCAAATGAATCTTGCTGTTTTGCCATGATCGCCTCCCCTAAAGCTCGGTTTAAGGATTCAATCTGGGGGAATTTCTGATATATTTCAGTTTCCAGTTCAGGAGTACCAACTCCCGTAATGGTATCTTCAATGCACTCAAGATAGTACTCTGAGGGTACATTACTTCCATAAGCAGAGGGTACAACAGCCTGTTCTTCAGTATGAAATTCTGTTGTTCTTTCTTCACCATCCTTTAAATAAAAGCTTCTGATACAACCTTTAATAATAAAATAGCATTCATTTGAAATCTTTCCTTCTTCAAGCAAAACTGTCCCTTTATCAAAGCACTTAATAAATTCAATTTTACTTATTTCCTCTTCCAATTCTTTTGTGATTGGAATGTACTTTGACAGATATTTTAAAATTTCATTATCCATAAACTATTCTGATTCGATCTTATATGGAAGCACCTGTTCTAAATAAAGCAACTCATAGGATGTTCTATCTTTTATTATAAATAATTACAACATCCTGCTTACTTACAATTGCATCATAATAAACGAATTTAAGCAACATTTTAATACTTCCTATAACAATGCAAATAATCCTGAGCGAGCTGGCATTGTAAATGCATATTTACCTGTTATTCATTATGTTTATGAAGACTTCACTAGATTTGAATGTGCCCGCTGGATAAGCCTCTGATAAGTGTCAATTCCCACCATTCTCTCTCCTAAATCCTGGCACCAAACTGGCGCCAATGAAAAAACCACCTACAAAATGAATTGTAAGTGGTTGATTATTAAGTGGGCCCAGCTGGGCTCGAACCAGCGACCCCCTGATTATGAGTCAGGTGCTCTAACCAGCTGAGCTATGGGCCCAAAATTTCATCTGTTTCGACAACCTTGACCTTTTATTAGCCCCGATTGTACTTTACCCGGACTGGCTACCCGGAATTTTCGGCATGCAATATTAAGGAAATTTGAAGATATAGACAAATTAACTGATTGTGGCCAATTTTTCGAAATAAATGAACCCCTGCATCTTAATCTTTGTTTAATGATCATCTTCAGATCTCCGTGAGTTTATCTGAAAATCAGAATTATAGTATATATTCATAAATATCATAAGATATGTTAAAGACTTTAAAATGTGATCCGGCACTGTTTGAAAAAGACCTCAGCGGACAAACCTACATCGTTACAGGGGCAAATTCGGGTACAGGATTGGCCACCGCCGAACAATTGGTGCGACAAGGTGCAAATGTCATCGCCGCATGCAGACGCATGGAAGCTGGGATTGATGCAATCAAACACCTTACAGCCGAAAGTGGATCCGTGGAGGTAATGGAGCTTGATCTGAATAGCCTCGAATCGGTTCGTCAATTCGTTTCAGCCTTCAAAAAGCAGCATACCTTACTACACGGACTGGTCAACAATGCCGGGGTGATGAATACCCCGGAGGGCAAAACAAAAGACGGCTTCGAAACACAGTTTGGCGTCAATTACCTGGGTCACTTCTTACTGACCGAGCTATTGCTTGATCTGCTAAAAAAGAGTGCTCCCAGTCGCATAGTCATTGTATCCAGCGCAGCACATGCTGGAATGCAGAAGAGCCCCGGGACTATAGATCTGGATGACCTGCATTTTGAAAATCGAAAATACGATGGTGTCCTGGCATATAACCAATCTAAACTCGCACTGGTCATATACGGACGTCATCTGGCACAGCGATTAAAGGGTTCAGGGGTTAGCGCTTTCTCAACACATCCTGGATGGATCAGGTCCAACCTTATTAAACATACCACACCTGTATGGGTCCAGAACGTCCTGATGCGACCCTTCAGCAGGTTTCTCGGAATCATGTCTGCCAAAGACGGTGCACAAACACAATTGCATTGCCTGCTTGATGATAATGCACCAGTTCACTCCGGTGAATACTTCAGCCAGAATAGCATTCTTTATGCTGATAAGAAAGATAAGCCAGGTGGATGGCCAATGAAATCACCAAATCCGCTGACCTATAAAGATGAACTTGCAGAACAACTGTACAAGATAAGTATCAAACATGTTGGCCTGGATAAGAATTAATCTGCATGCTTCTGATCTGTTAATAATGTTATAAGGTAAAAACTAATTCTGAATTCCCTGTTCTACATGTAAATATCCAAATCATGAAAAAATACATCGTTCTTTATCATGCATCCCCCGATTCATGGGACCCGTCAGCTCAAACATCTGAAGAAGATATGAAAAAAGGGATGGAACAGTGGATGATATGGGCCGAAAAATGCGGTGAACACCTGCTCGATATGGGAAATCCCCTCGGCAGTGCATTGAAAATCCTGCCTGGCGGTAAAACGGAACAAGGCAACCCCGAAACACTGGGATATTCCATCCTCCAGGCAAATAACATGGACCATGCCAGGGATCTTATAAAAGACCATCCGCATCTCGATTGGAATGCAACGTGCGAAATTACCCTGCATGAAACCATGCAAACACCGGGAAGTGAATAATTCAGCGGGTTCAATCAGGATAAATAATCAATAGATAAAATCGCTGCCCACTGATGGTTTCCTGTATCTTTCATCCGGTCTGCAAAATGTTTCAGATTATAATTTCGGCAATCGTCTTTCCCAGCTGTCAACAAGTATTGGATTCAGACAGCCCGTTGAAGCCTTCTACGGATACAACAATATTAAAATGAATTATAAGCAGGTCGAGCTGAACTACAGTTCTATCCTAAAACAACTCGAACGGGCCGAATTGGACCTGGTTTACCAGATAAGTAGTCTTCATTATAACCTTCTCTCGTATGAACAACGATAAAAGATCGCACAAATGACTTACGACCGGCAACTTGAGGCATATAACATTGCCAATAATAAGTACAAAGCCGGACTGATCCGCGAAGTTGAGGCGCTGCAAATGGATGTGGAGCTCAGTGAGGCAGCCAATACGCTGGGCATTGCTCGCGTGAACCTCAGCTCCCAAAAGCGGCTGTTTAAAGAGGTAATGGAGCTCAACCTAAATGACAGTATCATCGTTGAAAGCAGCATGGCCTACAGCGAAGTGATCGTTGATGTAGAAAAGGCGGTGCAACTGGCCCTTGAAAACCGAAATGAACTTAAAGAACATGAGATTCAGATCGAGCTCTCGGAAATGGAGATCAAAAGAAGAAAGGCGGCTGGCCGCATCCAGGGTGATATCCTCTTCAATTACAACCTGATCGGTACCAACAAAAGCGTGCTGGATATACCTGTGGAAACCTCCTTTCAGGATAGCTGGTACAACCTCCGGGAACGACCGGGAAATTTTAATGCCGCACTTACAATCAGTATACCCCTGATTGACTGGGGCGAGAACAAGGCAAGGGTGAATGCGGCCCACGCCAGCCTGGAACAGAATAAACTTCAGCTCAAAGGAGAGAAAATTTCGATTGAAAGGGAAATCCGGACACTTGTCGAACAGATGGCCAGCAGCCTGCGAAGACTTAAACTTCTTGAAAAGAATGTTGTCGTGGCTGAAAAGAGTTTCGAGATCAGTCGCCAGCGATATACCAATGGAGAGATCGACAGCCAGGCAATAGCCCTGGAGCGGGAACGACTCAACAGTGCCTATATTTCCCGCCTGGAATCATTTATCGCCTATAAACTATTTCTCTCAGACCTGATGCGAAAAACATTCTATGATTTCGAACAAGATCTCCCTATTAGCAGATCAGAATAAGCGGACTTACTTTATCGTAAATCTTATTCCCGCATAAATTTTCCTTCCAAAGACCGGACCCCAGATCAGGGAGGCATCAAAATAATCCCCGAATGGATTCCCTGCATCAATAATCGGATCATCCTGTTTGTAATTCAAGATATTCTCAGCCCCGATATACACATCGAAGTTCTCTCCAAATGTCTTGGATACCTGTGAATTCCACAGAAAGAAATTAGGTGAGTATTCATCCCGCTGATGCTCTTCCGGGTTCATCCCTGTACCCGGAATCCTTTTCATCCCCTGCCAGGTAACCGTCATGTCAAACAACCATCGATTGCCCGTCTCATAAGCCATGTTCAAAAAAGCCCTGTGACGCGGTGTCAGTGCCTTACTCATTAACTCATTGTCAATAGTCACCAGTACATCGTTCAGGCGGTATGCCAGCCTGACATCATAGTTCCTGAACAGCTCGTAATTCACCTGTGCCTGCATGCTGTGCGAGAAGGAACGACCGTCCAGTTGCTGAAAGATCACGACATCTGTACGCCTGTCCAGGTTGACCACCACCTGGTCCCTGAACCATGTGTAATAATAGTCCAGCTTAACAAGACCATCCCTGTTCCCTGCAGTGAATTCATGCGCGGCATTGGCGCCTGCGTTCCATGCCACCTCCGGATCCATGGCAGTACTGTTTTCTTCCCCGCTCCCGGGTTCAAAAATGAACTCCCTGCTTGATGCCAGGTGTCCGAGGTTTTCTGCCAGAATATTGGCCGTCTTCTGTCCACGGCCCGCCATGGCACGGAAAACGGTCGACTCCCCAACGCCATACCTCAGATGCAGACGGGGAGTGAAGAATACACCGTATATATTGTGATAATCGGCACGTAACCCGGATACCATCGTGAACCTGTCGAGGTAATTGTATGTATACTCTGCAAATACTCCTGGAATGGCCTCCGTCCTGAGGAAATCAAATCCCGCCAATGATTCTGCATAGTCATCATACTGGAAGCTGGCCCCTGCACGATACTGGTGATCCGTGCTCCCGAGAATGCCCATGTAAATTAAATTGGCATACAACGATGATTGCTGTCCCGAATATGCTCTCCTTCCAAAGAACGCTTCCTGGTCATGGTACATCCCCGATACCTGGAACCCCAGGCTTGAATATGGCCTGTCCGGAAATACTTTTCCTACCTTTAAAAATGCCTCCAGCCGGTCAGTATTGATTTCTGCTCCCCACGCTCCCTGTGCATCAGGAGATAATTCATGATCAAATGCCACCTGTCCGCTCTGTTTCCGCGAATACACCCCTTTCAATCCGAGGATCATGCTCAGCCCATTCTCATTGGAATAGGTCCACCTGTTCATAAGAATCCCGTTTCTTACCGAGGGATGATCCATGAAACCATCTCCATTGTGATCAAATTCGAATGGCTGGTACTTCCCGTGAGCCAACAGTCCGCCAGACAGTTTAGCATTCATGCTTACCGATGAATTGGCGTTGAATTCCATAACCCCGTCCCTGCTTCCATAAAGATTCAGGTACAGTGCTTCACTGTTTTCGGGCTTCTTCAACTCTACATTGATCTGACCGGTGATACTCTCAAATCCGTTTACCACGGATCCGGTTCCCGTATTCAGCTGTATACCGCTAATCCAGGATCCCGGCACAAATCCGAGTCCGTTTACCGTGGACAACCCCCTGATGTGCGGCATGTTCTCCCTGTTGATCTGTACATACTGCCCGTCCAGTCCGAGCATTTCAATCTGTCGTGTACCGGTAACTGCATCTGTCATGGTTGCATCTACAGACGGATTGGTCTCGAAGCTTTCCGAAAGATTACAGCATGCACACTTCATTAACTCCTTGCTGTCCAGGTACTGAACATCAAAAGCGCCGTCGAGCTCAATCCGCGTAGTCGCAACTTTATACACCACCTCCACCTCTTCAATGTTCCCTGCGTTGGATAATTCCACACGGAGGTCAATGGGCTCGTGAATGTGAACCGAATCTTTCCCATATCCCACAAAGGAAAAAACAAGGTAGCTGGAGCCGCGCTGCATGGGGATCTCAAAACGACCCTCCTGGTCTGCAGAAACACCTTTGGTGGTCCCCGACCAGTATACATTCGCTCCCGGCAACGCAACCAATGAATCTGCTGTTCTTTCAAATACGGTGCCTTTTACAGATGTGCCGGGCCCAAATAACTTATTGCTCTGTTCATCCTCTCCTTCATCCTCAAAGCCGTGGTCCCCGACTGTCCGATAATGACAACAAGCCGGAAGAGCATTATAAATCGCTTCCGGTGCAAGCAATTCTCCTGTGTCATGTCCCGCACTTGCAAGCGCATAATGCAGCCTGTCAACTTTGAGCTTTTCTGAATGAACCACGGCAAGCTCTTTGGTCCTGTGATTCCATTCAGCGGAAATCACTCCCCTTGTTTTCATTGCGGTAGATTCGATGCGGTCCCGGCACATTCCACAGGCCCCGTCTACCCATACTGTTACTGTATCTGACAGGGTTTTCCCTTCTGATGTTACTCCTATACTGATCATGAACAATGCCATGATCATGGTTCTGAAAATCTTCATGTTCAATAACTTAATGATTCTGATTAAAAGATTTGAGTTCTCCCTGTGGCAGGTGCTGTTCAATGCGGTCCTGCCTGATCATTAAGCCCTGGGGGGTTGCCAGATTTTAGCCGGCAGCGCAAACCGGTAAGGGAGGGTAATTTCATCGAATGCATCGAGGAACACTTCAGACAGACTGATCTCCGGGGTGAAGTAAACTGTGAAAGTGTGCGGACTGTAAATCGAGCACTTGCAGGTACTCTTGCAATCATGATCTCCGCAATCTTTTTTTCCGTCCATCTCCTTGTCTGCATCTGTACTCATAACGCAATCATCAGCACATATGTCGCAACAATCCATCTCATATACTACTGAATGGAGATCCTGTGAGTGGATGATCTCATTCACAAGCGGACTTGCTGTAAAAGCAACAACAACGAATGCCAGTATGATTCCTATAAGCTTTCTCATCGCTAATCGGGCTAAAGAAATATATAAAACAGACTGCGTTTTTAAAAGACGTGTTCCCTGAATACATATAACGACTGAAATGCATACTTTGTTTACATTGGGAAAATGATGCTACATGGCTGTCTGGTTTTGGAAAATTCCTATTGAGCAACCGCCTCCTGCAGGATCCTTAACATCGCAGTATCCACCTCAACGCCATCCAGGTTTTCATACTCTGCCCACGGCCTGTCACTGTCTGCCAATCCAAAAGAACCCCTGAAATTCCACATGGCCCATCCAAGATCATGCTCCTCCCAGGCCGCCAACATATCCTTCATCCAGGCCAGGGTTACATCATGTGGTGCCATCTGGTATACGCCCCACTCTCCAACCATGATCCCTATATCGTATTTCTCCTTAAACGCGATCCAGGGATCCAGGTGATCTGCCCGGTAGACACTGTCCCAATCAACATCCGGATGATCCACAGCAACAAATCCACCATCGGTAAGTTCAACCGGGACGGGACCTCCACCCCAGATATTTCCGGGGATTATATTTATTGGTTCTGACTCTTCCCCATTGAGATAAACAGACACCTTGCCATACGTGATCCAGTCGCCTGTTACTGCCCTCATGGTCAGTTCCCTGGTGCCTGCGGGAACGTTAAACTCAACCTTGCTCAGGTATACGCCCTCGTATTTTTGTTGATCCGCATCGTAGTAGTTTTCTACGGTCTGGTCTGATCCCGGATTAAATTTTCTCCTGAATATCTCGCGTCCGTCAGCGCGTACCACCAAATCAGGATTCCCATATGCACGCAGAATCTCCAGGACCACATTTGTCTCCTTTTCAAACTTGTGACGCAGGACAAACGGAGCTCCGTCAGGTCCCACGATATACTGACCCAAATACTGGTTACTGGGCCATTCCGGCATCGGACCAAATGTGTTGTTGATCCAGTCAGCTCCGTAATGCGTCAGGTTCATCGGCCAGTACCCCCTGAACATCTGAACCACGTCATAGGCCACAAGATCAACGATTGGCTCCCTGCCAACATTCCATCCATCCGACATGATCAACCTGTCGGGATCCTCCTCCCTGATCGCCTCAATGGCCCTGATCGCAATCGATACATACACATCCTCTGTGGTTCTTGCCGGCTCGTTCAGCAGGTTAAAACTTACATTGTCATTGCTGATCCTCTTGTAACGATCCGCCATCTGCCGCCACATAGAAACAAATGCATCCTGTGCAGCCTCACCGGTCCACAAACTGGAATCAACTGAATAATAATTCCTGGTATTGATACAGTATCCGGGTGCATGGTGCAGGTTGATGCAAACATGTATCCCGTATTTTTCGCCCCATTTAATTGCCTGGTCAATATCCTGCATGGCATCCTCCCTCAGCTGATCCCATGCTCCGTCTTCTGTGATACAGCGGTAATCCATTGGCAACCTGACGAAATTAAAACCATATTCCGAGATCATCTGGAAGTCCTTCTCTTCATAAGGACCACAAAACCAGCTACTGGTGAATTTCTCCAAAAGGTTAAATCCATGCAGATTCGAAAGGTCCTTGTGATCAACCTCAGGCAGCGGTCGCACAGACTCGTCCTGGCCACAGGAATTAATGATCAGGCCAAATGCCAGCAGAAGAAAAAAACGGTGGGTTTTCATATACAATTCTTTAAGTGATGATTGCCCGGCAAATTAGTGATTCTATCGCGGATTTACCAATACAATCACCTTGAGCGTGCAGCAACCCCCCATATCTTTCTCTACATTGTGGCCCTTTGTGTCTCCTTCGTGGTTCTTTGTGGAATACTCTTGATCGCGGCGAATCCTTAAAATCCCGCGACAAATCCAAATGACAACCGTCCAAACATATCCGTGGGATCGGTGAAGACCTGGGTATATTCGAGCCCCAGCCGCACATTCCGCCTGAGCAAATATCCCACATGCAGTGTGGCTGAATGGTAATCAGCAGCATCATATTGCGACTCGATCCAGTTATACAATCCAACTGCAAACCAGTCGCTTTTATCTCCCTGCGGACTGTAAACAATTTCACCCATCAACCCCTGTGTATAAAGGTCTTCCCTGATCGGAGAACCAAATTCAGGCAGGATCACTTCCGAATCATGCCTGAGTATATACTGTACATTCATTTCAAGCTTATCGGAATAAGAGAATGAGGCATCCGGACCGACAAACCAGGCCTGGTTGACAGCACTACTCAATCCCCGGGCAAGATCTTCTTTTCCAACATATCCCATCACTCCTATACTCATAAAATCACCGATTCCCTGGTTGATCCTCCCCAGGTAATTCTTGTAGGGGTCCTTATCGAAAAACGCATCGTTACCCAGCTCCGGGATCCCATTCCCGTTGACCACCTCGAACATGATATCCGTGGAGGTGGGAAGGGAATAGGTCAGCATGATCCCTTTGTCATATTTCAGGTTGAAGTCTGATATTCCAACCTGGGTGGTATAGACATGGTAATCTTCGAAGGTGAGCCTCAGTTCGCGTTTGAACAGGGGATCGGAGACCTGGAACTGACCCATGTAAATATCCAGTTCAGTTCCAAACAAGTTGTCGTACATCAGGTAAGCGTCCTCCACCCCGGCGATCTCACCGTGTTCATCCATGTAGAAATAGAAGTAATATGCCAGTTTTTCGGAAAGCTGTCCGCCCGACATCAATTTAAGTAAATAGGGGGCGGACATATCCACCTGTCCGTCACCGGAAAATCCTGCCTGGATATATCCATCCATCCTCACCGCGATAGGAAAATTCCTGATCAGGGAGAGCTTGTCATCTCCGGCATCCTGGAAATAACGTGGTGACTGGTAATCGGTCAGTTTAAAGCCACTTCCCGCGAATGTATCACCATAGGCCTTCAGCTTCGGTGCTGCGGGAGCGTGACAGGTCATGCAGCTGATGCCGTATTTTCTGGCAAAAGCCGGGATGGCATTCGCCTGTTCAGAAATAAATAGCGCCAGAACGATCGTAATAAAAAATCTACTGTATTTCATAGGTAGGGTTTTAAATATTTATTATGGATAGATAGTTACTTTGGTCTCTTGCTCATTCACCAGCATTGCTGTATATTCCTCTTCAGGTACTTCGAGGTATTCCCCAACGGACTTCACAAGCAGCCGGTAGTTCATCACGGCCCTGAGGGTCAGTTCCCCGGGGGAAACTTCATAGGGAATATCAAAAGTGTATGTTTCCACCTTGGTCTCCCTGGGCCCGATCCGGTAATCCACTCCAAGCGATGCGGTATTCCATTGCATCATCGTCATCCTCCCCTCTGGATCAAAATAGGGCATCCTGAAGATCCGGTCGCCCACCGGTACCATCTCCCTCCTGAGTCCTTCAAAATTCTCAATTCCCAGCGGTACTCCCATGTCCTGGTACGCCAGCGCTTCACTGGCAATGGTATATTCTTCGCCTTCAAATCCCTTGGGATCAACCGGCAGGTGGAAGACATTCCCCTTTTCATCCACAGCTTCAACGTGAAGCCAGACGATCCGGTCCTCCACCGATCCTGTCGGAAATTTGTGCCCGGTCTTCTGGTTGTACAATGTAACGGTCAGCACCAATGGCTCTCCCGGCACATAATCCTGCCTGTCAGCCGTCATCCTGATCTCAATTGTACCTCTGACCTTGCCCGGGTCATGCGCTCCGTTAAAAAGATGCATCTTTGCATCCCCATATCTTGCCCCCATCTTCGCGGTCTTGCCCGGGGCATCCGGCATGTGACAGTCATGGCACACGACCCCTTCAGCATAATAAGGCCCCTCAGTAAGCTCCAGGTGGGTAGATTTTACCCAAATACCGTGCGGACTTTTTTCATTGTGACAGGTGCCACAGAATTCTGCTGTTCTGAAAAAACCGGTCGTATCGATCTCGTGGTCGGGCGATTGCACATCACCTTTCCTGGCTGTAATCTTGGACCCCCCGGGGGAGAT
>CAKZNC010000148.1 GCA_937129385.1 uncultured Bacteroidota bacterium
GTCTGAGCCAGTTTTGGTCGGTCCCGCAGATGTAGCCGATCTTTTTGCCCTTCCTGATGAGGACCCGTGAGTAGCCGTGGTAGCCTTCCATGGAGATCCGGTCCCTGCGCTGTTTTTCATAGGGTTTGATGTTGTCGAGGAGAATGGCTCGTTCGTCAATGGCGATTCCGAGCAGGTCGGTGTCGACCATCCAGATGTGTCTTACCAGGGGTTCTCGTATTGCAGGCAGGGCGGTCACCCCGTCAATAAGCTCCGGCTGGAGGCCCATGTAGGGGGCGTGGTTGGCAATTCCGTTCAGTGCGACCTGTGGTGTGGCAGTGCTAACTGTAAGCAGAAGGGTGGTGATAATGAGGATGGATCTGACTGGTATCATATTGGTCTGGATTGATTCATGCGCCTTTAAATATAATGAATGTGTCGGTTCCGGAATGTGAATTGTGCTGATTTTCTATTACTTTTGCGGCGACTTTTTGATAAGCGCATACAGCCCAGGTGTTTTCACTGAGCCGGACGATGCAGACCGGTTTGACCTTTGAGCGTGATATTTTAGCTGGCCCGGGGTGGGCGTTGAAAATGAGATTATGGACCTGAAGAGTGAAATAAAGAGAAGAAGAACATTTGCGATCATCAGTCACCCCGATGCGGGGAAGACGACGCTAACGGAGAAGCTGTTGCTTTTCGGGAATGCGATCCAGACAGCAGGGGCGGTGAAGAGCAACAAGATCAGGAAGACCTCGCAATCGGATTTCATGGAGATTGAGAAGCAGCGGGGCATCTCCGTTTCGACCTCAGTGATGGCATTTGAGTACGAGGGGATCCAGGTGAATATCCTGGATACACCGGGTCACAAGGATTTTGCCGAGGATACCTACCGGACCCTGTCGGCGGTCGACAGCGTGATCCTGGTGGTGGATATTGCCAAAGGGGTGGAGGAGCAAACGCGGAAGCTGATGCAGGTTTGCCGGATGCGGCATACACCTGTGATGATCTTTGTGAACAAGATGGACCGGGAGGGGATTCCCCACCTGGATATCCTGGAGGAGCTGGAGCAGGAACTGCAAATCGAAGTGTGTCCGTATACATGGCCTGTAGGATCGGGCAGGTATTTCCAGGGGGTATATAACCTGTATGACAATGCGATATCACTGCATGATGTGGAGAAGAGTACGAAGACCGATGGAAGTACACGGCTCAGCGGGATGGACCACCCGGATGCAGCGAAAATGATCAGGGATACCAACCTGGAGACCCTGCGCGAGGAGGCTGAATTTGTGAACGGGGTTTTTGAGCCCTTCAACAGGTCACTGTATCTCGACGGTTACCTGGCACCGGTGTTTTTTGGCAGTGCGCTGAACAACAATGGTGTGTTGGAGTTGCTGGAGACATTCCTTGAGATCGCACCACCACCCGGTCCGGTTGAGGCGACCGAGCGGATTATTGAGCCATCGGAAGACAAGCTCACAGGTTTCATCTTCAAGATCCATGCAAACCTGGATCCGAATCATCGTGACCGGATCGCGTTCATGCGGATTTGCTCAGGGAAGTTTGAGCGCAACAAGTTCTATCACCATACCCGGCTGGGGAAGAAGTTGAGGTTTCCTGCCCCCACCAGTTTTATGGCCAACAGCAAGCAGATCGTCGATGAGGCGTTTCCAGGCGATGTAGTGGGGTTGTATGACAGCGGGAATTTCAAGATCGGGGATACGCTAACGGAGGGAGAACAGCTTCAGTTCAAAGGTATTCCAAGCTTCTCTCCGGAGATCCTGCGGGAGGTGAACAACCTGGACAATTTCAAAGCGAAGCAGTTGGATAAAGGGGTGCGGCAGCTGACAGATGAAGGGGTGGCGCAGTTGTTCATCAAGCAGCCCGGGAACCGGAAGATCATTGGTACGGTGGGGGAACTGCAGTACGAGGTGATCAAGTACAGGCTTGAACATGAGTATGGGGCGAAATGTAACTTTTCACCATTGTCATTCAACCGGGCCCACTGGATCACCACCGGTAACAAGCAGCAGCTGGAGGAATTACTGAAGCGGAAGGAAAACAACATTGCATTTGACAAGGAGGAGACCCCTGTGTACCTCTCTGAGAGCGACTGGGCCTTGAAGACCGTGAAGGAGATGTATCCTGAACTGGAATTTCACGAGACTTCGGGGTTCAAGGTGGAGGGTTAGTTGAGAGAAGAGGAGAGAGGAAAGAGGAAAGAGGAAAGAGGAGAGTTAAGAGAGGAGAGCCAGGCGACCGAAGGGAGACTGGTCCCGATAGCCGACGACAGGAGGCGTATCGGGATTAAGAGTCGAGAGAAAGTCGCCGGTCACCGGTCGCCAGTCCAGGTAAGAGCAAAATGCCAATCTCGAGACAGTATTGCCCTGAGCTTGCCGAAGGGCACCCTTCAGTTCCGGTTTTTGTTTTCCGAGGCTTTTTCGACCTCTTCACGCAAGGTAGTATTGTCCCAGGCTGTATCGAACTCATGGATCGATTGGTGGTGTTCGGTCTGCAGCAGGTTTTCAAGTTCCCCGGCAAAACGTCTTGATTCGCTCAGGTATTTCTTTTCATCCTCATCATAATGTTTGAATAATTCCTTTTCAATGGCGTTGTTGTGGTGTTTGAAGATCCTTGCCGCCCGGTATGCCTGGTAGGGATTGAATCCCAGTTTCGTGAGTGTGCGGATGCCCAGGTTCAGCGATGAGTGGAACATGTCATGTTCGTAGTTGTGGATACCCCGCCTGAGATATTCATAGGCATGCTGCTTGGAAACTGCACGTCCGATGATCTCGAGGTGCGGGTATTCTTTTTGCACCAGGTCGGTGATCTTCAGTGCCTTGTTCATGTCATCCACAGCGATCACAATGGTCTTTGCGCTATCGGCCCCGGCAGCATGCAGGAGGTCGGACCGTGTGGCATCGCCGTAATAGACCTTGAAACCGAATTTCCTGAGCACATCGATGTTGTCGGGGTTGTCGTCAAGGATGGTGGCAGTAAACCCATTGGAGAGCAGGAGTCGGCCCACGATCACCCCGAATCGTCCGAATCCGGCAATGATCACCGGGGTTTCCCCGTCGTCGATTACATCCGGGTCACGTTCATTGGCGGCATCTTCGACCATCGGCTGGAATACTTTTTCATTCAATAGCAGGAGCAAGGGAGTCGCCGCCATGGAGAGTGCCACGACGATCAGCAGCAGTGCCGAGACTTCCGGTCGGATGACCTGGTTTTGCTGACTGTAGGAGATGAGGACGAAGGCAAATTCACCTCCCTGTGCCAGTACAAAGGAAAACAGAAGACCCTGTCCGCCTTTAAGCGAAAATACCCTTCCCAGGAGGAAGAGTACAATAAACTTCACGGCGATCAGTGTTCCCAGGAGCGCGAGAACAAGGCCTGGTCGTTCGAAAAGCAGGTTGAAATCGATGCTTGCACCTACGGCGATGAAAAACAGTCCAAGCAGCAAGCCCTTGAAAGGTTCGATATTGGCTTCCAGTTCGTGCCTGTATTCATTGTCTGCGAGTACCACGCCTGCGAGGAATGCGCCAAGTGCCGGGGAAAGTCCCACGAGGTCCATCACTACGGCAATGGCGACGATCAGCAGCAGGGCAGTGGCTGTGAAGATCTCGCGGAGTCCGGTCTTGGCGATGAGCCTGAAAATATGCCTGGCCAGGAATCTTCCAACCAATACGATCCCTGTGATCACCACGAGGATCAGCACCACTTTGAACCAACCTTCGATGGCTATGCCGGCAATCCTTCTTGCTTCATCGGCATGGTGTGCAGCATCTCCGGCGGTATGTATTTCGGATGCGAGGAGGGGAAGGATAGCAAGGATTGGGATCACGGCGATGTCCTGCATGAGGAGTACGGAAAATGACGCCTGTCCGGCGGAGGTTTTGATCTGTCCTTTTTCCACGAGGGTCTGCAGGATCATGGCAGTGGAAGAGAGGGCCAGGATCAGTCCGATGGCAAGGGCTTCGTTCATTGATTGCCTGAAGGCGAGGGCGATGCCCCCGATTGCCAGCATGGTAACGATCAGTTGCAGTCCTCCGAGTCCGAATATGGATCTTCGCATCTTCCAGAGAAGGCTGGGTCGCAATTCAAGACCGATGAGGAAGAGCATCATGACCACGCCGAACTCGGCAAAATGCATGACGTCTTCACCCTCTTCCCCGATGAGGCCAAATACAAACGGACCGATGATGATGCCGGCCAGCAGGTATCCGAGGACGGATCCAAAACCCAGTCGTTTGGCGATGGGCACCGAGATCACCGCGGCAGTAAGATATACAAGTGCCTGGAAGAAAAATCCCTGATCGTGCATAATCCTTTAGTCCAGTAAATGATTGATATATTTCTTTTCCATGATCTCCTTTTCGCTGAAGATATCGTCTCTCAGGGAGATGATGATCTTCCTGTAGTCTTCGGCAGACTGCCTGATGTGTTCCTTGTCGATGAGCAGGGAGCCATGAATGATGAACGGTGGCAGGTACTCCATCTTGCACAGATGAACAGTCTGCTCGAAAGGTGCGAGCAATTGCCTCATTGTAAAGTGGTTGCGACCCTCCTCATGGTAGGCTTCCTGTCTGCCGCCGGTTGTTGTGGATGTGAGGACCTTCTTGCCACGCAGTGCCACTCCTTCCTGGCCGTAGGCAAAGCCATGTTCCAGTACCAGGTCGATCCACTCTTTCAGCAGGGAGGGGGCGCTGTACCAGTAGAAAGGGTGCTGCCAGACGATAATGTCGTGACTTACAATAAGTTCCTGTTCCTTTTCGACATCGATGTAAAAATCGGGATAGAGATCATATAGTTTTCTCACCGTGACATCCTCTATGTCTGAAACTGCATTTACAAGTGCTGTGTTCAGCCTTGATTTGTGCGGTGTGGGGTGCGCAAAGATGATGAGTATTTTTTTCCTGTTTTCAGCCATTTATCTCACAGTTTATTCCTGCAGGCACGATTGTTTGTATTCATGATCACACCAAGTTACTATTTATAACAATACATGTGATGGAAAGGTTGATGCAACCAAAAAAAATATATATATTTAAATAGTAATTAAAATATATATATTATGTCAAGACGAATTTTTGAAGAGGAGCATATCCGCAGTTTATCGAAGGGGGCCGGTGGTTCAAGCTATTCGATCGTTCTTCCCAAGCACCTGGTCAGGGAGTTGAAATGGAGGGAGAAGCAGAAACTTGAGGTCCGCAAGCACGGTGAGGGGATTCTCATTACGGACTGGAAGGAATAGGTGGGGGGCCAGGACCCGGTGGTCTTCCAGGTGCGGGAATAGCCGGTTTATATTCAGCGTATGCTAACTTGTACGTTTAATATTGCGCTTAGCAGGTGATCTGTTTCTCCTGTGGGGGCAGGAAATGTGTTATGGATCATTCGTGGATTTTGAACGATTGGGCAAGGCGGATGTTTTCTTGTCAGAGGGAGGAATTCCTGTGCAGACTGCTGGGTTCATCAGTGTCTGTTTCTTGCGTTTGAATAAACTTAAAAAATATTGACCAGGATGAAATCATTAAAAAGCATCAATCCATACAATCTGAAGCAGGTATCTGCGGTAACGGAACTTACGGAGAAAGAGATCAAACAGAAGATCAGTCGGTCTGCCGAGCAGTTTCTCTCCTTTCGGAAACGGAGTTTTAGCTACAGGCGTGAACGCATGCAGCGGGCATCTTCGATTCTCAGGGAGCGAAAGCACGAATTTGCGGAGATGATCACCATTGAGATGGGGAAGCTGTATGAAGAGGCAGCGGCGGAGGTTGAAAAGTGTGCCTGGGTTTGTGAATATTATGCTGAACACGCGGAATCTTTTCTTGCGCCGAGGGCGATAGACACGGATGCTGATAAGAGCATGGTTGTTTGTCAGCCCCTTGGTCCGGTCCTGGCGGTGATGCCATGGAATTTCCCATTGTGGCAGGTCTTCAGGTTTGCTGCACCTGCATTGATGGCCGGGAATACAGCTCTGCTGAAGCATGCTTCCAATGTGCAGGGGTGTGCCGGAATGATGGAATCGCTTTTTATTTCTGCAGGATTTGAAGAAGGTGTATTTATGAATTTAACCATCAGTTCCTCCATGGTTGGAGGAGTGATTGCTTCACCGGAAGTAAAGGCGGTGACGCTTACGGGAAGTGAACCAGCTGGGGCTGCTGTTGCTGCTGAAGCGGGGCGAAATTTGAAAAAGACTGTGCTGGAGCTTGGTGGCAGTAATGCTTTCGTGGTACTCAGGGATGCCAAGCTGGATCATGCGGTAAAGACGGCGATGAAGGCGAGGTTGCAGAATGCAGGTCAGAGTTGCATTGCCGCCAAAAGGTTCATAGTTGATGAGCTGGTATTTGATACGTTTATAGAGATGCTGGAGGAGGAGGTTCAAAAGCTCAGGCGCGGTGATCCCATGGATGCGCAGACCACCATCGCACCGCTCAGTTCGGTCAGCCAGGCAAAATCTGTGGAAAAACAGGTACGCGAATCGGTAAAAGCAGGAGCTAACCTGCACGTAGGAGGTAAACGTGAAGATGCATTTTTTGAGCCGACCATACTAACGGGAGTTGAGCCGGGGATGGCTGTGTTCGATGAGGAGACCTTCGGACCCGTATTTGCGGTTACCAGTGCTTCGGGCGATGCCCAGGCACTTGCCCTGTCTAATAACTCGGAGTTTGGACTCGGAATGCAGGTCTTTACCAGCTCGGAGTCTTCCGCTGAGCTGTTCATGCATGAGGCCAATGAGGGAGCTGTGTTTGTGAACGGACTGGTAAAATCTGATCCGCGCCTGCCATTTGGAGGCGTAAAAAGATCGGGTTATGGCAGGGAGCTGTCGGCCGAAGGGATCCGTGAATTTGTAAATGTGAAGACATTATGGATGGGAGGCAGCTAGACATGCAGGTTTTTTAACTTTCGTTGTCACCAATCAATTTAGCCTGCTTACGCTCTCCTCGGTTTAAATTTGTACATTTGAAGCCGGGGAGCGAAAGGTTTGTTATAAGAATTGGTCCCCGGCATTAAGATGGAGGGTACTTTTTGGAGGAGCAGCTAAGCATAAGAGAGGACACCAGGTATCAGATCAAATTGATCTCAATGATCAGTCTGGGCATGTTTCTGTTCATGCTGTTTTTTCAGCCCTTTGAACTTGGAATTGAGGACTTCAATGATGTCCTGATCTTCCACCTTGGTGTTGCCGCGATCACCTTTCTCATCCTCGTGGGATTCCGCATCATCATGCCAGCTTCACTCACACAGCGCATCCATGCTGAATCACTGAAGATAAGTAATGAAGTAGGTCTGATCCTGTTGATTTGGTTTTTTATCACTGCCGGAAATATTTGTTATTTGCATTTCGTCGGGGGCGTTCCGCTATCGCTGTCGGGGGGGGTGAAAATTGCCATCTTTTCAGGATTTCCATCTATTGTGTTGAAACTTGCCGATGTGAATATGCGCCTCAGGGAGCAACTCAGGCACTTTGTAAGACGCAATATCAAGCTGGAAAAAGACATCGCCAATGTGGAGCAGACACAAAGTGATCCCGTTGTGTTTGAATCTGATTCACAAAATGAGAAACTTGAGTTGAACCCTGATGATGTGATGCTGATCCGATCAGCAGATAATTACGTGGATATTTTCTATCGTCTGGATGAAAAGATCGAGCACAAGCTGATCCGTAACACGTTGAAATACATACAGCAGGTGTTAAGGGAAAATGATGACTTCAGGCGTTGTCACCGCACCTGTATCGTGAACACATCTTATATCCTCAACATGACCAACAACTATAAAGGTCACAGGTTGAAAATGCTCGATATGGACGAGGAAATCCCTGTATCCAGGCAGTATATTCTTGGTATTAAGGATGTTCTGGGTGACGAATAGGGCGAATGACATTCGCCCCTGAATATTGAAAACCGTCACTTTTCACGGTGTATCTATCCCAAAATTTATTTCACAGGCATTATAATGGCTATGTTTGGTTGATTTTAATAAAGAAGTTGAACCAAATTGATCAAAAATGTCGAGAATCGTAGAAAAGTATGCTGAATTACCAAAGCCATTGAGAAAGCCATTGTGGCAATGGTGGCATCGTACCATGAACAAGTATGACAGTGAGAATGCTGCCAATTTCATGAATTACGGTTATGAGAGTCTGAACGGAGATCCACGCCTTGAACTGGTGAATGGGGATGAAACAGATCGCTATTGTATACAGCTATATGATCATGTTGTGAACCGTGCTGATGTAGCAGGAAAGAAGTTGCTTGAAGTTGGATCAGGCCGTGGAGGCGGAGCTTCTTATATTACGAGGTATTACAAGCCTGAGAGTTATGTCGGAATGGATATATCCGAAAGCAGCATTGACTTTTGCAACGAGCACTACAATGTTGAAGGTCTCTCCTTCAAATGTGGGGTTGCTGAGAAATTGCCATTTGAGGATAACTCATTTGATTTCGTGGTAAATGTTGAATCGGCGCGCTGTTACAATGACATGCAGGCTTTTTTCAACGAGGTATATCGTGTCCTGAAGCCGGACGGAAAATTGTTACTTGCAGATATGATCTATCCGAAAGAGCTGGAAGAGTTTCATGCACGTTTGGACAAGAGTAAATTCAAGAAGGTGCATGAGACCAATATTTCAAAAAACGTGGTGGCTGCATTGGAAAAAGATTCCGAGAGAAGGGAGCACCTGATTGACACCAAGGCACCGCGCATCCTCCGAAAATCATTCAAGACCTTTGCAGGTACACTTGGTACCTCGAGGTACAATAATTTCGCTAACGGGATCTTCGAGTACTGGAGTTTCGTGCTGGAGAAGTAGGTTGGTCGCCAGTCCCCGGTCGGCAGTCTGCAGTCGGCAGTCTTTAGCTCTCTGACTTCGGCTGTCAGTCGTCAGTTTCGATGGGTCAGCTATTCGATAAGCTGATCATCATTTTTGCCATCACCGGCATGCAGCCGTTGTTTCTCCTGATGTTATACTACCTGGGGAAACGAAAAATGGATAAGGAGCTGGAAGATCAGGCAGATTACAAATCTCTTACCTCCTCACTCACAGGCGTAGCCGGGAGATGATCTAATTTAGTAGCAGTGCATCATTTTTGTAGACTGCAACATGCTTGAACAATAAAAATAGTTATCTTCCAAGCCCGGGAGAGAATTGAGCAGAATGATACATCTGGAACAGGTGGTGGAGAGCAACGAACCTCCCGCTTAACCTGTGTCCTGAACATGAAACCTAAGTCCAGCCAATACAAACCGGCATATACATGGCTTATCACGATCGTAGCCGCCATGGGAGGTTTCCTTTTCGGTTATGATTGGGTAGTGGTTGGTGGAGCAAAACCTTTCTATGAGCCATATTTTGGTTTGAACTCTCCTGCCATGAAAGGGTGGGGAACAAGTTCAGCATTGATTGGCTGTATGATAGGCGCCTTTTTCTGTTTTGTCTTGAGTGATAAATATGGAAGAAAGCGATTGCTGATCCTCGCAGGAGCCCTGTTTACCATCTCTTCTATTGGCACAGCTCTGTCACACGATTTTGAGTGGTTCAATACCTTCCGCATCATCGGGGGAATTGGTATAGGTATTACGCTGAATCTTTCCCCGATGTATATATCTGAAATGTCTCCTCCTCATATCAGAGGCAAGCTGGTTTCGGTGAACCAGTTGCTCATCATGTTTGGCATACTTGCAGCTCAGATCGTCAATTGGAGAATATCCCTGGTTGATACAGAGATGCCTGTCGATGCAACTGAAGAGGTGATCCGGCAGAGTTGGAACGGGCAATTCGGCTGGAGGTGGATGTTTGGTGCGGAAACAATTTCTGCAATCATCTTTTTTGTTCTCATGATCTTTATGCCGGAAAGTGTTCGCTGGCTGGTTAAAAATGGCCAGGAAGAAAAGTCAGGGATGATATTAAGCAAACTGGTGGGAAAGGAGAATGCTGATGCGGAGGTTGCATCAATTAAAAAAACCATCTCAAAGGAGGAGACAGGCAAAGTCCATTTTAGTGAATTGTTCAAGTCAGGGGTATTCAAAATACTTCTATTGGGTATTTTCCTGGCTATTCTGCAGCAATGGTGTGGAATGAATGTAATATTTTACTATGCTGCCGATATTTTCCAGGCTGCCGGGTATAATATGAAGGAGATGATGTTACAGATTGTTGTCATAGGAACTGTAATGGTAATTTCGGTCTTTATCACCATTTCAATCGTGGATAAGTTTGGCCGGAAGTCTTTAATGCTAATGGGTACAGGTGGTTTGGCTATTATCTATATTGTTGAGGGAATACTTTTTCACCTTGAAGTGGGGGGGATCCCCATTGTTATTCTGACATTGTGCAGTGTGGCTGTATATTCACTGACCCTGGCACCTGTGGTTTGGGTGATCCTGTCAGAAATTTTCCCCAACAGAATCCGCGGGGCAGCTATGTCACTTGCAGCAATATCCCTGTGGATTGGAAATTTCACCCTGACCTTCACCTTTCCTGCAATTAAGGAGGCCCTGGGATGGACCTTGAATTTTTGGCTGTATGCGGTGATCTGTATAGCAGGATTCATTCTCCTTCTTTATAAGCTTCCCGAGACCAAGGGAAAATCTCTGGAAGAAATAGAAAAGACATTAACAGATTAAAAATCATATCATGGGAAATCGGTCGAATATTCAAAGGGCATTTGAGCAAGGCCAGGGAGTATTAAGACTAGTACCCAATTGGGTACCACGTTCGTTCTGTATCCCGGGAAGGAGAATAAAACTCCATCCCGATGATTATTACGCTCTTGGAGGGGAAAGGGGAGGAATCGATGAAAGATGGTTCTCCTCCACCACTCCCGCCGACAATGGTCCGCTTACAGGTGAGCATGAAGGACTCAGCGAAGTTGTGTTGGAGCTGGAAGGAAAGATTGAGAAGTTCCTTTTACGCGATGCGGTTGCAGAATTGAAGGAGGAGTTGATTGGTCAACGAATCTGGGATGCGTATGGATCCTGGCCAATGTATTCCAAGTTTTTTGATAATTTGGATGCCCTTCCTTTTCACATTCATCAGGATGATATTCATGCAGGACTAACCGGACAAATGGGTAAGCCGGAAGCGTATTATTTTCCTCCCCAGGTGAATAATCATGGTGGAAATTTTCCTTATACTTTTTTTGGTTTCGAGCCAGGCACTTCCAGGGAGGAGGTGAAAGAATGCCTCATGAACTTTGCCAGGGGTGACAATATGATTACTAATTTATCACGTGCATACCATCTTGAACCGGGGACTGGTTGGGATGTTCCACCAGGTGTTCTCCATGCTCCGGGAAGTTTATGTACCTATGAGCCCCAGAAGGCCTCCGATGTTTATGCCATGTACCAGTCACTGGCAGGTAATACAGTAGTTCCGGAAGAACTTCTCTGGAAGAATACACCCGATAATAAGGAAGGCAATTATGATTACCTGATGGGAGTGATCAACTGGGAACTGAATACAGATCCCAATTTTAAAAGCAATCGATTTATGACCCCGGTTCCAGTGAATCCTTTGGAGGAGATGGAACAGGAAGGGTACATTGAAAAATGGATCTGTTACAGGTCTGAAGCATTCAGTGCCAAAGAGCTCACTGTACTGCCAGGTTCCTCTGTGAAGATAAAAGATGCTGCTGCATATGGGATGATCATGATGCAGGGGTGCGGAAAGATGGGTGCCTGGGACATTGAGACACCTGCATTGATACGATTCGGGCAATTGACCCACGACGAGTATTTCATAAGTGAAAATGCCGCCAGGGAGGGAGTCACCATTTCCAATCCTTCAAAAACCGATCCGATCGTTATGCTAAAGCATTTCGGACCAGGAAACCCTGACCTGGTTATCAGGTAGGTCTGCTTTTTCATTTCCCGGGAAAGTAAGTCTCAATTGGGCGCTCGCATCCCCCCTTGATATAGTTTGCAGTGAGGTTTTAACCAGAAAGTTATGCACTGTACGCTGACTACCTGAATTTTGTGCACAAACATGATGAATCGCTGTCATTTATCAGAAAATCAGTTGACAAGCATGAGATGGAAATCCCCTGGCTGCTCAGTGAGCCGCAATTTTATAAGTTGCATGAACACCCGGTTTTTAAAAAATTGGTAGCGGAAGTTGGATTTCCTTTATAATATAGAGCTGTATACTTCACCTGGGTATGAATTAATATCGACTACTGCATGATGCAATTTTCAATCCTATTGAAATTATGGTTTAAATAGAATATCTTTATAGCAAACTATGGTATTTATTGGTTTATAAGTCAATAGGTTCCGAAAAAAACAGATTTATGAAGAAATTTTGGATCGTATTTGTTATCGCACTCCCAGTAGTTTTTATCTCTTCATGTGATACTTCACCTGTTTACCCCTCCCTCGAGGAGACTGCCAAAAGTGTGATCAAGTTGGAAAAGGAAGCACTTGAAAACTGGTCTGCAGGAAATCCAGGTGAATTTCCAATTCATATGGCAGATGATGTGACCTATATGGATGATATCATGGCATCTGAATTGAAGAAAGGATTGGAATCAGTAGATTCCTATTTGAATTCATTGGAGGGGATGATCCCTCCGCATGAATTTGAATTGGTTGATCCTTTCGTGCAGCAGTATAATTCTGTGGCTATTCTGACATTTCATTATGTGGGATCTGTAGATGGACAAAAAGGGCAACCCTGGAAGGCAACATCAATCTATAACTACGCTGATGGAGAGTGGAAGATGGTGCACGCAAACTGGTCACTCGTGAAGCAGCCTGGTATGGAGCCGTCAGATGAGGAGCAAGATTCCATTGAAGAGGTGAATTGATCATATTGCAGCAAATGCATGATCCTAACCTGGGTTTTGAAAGAAAGCAATCCAGTTTCCCGAAGGATCCCTGGTCCATGCTGCTTTGGTAGGGCCCATTTCTGCGATGCCATCGTTATTGGCACCTGAAATCTGTTCAAATGTTACCCCTTCCTGAGATTATTTACAACTGAGGCGAGGTCACCAACATCGAAATTCAGTATGGTAAAAACTGCCGGTTCGTGATTTTCTTTGCGATAAGCCATGAACCTGGTGTCTCCGCTCGTCTGAATCATTAATACCCCTGATCTTCCATGCTTACACTGTCAAGTCCGAGTTTTTCAACGTAGAATGATTATGCTTCAGCGAGATCGCTGACTGAAAGGCTTGTAAATGTCTTGTACTTTTTCATCTTCATCGTAGTTTTTATATTGAACGATCAAGTTAATGATCATATACATAAACGCCTAATTGTCAGTAGCTTTTAACTAATAGTTTACTTATTCACTCGTCAGGTCTGAACCATATCGAAATTGTATTCCCGGCAGAACCGATCATTTGTCAGGAAAGTTCACTTAGCACTTATTGCCAATTGTTTGTGTAAGGAGAAGATCAGGCGGAATCAGGACCATGGCGCAATTCTTCAGGCAAATAAAGAATCAATTTCAGCTTACACGACAGTGGGTGGGAGCGCTAATTTAGCTGGGACTGGCGATATGAATCGTCTTTTGTTGATTTTACCAGGATTATAAGTCATGTTGAAGGTTGCTCATCATATCCTGATCAACCAGGCTCCTTCGTCAAATTCCATCGCTACCCATAAAGTCTTGAGACGATATTGAACCTATTCAAACTCCTTGGGCACGCCACAGATCATTTTAAAGGGTGAGTTTCCCTTGTTGCGGTATTGGTGTTTTTCATCGGGGTTGACCAGAGCGAAGTCGCCTGCTTTGAGGGGTGTTTCCTCGCCTTTTTCATTCACCAGTGCTCCTTCACCTTCGATGATGTAGTTCATGTGTTCGTATGGGTGGTTGTGGAAAGGGGTATACCCTCCAGGTTCAACAGTAAATACCCGGTAGGAGTATACAGGAGCACCTTCTTCACTTCCGATGGGCAGTTGTTTCCATGCGCCCATCGCTCCTTCCATGTGGACCTCTTTTTTTTCAACTTTGGATAGTGGTATGATTTTCATAGGAATAATTTTTGCTTTATAACTTTGACAACGAGCCAAAGATATTTGTTTTTTTATTGCTGTAGTTTTAACCGATTTTTTATACTTTTGTCGTGCTTAAGTCAATACCCGGTGAGGTGGGAGAGTGGCTTAATCCACCAGTTTGCTAAACTGGCGTACTCGATTAGGGTACCGGGGGTTCGAATCCCCCCCTCACCGCAATGAATGACCATCCTGTCGAACGATAGTTCGGCAGGATTTTTTATTGCGGAAGCGTCAAGAACCGCCAGGTTCTTGTAAGCTGATGCAATAAAAAATCCGACATCCTGAGCGATAGCGAGGGATAGGATTGTGATTCATTGCAGGGCCTCCCCTCCTGGGATCACGTAAGTAATCCCCTGTTCTTCATAAGCTGATGCAATAAAAAATCCGACATCCTGAGCGATAGCGAGGGATAGGATTGTGATTCATTGCAGGGCCTCCCCTCCTGGGATCACGTAAGTAATCCCAATCCCTCACCGATCGTTTTTTTTGTCTTACTCCATCTTCAACGCATACGCTACCACCCTGTTGTCGAAGAAAGTCGGTATATAAACTACCTTCTTTTTCAGATTGAAACCGATGTCTGCCGTATTCTTCTTTTCTGCCTCGGTGTCGAGTAGTGTCTGTATAGTGTCATTACCGATCATATGGATCACGCCCTTCCATTCCGAAACGATGTAGTAGTCATCAATCCCGGTGTACTCGATGCCATCGACGCCTATGCCTTCAGCCAGTACATCATATTTTCCGGTTTCTTTATTCACCAGGCGGACTTCTCCACCTCCTGCAACGAGGATTTCCTCACCCTCATCGAAAAGTCCGTTCGGACCTTCAATTTCTGGTATCCAGTCGATCACTTCATCATCTTTGTAAACCTGCACTTTCCCTGCACGACTGTCTGAAAAATAGACAGTACCGTCTTTAGCAACGGAAAGGTCATTCAGGAAGACGGCTCCTTCCACGGGGATCGATTTCTTCAGTTCACCTGTTTCAAGATTCACCACGATAAGCCGGTCATTGTCGGTTGCGAAAAGCAAATCACCATGGATGCCCATCCCGCGTGGTTCATTCAGACCATCGACCCAATGGAGATCGATCACAGTTCCATCGGTATTGATCTTTGAAATGAATCCTGTCTCATCACCCTCTTCATCCCGGTTCATATTTGCCACGTACAGTACCTCCCTGAGGGGATCATACAGCACGGATTCAGGGGTTTTCATAATCGTGTCCGTTGTCCAGAGTTGAGACAGGCTGAATGTAACGGGCTCAGGATCGGATTGATTCTCAGCGGAGGGTTTTGTCTGGCAAGACCAGAGAAAGATCAGCATTACAAGAAAAGGTGCAAGATTCTTCATTTTTTCAGGTTTTTGGTTCATGGTTATAATCAATGTGTTAAATATAGGAACATTGATGGCAGACTTTTTGTTTTGTTATTGTTAACCTAATATTAAGGTTTTGTTAAAGTGGTAGCCTATTTTTGTTATTTTTAGGCCCTTAAATCTAATGCGTTTGAAAATTATGACAGCAAAGCGAAGGAAAAACTTTAAAACACTGATGGTCTCCACCCTGGCAGTAGCTATCCTGATGACATCATGTGAACAGCCTGAAGGATATGGCGGAACCTCGACGATAAAGGGAAAGCTTGAGACAAGCTTTTACAACGAGGAGTACTCTGTCCTTGTAAACAAGGAGCCGGCAGTGGATGAGGAGGTTTTCCTGCTTTTTGGCGATAGTGAGAATGTGGGAGATAAGGTGGAGACCAGTGCAACAGGATCTTTTGAGTTTGCATTCCTGAACCCTGGACAATATACAATCTATTTTACCTCGGAGGACTCAGCAAAATATGGCAATGCCGAATACCCTGTTAACATGCAAATCGAGCTTAAAGCGGGGGAGGACTTCGACCTTGGCACACTTCAACGGTATGAAACGGTCGATTTCGATGACGGATCAGCGCGCATCTATGGCGTGATCAGGCTTATCAATTACAAAAACACTTCGGAATGGCCTTTCCTGGAAGTAAAGGATACCTCTTACGCACAGGAACACGAGGTTTACCTGGTCTACAACAACCGAGAATTTTATGATGAGCGGATTCGCACCAGCTATGATGGGTATTTTGAATTCAGTAACCTGATTCCGGGCGAATATGAAATCTTTACCTATTCTGAAGACGTAACCGGGGGTACCGAAGACATTCCTGTCATCAAGACTGTAACCATCACCGAGGAAAACCAGGAGGTTGACCTGGGCGAGATTTTTATTGAACAATTATAAAAGAGAGGCCATGCGTTTGCATATCAGAATTCTGTTTGTACTGCTCATCTTGATTCCCGTATCGGGCCACGCCCAGAATAAGGAGGTAGTCAGGAAGAATAAAGTTGAAAGTCAGACCGTCTATGAATATTTCATCGAGGAGGGGATCAGTGAACCCATCGTAGAAAAAATTGAGAAATATGATGCACAGGGGAACCTGGTCGAGGTGAAAGAGTTCAACAAGGAGGGAGATATCAAAGATTGGAAACTTTACAAGTATGATGCTTCGGGGAACAATACCGAAGAGACTCAGATGGACATGCGTGGCAACCAGGAGGAGCGTACCGTATGGGTCTACAAGAATGGCCTGGTGGTTGAAAAGAAATACTATGATCACAAAGACAGGCTTGTGAAACGCAAGGAGTATAAGTATACATATTTCGAAGAATAACTCTTCATGAAGCGTTTAAACAAATCAATCACACCAGCCGTTTTGCGTATTATATTTCCCTTGATCTTCCTGGCCATTTCTCTACAGGATGTCTCGGGCCAATACCAGGATTTTCGATCCTGGTGGAGCGGAAAAATTTCATATGAGCTTAGCGATGAACTTGAAGGAAGTCTTGACCTCGGTCAGCGATTCCGTAGCAACTCCCTGGTATATGACAAGTCCCTGATCACTGCAGGACTTGAATACGAGATCATCAAAGATCTCAAGATTGAAGGGGGTTACCGGTATGTAATTCTTAAAGATGAAAGGCTCAATTGGGCAACGAGCTACCGGGTGCATGGGGATGTTACCTATGACATTGACATTGATCCGGTCACGATTCAGCTCAGGGAGCGTCTGCAATATGGTTTCGACGAACTTAATACGCTGGGGGCATACAGTTCCAATAAACTCGTCAACCGAAACAGGTTAAAGGTTGAATATGACGTTTTCAGCTCACCCCTGACATTATTTGGATCCGGTGAGTTATTTGCCGATTTAAATGAGCAATCTCCGTATCTTCCATCTGCTATTCGTTTTGAGGCCGGAGCCGAGGTGATGCTTTCATTCAGTGCAGACCTCGAGTTCAGTTATATGATCGACCATGAGTTGAATGATTCCAATCCGCTTACCGCCCATGTATTCATTGTCGGATTCAGTTACAAACTCTGATGCTTCCTATTTCCTGATTGTCGGATTCTTGTTGCAGATTTGCATACAATTTCAATTCAAAGCTTCATTAGCAAACTTTGAATAGTTACATTTGTTTATATGTAAATATTCCAGCCATGAACAGTCGCTTTTACCACAGGTGTTTCATATTTCTGTTCGTTACGATCTTCGCATTACCGGTTCCGGATCTTTCTGCCCAGTCCATATTGTCGCAGTCACAGTCGGGTAATGGAAAGCAGAAGCAAGATACACTTAAACCTGAGATCCAGCCCATCCCACTGGCGGAGATCAATACCGCTTCCACTGAGGCTTTTCAGCTGTTTGCGAGGGTAAGGAATACGCTGCTGCCGGAAACAACCAGGACGGATATAGAGCGTGATGTTGTAGCAGCCAGAAGGGATATCAGGTATTTCCTGAATGACACAATGCTAGCCGATCTTTCCAACCTGAATTTCCGTCAGCTCGAAAATCTGAATACCAATTCGCTGTTGCTGGAACAGCAGATCAACGATGTACAGGACAGGATAACGGAGCACCTTGATGCCACCCAGCAAAGTGCGGAAAAACTTGCAAAATCAAGGTCAAGATGGCAGCTCACAAGTCAGCGTATGGATGAGGTCAGTCCCGAGGCCATCAGGAGAAGGGTGGCCAATGTGATTCAGCGTAGTGATTCTGTAAACAGGCTTCTTCAGGCTGATATAGATTTTCTGCTTACCCAGGCAGATATGCTCACCGATGATCAGATCGAACTTGAACAATTCTCGATGGATCTTGAAAAGTATAGCACGCTTGCCGGTGGATCTTTGCTGACACGTGATGTATCACCTATCTGGATCAAGATCGGAAATCTTGAAAAGGGTGCGCTTAGAGCACAATGGAAACAGTATATGAATGATATCCGGCAGGATACCAGGTTACTTATTTCCAGTTTCACAGGCAGTATTGTTGGTGTATTTTCCATTTTCCTGTTCTTCCTGCTCCTGGTCTATTGGATAAGGGGCAATCTGAATGAGAAAAACCTCAAGGCCAGGGCTGCCAGGTTCAACCTCTACCTTAGGGAGATCTTCCAGATGCCGCTTGAGGTGTCCCTGATCATTTCATTGTACCTTGTGAAGCTATTGGTACCCGAACTGCCCAACACCTACCGGACGCTGCTTTCTATATTAGCAATATACCCGATCATCCGGATCGCCATAGATATTCTGCCAGATCAGTATAAGCGGCACCTGATCGAACTCACCGGGGCATACCTGTTGATGCGGCTGCTTAACCAGATCTATGACCAGACACTGGTGAGCCGGCTGCTTTTGCTATTCACCCAGGGGCTGGCCTTGTTTTTCCTTGTCAGGTTCTTTTTCCGCAACGAGATTCAGACCCGGAAGAAAAGGACTTCTGTCAACAATGTGCTATTAATTACCGGGGGGGTATTTTCCCTGTTCCTTGCACTATCGCTCATTGGCAATGTTATCGGTATCTATGGTGTTTCAGAATACCTTGCAAATGCAATCATACAGAGTTCATTTCTAATTCTCACCACATATGTTGGTTTTCATGTTTCTGCTGCACTGATCTACCTGTTAATGCGCAGTAAAATTGCTCAAAGGTCAAATCTCATCAGGGACCAGTTTCGCTATATTTTCAGGAAGATATATAATCTGCTCAGGATTCTGTTCATCTTCTCCTGGGTCTACATTGCCCTGGGATACTTTAATGCACGAACAGCATTCCTTGAGGGCATTGGCGAATTTCTATACAGGGAGCTCGAGATTGGAGATGCAACAATCGAGCTCATGAGCATTGTGCTATTTGTCTTCGTGATCTGGTTGTCAGTTTTTCTCTCCAGGATTGTCAGGTATATCCTCCAGGATGAGGTTTTTACGCGCATAGAAGTTAAAAGGGGAATGCCAGGCACAATCACCATGTTGATCAGGATCGCGCTGGTTACAATTGGATTTATGCTCGCTGTTGCTGCTGCCGGAATGGCGTTGTCTAACCTGACCATCATCATCGGTGCATTCTCCGTAGGAATAGGTTTCGGATTGCAGAATATATTTAACAATCTTGTTTCCGGACTGATCCTCATTTTTGAACGACCGATCAAGGAAGGGGATACGGTTGAGGTCAATAACCTGCTGGGAGAGGTCAAGAAGATCGGTATTCGTTCGAGTGTTGTAAGAACCTATGATGGTGCAGAGGTGATCGTCCCTAATGGATCACTTATTTCGAATGACCTGATCAACTGGACGCTTTCCGATGCACACCGCCGTGTTGATGTACGGGTGGGTGTTGCCTATGGAACGGATCCGGAAAAAGTTGTAAAACTGTTACTTGAGGCAGGAAATGAGAGTCAGATCGCCATCATGGATCCGGCTCCGAAGGCCTTTTTCCTGGGGTTTGGTGACAGCTCGCTGGATTTCAGGCTGCTTGCATGGGCCGAGCTGGGTACACGGCTGGAGCTTGAAAGTGAACTGAAGATTTGCATCAACAGGAAGATCAAGGAAGCCGGAATCGAAATTCCATTCCCACAGAGGGACCTGCATATTCGATCGGTGGATCCCAAAGCAGGGGAGGACCTGGGAACGAAAAAATAGAGGGTTTTCGTTGCACTTACTTTAGCTATTACACTACGTTACACAAAACAGGCACAGAGAACCACAAAGGCGCATCACGTTCAATCTGTGACAATTTGGAAGGAAGGGACTTCACTATGATCAGTTTGAGAGGGATCTTTTAACTCTTCACCCTTAACTCTCCACTTTTTTCTCCTTTCATACAACCCCCCGGTTTTTCCGTTGTCTTTGGGAGTATAGAACATTAAAATCAAATATCATGAAACGTATACAAACAACCATATTATCAGTTATTATCCTACTCACCCTTACAGGTAAGGTGAACGGACAATCAGACTCAGCAGATTACATGACCAGTCCGTTCCAGATGACCTTTTTATTTCCGCCATTTAGCACAAATGGCATGGACAATGCAAATTATGTGAATGATCTTTCACTCAATCTATTTGTCGGGGTGTCAGGAGGCGTTGATGGAGTGGAGTTCGGTGGGTTCATCAACGTGGATCGCTACTTTGTAAAAGGATTCCAGGCAGCCGGGTTCGGGAACACAGTAGGAGGTAACGTGGAGGGCCTTCAAGTATCAGGATTTTACAATGCCGTTGGCGGTGATTTCCGTTATGTCCAGGGTGCAGGCTTTATCAATGTGACCGGGGGAAACCAGGGAGGCTTGCAGGGAGCTGGCTTTGCCAATGTCGTTGGTCAGGATCTCTATGGATTCCAGGGTGCTGGTTTCATCAATGTGATCGGTGGAAAGATGACAGGTATCCAGGGTGCCGGGTTTATGAACGTGGCGGGTGATACTGTCAGCGGAATACAGGGTGCCGGATTCATGAATGTTTCAGGCAATATAGACAAGGGGATCCAGGCCGCTGGTTTTGGAAATGTTTCAGGAAATGGACCGGTCAATCTCCAGGCATCGGGTTTCGTGAATGTTGCTGACGAGGTGCAGGGTCTGCAGGCAGCGGGATTTATCAACCGTGCAGGTTATGTAAAAGGAGTACAGGCAGCAGGATTTATCAATATTTGTGATTCCATTGATGGTGTTCCGCTTGCACCAATAAGCATTGTCAGGCATGGCGGATATTACAGTTTTGAACTTGCAGCCAGCGAGACACAGTTGCTGGCAGCTTCATTCAGACTTGGCATACCTGAATTTTATACCATTTACAGCTTCGGCAAAACCTTTGGCGGAGGTTCCAGGTGGATGTACGGTGCCGGTGCGGGAACCCAGCTGGATCTTGCAGGAAGCTCATTTTTAAACATCGAAGTAATGAGTGAGCAGGAATTATGGATTGGCGATGCACGCGCTCCCTATCCGGTATATGCAAACAGGTTGAACTTGAACAACCAGCTGAGGGTGCTATACGGCTTTGAACTGGGCAATTTCGCAGAACTGTTCTTTGGTCCGACACTAAATCTTTCCGTGGCACATACGCATCCTGCCGACGATGTTTATATCGGGTGGGAACCTATCGCACCATCATGGGCATTTGTTGACAGAACCTATGACAATACCTACCATGATGTAAACTATGCACTCTGGGTGGGTTTCAGGGGTGGCATCAGGTTCTAGCAGCAAGACAAACCCACTCATCATCTCATCACAGCCCTTTCCCTTTTGCCGGAATATTTACTCGTCGTCACTTGTGAATTCCGGACCAGGGGAGGGGCTATTTCAATTTTGATATCAGCTCCTGCCGGTACATCGGACTTACCGGGAGGTTTTCATCCAAGACACTGATCCTGTTGCCATCGATATAATCCATGAAGGAAAGATTAAGGACATATGATTTGTGTATCCGGATAAAATCCTCTTCCGGAAGTGCAGCAGTAAATCTCTTGATCGTATCATGCACTACCAGTTTCCTTCCATCATCAAGGGCGAGCCTGATGTAATCGCCGCAACCCTCTATAAATGCAATTGAGGACAACTGCAATGCATAGATCTTCTTGTCGGCCCTCACCAGCACGGAGGGAGCCGGATCATGCTCATTCTTTTGCCGTTCCAGTCTTTCGAAAGCGCGGTTGACAGCTTTCAGGAACCGTTCGAATGAGAAGGGCTTCACAAGGTAATCCACTGCATCCAGCTCGAAGCCCTCGACGGCATATTCAGGATAAGCCGTTGTAAAGATGATCAGTGGCTGTGTGGTGAGCGACCGGGCAAAGCTGATTCCCGAGAGTCGGGGCATATTGATATCAAGGAAGATGAGATCGACCGGAGTTTCGGCAAGTTTCGCGGTTGCCTCAAAGGCATCCCGGCATTCGCCGGAAAGTTTTAGCGAGGGGATATCGGAGATGTATTTCCCCAGGATCTCCCTGGAGGCGGGTTCGTCGTCTACGATGATACAACTTGCTTTCATTCTGAGAGGTCCAGTTTAAGTGATACATTGAAAACCTCGTTCTTCCTGTCGATCTTTAGTTGATGTCGGCCGGGATAGGAGATCTCAAGTCTTTTCCGCGTGTTGCCGATACCTATTCCGCTATAGATTTTCCGTTCATGGGAGTCGGGGTAGCCGATGTTATTTTCTATGTCAAAGTTGAGCATATTTTCGTTGATCCGGAAATGTATATGCACGAATGCCTCCTTTTCCGATCCCTGTAGTCCGTGTTTGAAAGCATTCTCGATGAAAGGGAGGAAGAGCAACGGCACAACTTGCAGGTTTTCGGTGTCACCGTCAATATCGAAGCTGATCTTTGCGCGAATCGGGTCCAGGCGGTGGCGGTACATGGCGATGTAGTCCCGGAGTACTTCCAGTTCACGTGCCAGGCTGACCCGTTCGTATTCAGACTCATACAATGAAAATTTAAGAATTTCCGCCAGCTGAAGCACCGTTTCGGGAGTCTTTTCCGAACGGTTCATGGACATGGAGTAGATGGTTTGCAGACTGTTCAACAGAAAATGGGGATTGATCTGTGCCTGCAGATTTTTCAGTTGCATGATGTTTTTTTGCCGGTCGCCACGCAGGAAGAGCATCCATTCGCGCGAGAGTTTCAGTAGCGTGGAGAGGGCCAGGAAGACAGCAGCATAGATCAGCAGGATCCAGTATTCGTCGTATGAAATGAAATAGTAGTTAGGGAGCAGGAGGTCGATCCACCGGTCAAAAAGCAGGTAGATAAATCCTGCAACGCTTGCGATGAGCAAGGCCATTGCAAGGCCATAAAGAAAAAGGTTTCCTTTTCTCAGGAGCTTAGGTATCAGCAGGTAGAGGTTGATGAATACGCCGGCGACGATTGGCAGAATAAAGAACAGCGTATATATGATATCGATCTTTTCGGGATCGGAGGAGCCGGCGAAAATATTCAGCAAAACAATATATCCTGCACACCAGAACAGTACGTGCCATATGATGCGCAGCCTGATGAAAAGTACCTGTATAAGGCTTTCTCTATTGATCGCCTGGGATCGGTCCGTCATATGGGAAGAGTTTGATGAATACATGGTCGTCTGCTTCGTTGTTCCTGGCGAACGAGTTCTCGATCTCCCTGATGGTTTTGTCGTCGTTCATATATTTCAGAATGAATTTCTGGAGGTCGGCGGTCTCCGCGGTGAGGATATTACTCTCGTAGTGAGGGCTGAACTGTACCTTTTCGTGGTCGATGCGGACCCGGTTATTTTCGAAGAGGTCGTTGAGCCACTCCTCGCCGTACCAGAAAAGCATCAATGTGTCTTTTTTGAATTGCATGCGTGCGAGGGTATGGACTGGTACGTGATGGAAGGCGGTCATGTCTGCCAGGAAGTGTTCCCCGTCGGGTTCCGGGAAGAAGTCGACATAGCGTTGTCCCTTCAGTTCAAACAGGGTGCCCTGTAAAAAGGACGGGGAATCTTTTTCTTCATAATAGGTCACATGATAGGTACTGTCGGGTCGTTCATTGTTATTACCAAAGAGACCTTTCGAGACCATGTTGGGACGAATGACCCAGATCGAGGAATCAGTATCCATCCAGTTGCCAACCAGGGCATCGTCGAAGACTTTGTCTTTCATCTTATAGAAGGGGTGCAATGAGGTGACGAGACAGCCGCTCATGGTCAGTGCGGCGAGTACCACGAAAATGATTGCTGAACGTTTCATAGCGTATTGGTTTAATTTTCACCAAATATGAGGGAATCGCAGGTGCGGGTCAAATTTTTTCGATAAGGGAGGTGACTTTGTCGGTGAAACGGTCTTAAATAAAAAAGGGTGCCTGGAAAAGCACCCTTTTTAATAACTGACGGTTCATCTATTCCTTGATGAACTTTGAAGTGATCAGTCCGGCAGGTGAATTAATCGTAACGAAATACACACCAGGCTGGATATCAGTCACGTCCACCCGCTGAATGTAATCATCAGTAGCGGTGAACTCCTTGACTTTTTGTCCCGCGATATTTGTGATTGCGAGATAGTTCATACCCGGGTACTGCACTGTAATGAATGAAGCTGCAGGATTTGGGTATACACTGAAGAATTCACCTTCTACCTCTTTCACCGAGACGGTGGGATCGGAAGTGCTGATCATATCGATGTAGCTCACCGAACCGCTTTCGCGGGTCTCCGGAAAATCCGGGAAGAATACAAGCCTGGGATAGGTATTCCCGATTCCATCGGTGAAATCAAAAGCAATGAGTTCCCACTCACCGGTCACTGTATTTGGCACTTTCAGTTCGATCTGAGCAGGATCTGTTCCCTGTTCGACCTTCAGTCCGCAATTAGAAGTGACATCTTTGTAAACCATCATGTACATCATGTAGTTTTCGGCGGTGAACTCTATGTCAGGATAATGGTCTGACCAGGCACCTGCCCATGGGCTTGCTGTTTCTACAACAGTAAATTTGATTGCATTGCCCGAAGAGTTGATCCCTGTATCGTCCGGATTGGCTTCGAGAACAAAATTTTCTGCAGGTTCAGGATCCCCGGCATTGGAAAAAACATTCCAGGCCGTATCCTCTTCTGCTGTCTCAAAATCAACTGGATACTGGTCGTATTGCGCGTAGAGTCCTACGCTGAAAGCGACCATCACAAACATTGTAAAAATTGTCTTCATAGTGTTTCTTTTTTTGTTTAGTTAAAAATTAATGAATTGAATCTCTGGTGTTGACCTCCTTTCTTCTTTTTAGTTAATATTCGATCAATATTTTTCTGGTGAAACTGTGCATGCCATTCTCTGTAAGTTTCAGAAGGAACAGTCCGCCAGGCAGCTTCAAAGATGACAGGTCGATTCTGTTGGTGCCGGCCGGCAGGGGAGCCCCCGGTTGGTATTCGCTTACAAGACGTCCGGCAGGGTCATATATTCCAATAACGATCTCTGCACGATTTTCCAGCTCAAATTTGATCACAGGTCCTTCACTGGAAGGGTTTGGATAAATGAGCGGGTCATTGTATGCAGACTTGTATTCGATGTTGTTTGGTTGAGTTGTAAACCCTACCTGTTCGAGCATCGGATCGATCTCCGGGTTGGACATAAACAGGTTCCAGAGCAGCTGTGACCGGTAGTTTTCGATCATCAGGATGATCGGCCCCTGGTCGATGGCAAGGTAGGAATCGGCAAACCATTCCCTGGAAAGATTGAAGGCATCCCTGAATCCCATCCAGCCCCATGTATTTTCTCCAAGGTCCCCATAGAAATGTTTCAGGGCCAGCATGGATGCTTCCGGGGTATAGGGAAATGAGCCAAGCGCAGCTGTTGGTGATATGGTCCCATTGTCCCGGTCAGTTCTGGGTTCATGGGCGAGGTAGCCATCCGGATCGTCACTTGCGGTGATGCCCCAGCTTTCTTCGCTATAACCAAGGTATCCGTATATATTTGCTTCGCAGTAGGCTTGCTGGATGAGTGCCTGGTTCCTGTTGTGGTCGAAATAGTTGGCATATGCATCGGCCTTGTCATTGGGGTCGAATCCCAGGAATGAATAGTGTGCAAAGAACATTGGCCCCCCATGTCCATGTCCGACATACAGCTTATGACCGAACAGGGTTCGCGGGTTGTAATAACCCGACTGTGCCCATCCGGTTTCCCACATGGATGCCGGCACTCCATGAGTAGGTGAAGCGATGGCGAGCAGGTAGACGATTGCAGCTTCATTCCAACCCCTTACCTGCATATTCATCTGCCAATCGTAGTCGGGTGACCAGTGCCAGTAGATCACATTTGAATTTTCTCTCCTGTACCAGTCCCATTCGATCTCTTCCCAAAGTTTTGTGGCTTTTGTCACTATGCTCATTTCGGTTTCGTCCGAAGCAGAAAAATACCTCCTCACGGTAAGCAGCCCCTGGGCGAGGAATGCTGTCTCCACGAGATCGCCCCCATTGTCATATGTACTGAAAGGGATGGCATCACCAGTCACGCCGTTCATCCAGTGTGACCAGGCACCGTGAAACCGGTCGGCCGTTTCCAGGAAGTTCAGCATTTTCAGCACACGTTCGGCACCCTCTTCCCGGCTGATGAACTGCCGTTCTATGCCCACAGGAATTGCCATGAGTCCGAACCCGGTTCCCCCGGTAGTAACGACATCGCCGGAGGTGTTCCGCTCCCTTGTGAGTCCGGATACCGGGTGTCCGAAATCCCAGAAATACCTGAATGTATATTCCTGGACCATGTCCAGGAGCTGTTCATCGGTAAGAGCTGCGGTGGTGGCCTGTGCTGTTTCTGAGGGTTCCGAGGGTTCATTGGCTGAATTGATGGCCCTTACCTGGTAGGTGGCTGTAAAGCCTGTGCCTTTTTCGGCTGTCCAG
>CAKZNC010000149.1 GCA_937129385.1 uncultured Bacteroidota bacterium
GTATCCATCAAGTCCCCAGAGGTTGTCCACCAATCTGAAGTGCTCGCCGTAATAGCAGGTTGCGATCTGGTTTACATTGGCTCCGGAAGCAGCTGCTTCACTTGCTGTTTCTTCATCAGTATTTAACTTGATGATTTCCCTGTAGTTTTCAGCGATCTCATAAAATGTATTCTGGTATTGTCTCATCGACTCGCGATAAACATACCTGTCTTCATCTCCGTATTCTGACTGCTGCCAGTATTGCATGGTTACATAGGTAAATCTACCTGAGAACCACATGTCATGTGTTGCATCCACCATGCGCTTCACATTATTGTTAAACAGCGCAGCTGTTGGCACACTACTGGGTGAATTGGGATTTTCAATATAATCCACATCACATGAAGCACCCAACAACAGGATCAGCGTAAATGCAAATATTATTTTAAGCTTTTTCATATTTTCTCTGTTTATGGATTAAAAATTCAATTTCAGGTTGACACCCATGGTCCTGAAAATCGGCTGCAGTCCTCCATCCAGACCCTGGATATTTCCGGAACCATTTGCAGTCATTTCAGGATCAAATCCTGGCTTAGACAAGCCCCAGGTAAATAGGTTGCGCCCGTACAGTGCAATTCTTGCACCTTTGATATAGCCATTAAAGACATTAGAGTTCAGGCTATAACCAATGGTCAATTCCCTGAGCTTGATATAGCTGGCTTCAAATACAGATTGCGCACTTGGGAAGCCAAATCCATGGTAATGGTATGCTGCCCATGTTGAAGTAGGTACATAAGTCTCATTTGGAGCAGTGTTTGAAACTGCATATGTTCCATCGTCGTTCCAGGTAATATCTCCGGTCACACCGTCGATCTTGACACCACCACCATCAGCAACAGGGTCACGTTTCTCGTTGCCCATGTCGTTGAGACCTGCAGTTTCTCCCATCATCCCTGAATACATTCCCCACATGTGGGTAAGTGAATAAAAGTAACCACCTTTCCTGATATCGATCAGGAAGCTCAGGTCAAATCCTTTATAGTTGATGGTATTCCTGATACCCATAGTATAATCAGGAAGTACAGATCCAATCGGTACAAGGTTTGGAGTCTGCTCATAATAACCGCTTGCATTGACTACTTTGTTTCCATCATCATCATAGATGAAGTCATGTCCCCAAATCATTCCATAGGTATCGCCGACACTTGCTCTCAGGAATACGCCTCCAAAAGGAGCCCTCTGAATATCAAGTGACTCAAGGTCATCATACAGTTCAACAACTTCGTTCTGAACTTTTGTATAGTTTATCCTGAATGACCACTGAAAATCAGGAGTTCTAACCGGAACAAGGCCAACAGAAGCTTCAATACCTTTGTTCAGCATTTCACCAGCATTGATATACTGGGAGGCATAACCTGTGGCTTGAGAAACCTGCAATGGCATGATCTGGTCGAAAGTGGTATTATTGAAATAGGTAGCACTCACGTCAACCCTGTCCTGGAACATCCGCAGATCAACACCAGCTTCAAGTGAACGGGTTGTCTCTGCTCTCAGGTTTTCATTCAACAGTCCGTCGGGTTTGAACAACCTAGGCGTTCCACCGAAGGCACCACTTGCATTGTAGGTATAGGTAGCAAATACATTATAAGGATTGGTATCATTACCAACTTCTGCCCATCCTAACCTGATTTTACCAATATCCATCCAACCAAGATCAAGTAGGTTTGAGAAGAGGAAACTTGCTGATACAGATGGGTAATCATACCTGTTGTTGTCTTCAGGAAGCGTAGAGGACCAGTCAATTCTGTAGCTCGCATCAAGGAAAAGCAGATCTGCGATTTCAGCACCAGCCTGTACAAATACTGAGTTGACCTCTTTCAGGTTTGTGATGTCATTCATCAGTGCAGGGTCTGAAGAGTTCAGCAGATTGTATACTCCGGGAACAACAAGTCCGCCAGAAGACTGACCTCTGAGAAAGTCATAACTTTCCATCCTTTTGTTCACACCTGCAAGGGCATTGATACCAAAGCCATCAAAATCCTTGTTGTATGTAAGAATTGACTCAAAGTTGAACTCGGAAAATTCACGTGCAGCTTCGTAGTAGCTGGAAGTTCCCTGGGAACCAACCGCAACTCTTTCACGGATCATATAATTGTAATAATCACCGTAAACACTACCTTTCAACGCAAGACCTTCAGCAATTTCAAGTTCTGCAGAAACTGCTCCAAGCAATCTGGACCTGGTATCATCCGTATAGTTTTCATAAGCTGTCCAATAGGGATTGTCAGAATATTTCGGAGTCGGATCAGAGAAAGAATTCCTGTTCCATGTCCTTTGCTGTCCCGTGGAGGTTGTATATTCTTTCAGCCTTTCATAATCCAGTTGTCTCTGGCCCCACTGGAAAAACTTCTGACCTACTGAGTTGTCAGCATAACCAAGTGTCGGCCTTCCCTGTGTTGCAGTGTTGATGTAATTCAAACTGGCATTCACTTTGATTCGGTCACTTGCATTGATATTGGAAACAATTTTAAAATCATTCTTTTTCTGGAATGAATTCGGCATTGTTCCGTCGATATCAACATTTTTATATGCAAATCGAACGCCATAATCACGTCCGCTTTTGCTCAATGCAATTGAATTTGACCAGGTTCTACCAGTTTCCCAGTAATCAGCAACACCATATTCAGGTGCCACCCAGGGCCTGGTTGTTACAGTACCATCCTCATTGAAGCCATCCCAGTGAACAACACTGATGTTCTCATCATATTTCGGACCCCAGGATTCATCCACAGCATATTGTGGAACCAGGTAATCGGAACCATTATAAGACACCTGCTGGAATCCATTTACACCACCGTCAGCATCTGAAATGAATGCTCCACCTCCGTAAGTTGTCTGAAGTTCAGGAATCGTAGCAACATTGTCAAATGCGAGGTTTGAATTCACCTCAACAGAAAGTGCGTTCCGGCCGGTCTTTGCTCTTTTGGTAGTAACAATGATCACACCGTTCGCAGCCCTAGATCCGTAGATCGCAGCTGCAGGTCCCTTCAGGACTGAAACGCTTTCTATCTCATCCGGATTCAGGTCATTCAGCATGTTACCATAGTCAACACCACCACCACCTGATGCAGCACCAGAGCTGTAGTTAGAGTTATCCATCGGGATACCGTCAACAATAAACAACGGCTGGTTACCCTGTGTAATGGAATTGGCACCACGGATCAGAATCCGGCTGGATCCACCAAGGTTGGTTGAAGATGAAATCTGAACGCCGGCAACTCTACCGGACAGTGCACTGATCGCATCTGTCTGAAGTGACTGGTTCAAATCCTCCCCACCAACTTCCTGAACAGCATATCCAAGGGCTTTTTCCTCCCTTGTGATACCCAGTGCTGTCACAACAACTTCATCAAGCTCCGTAGAGGTTGATTCAAGCGCAACACTAATATTAGTCCGTCCATCAAGTTCAACAACAGCTGTTCGCATACCTACAAAGCTGAACATTAAACTTTCTGCACTTTCGGGAACAGTAATCGTGTATATTCCCTCAAAATTCGTAACCGCACCAATTGTAGTACCTTGTACCACAACTGACACACCGGGCAGTGCAGTACCGTCGTCGGCAGCTGTCACTTTACCCGTTACCTCGTAATCCTGTGCATGCAGAGCGACGCCTGCAAACACGAATAGAAGAAAGGTTAAGAAAACATTTCTTTTCATAGATAAAAGTTTAGGTTAATATATAAAACAAATCAAGATTGACTCTCAGGCCTCAAATCTAAAGAAAAAATTGAATAATGAAAAACATCGACAATGAAAATCCCGATATTAAAGGTATTGGGGGCATCTTTCAATCACTGTAGAATGAAAATAAACTGCGGAAACACAAATTGCAAAAGTGCCTATTTCAAAACATAATATCCTCACTTACTGCTACATATAAAATAATTCCGGTCATTTGAGGGAATGACCGGAATTATTCTTTCCATTATAAATAATACTACTTATAAATAAGGAGTTTACTGCGGGATCGTTGATCACCTGCGCTGACAATCACCATGTATACGCCATTCCGGAGTCCGGAGACGTCGATCGTCTCCCCTGCATTCACAGATCTGTCCATGATCTGCTGTCCGGATACGCTAAATACCTTCAGTGAAGCAGGCTGATTGCCTGGGACCTGAACGAAATCCACCGTGATGAAATCATTTGCAGGATTGGGATAGATTCCGAATCCCGGCAAGCTGGCACTTTCTTCCACAGCACTGCTTCCGCTTATATTTTCAGTAACCGCAATTTCAAGGACCTTTTTCAGCATATGGTCATGTTTATCAGTCAGTGACATCTCTGTATAATAAATCAGCCCTTCAGATTTATAAAATGTCATGTTGGTAAAAAGTGAATCATTCCTGACATAGAAACAGTCATTATGCGGCATGTTCACCGCATCATATCCACCAACAAAGCTGAAATTGTACTCGTTCGAACTGATGTCGTCCTCGATC
>CAKZNC010000150.1 GCA_937129385.1 uncultured Bacteroidota bacterium
TGTATGGCGTGCTAATTTAAGGCGTGCTAATTTAAGGCGTGCTAATAAAAAACTCTGTGTAAACTCTGTGAAACTCTGTGGTGAATAATAACGAGCGCCAGCGAGTCCTGCGAGTCCCCCGGTTTAGGTTAAATGGCGTTTTCGGACTTTCATGTATTTGAGGAGGCTGAGGACGCGGTCGGCGACGGGTTTTTCCTTGTTCTTGCGTTTGGCAAGGTTGAGGTAAATTCCGAAGCGCTTGGCAATGGGGATCTTATGTGTCTCCACGAACTCGATGAGTGTGCCGTCGGGATCTTCAATATAACTGAAATGTCCGGCTGCTTCACCCATGTCGAATGCATTGTCTTCGCCGGTTTCGGCCTGACTGTCTACTGTGAAGGGAAAACCGAGGGATTCACATTGCGCCTTGAGTTTGTTGATCCCAATGATGTCGTAGCAGAGGTGGATGAACCCGAGATCCCCCCAGTAGCGGTCTTTGTAAATGCTTACCGGTGCACGGCCTGTCACCTGGATCAGCTCGATCTCGGTGGGTCCGAACAGCTTGCTGAAGAATCCCTGGCGTGGCTTTGAGTGACGCAGGAGCACCCTCCTCAGTTTTTCTTTTCCGCCGGGGACCGTGGAGAGGTCGTCCCACACTTTTGTCTCGTCGTATACCTTCTTGTCGTATCCCAGTATCTCGGAATACACCTTCATCGATTTTTCTATGTCGCTCACCCCGATTACCGCTCCATAGGCGGCTCCAGTCTTCTTCCGCCGGTTCAGCTTGAACCATACATCGGCCTCCACCACCTGGAAGATGTTGTTGTACGGGTCCTTCATGAAGAACTGCTTCCTCCCGGCCGGGTCCCTCGATACGCCATTCAGCGTAAGCCCCAGCTTGTGAAAATGGTCGTAGGTACGCTCCACGTCGGGCGATTTCATCTTGGCAGAGAAGATTCCCAGGTCGCCGATCTGTACCTCGAACTTCGGGGGCCGCGGCTCCCTGTCCTTGTACTGCCATATCTCGAAACCGCCGCCACCCATCATGTTGATGGCCAGGGCTGCGTGCCGCTTGCAGGGTTTGCCGCCGGTGTAGGGCAGCATATAATTTGCCGGTGCCTCTTCGTCGAAAACCCGGATGTCCATCCCGAAATGATCCTTGTACCAGCGCCATGCCTCTTTCAAGTCCCGAACGCCTATGCCTACCTGCTGTATGCCGGAAATAATCATGTTCTATATATTTGGATTTGTGACGGTGCGAAAATAGTGATTTTTTTTAAAGGGTGTTGTTAACGCGGTACCATAATGGGGGCATTCGCCCCAAAATGAACCACAGAGTAGCGCGGAGAGGTTTAACCACAGAGTAGCGCAGAGTTAGCACAGAGTTTAATTGTATGGCGTGCTAATGTGGGGCGTGTTAGTTGAACCGCAGAGTAGCGCGGAGTAACACAGAGTGTATAGCGTGCTAATAAAAAACTCTGTGAAACATTGTGTGACTCTGCGGTTAAATAATACGAGCGTCAGCGAGTCCCCCCATGCTTCTGCGGTTTAGAATTGGTTGGAAAATTCATTTATCTTTGGGGCTAGTAAAACTGAGTCTATGTCTAAACGAAAAGTAATCGGTGCGGTGGATCGCATCGACAGTCGGTATTTTAGCTATACGGTGATCTATAATTATGTGAGCCGGGTGTTTTTTCAGTACTATGGGAAGGTGGATGTGCGCGGACTGGAGAATATTCCGAAAGATGCACCGGTGATTTTTTCGCCGAACCACCAGAATGCGCTGATGGATGCGCTGATCGTGCTGTTCTCGTCACCGGGGGATACGGTGTTTTTGGCGCGTGCCGACCTGTTCAGGAAGAAGCTGCTGGCGAAGGTGCTGAACTCGCTGAAGATCCTGCCGGTGTTCCGGATCCGTGACGGCGTGGAGGAGCTGGGGAAGAACCAGGAGATCTTCGATATCACCGTGGGAGTATTGCACCGCAAGCACCAGCTCTGCATCATGCCGGAGGGGAACCATGGGGATCATCGCAGACTCAGGAACCTGGGGAAGGGGATCTTCAGGATCGCTTTCAAGACCCAGGAGAAGATGGGGAACCAGCCCTATGTGAAGATCGTGCCGGTGGGACTGGATTTTGAAGATTACATCAAGCACAACCAGGACCTGCATATTGTCTATGGCGAACCCATCGAGGTCTCGGAATACTGGGATACATTTGAAGAAAACGGTCCGCGTGGACTCAACCACCTCAAGCAGCGTCTCGCCGAGGAGATGAAACCGCTGATGATCCACATCGAAACCGAGGAGTTTTATGACACTTACATGGGATTGCGCCAGGTATATAACGACCGCATGCGGGAGCAGATGGGGATCGAAGGGGGGAAGCTGCATGACAGGTTTGTGGCCGACAAGGAGATGATCCGCCGGCTGGACGAGGTGCTGGAGGAGGATGAGCAAAAACTGGTACCGCTGAAGGAGCAGGTGGAGCCGTACTTTGAAAAGGTGAAGCAGCTGAACATCCGCGACTGGGTGGTGAAAAATAAGGGGTTTGGTCCGATGCATTCTTTGTGGCGGTATTTTTCCTTGTTGCTGACCCTGCCGTTCTTTCTCTATGGCTTTATCAACAACGCGCTGATGTATTTCCTCCCGGTGCGGATGGTGCGGAAGATCAAGGATGTGCAGTTTCACAGCTCCGTGAAGGCCGGGGCGGGGATTCTTTTGATCATGCCGCTTGCCTATGCATTGCAGACCCTGGCCGTGGGACTTATTTTCAAGGAGTGGTACATCTGGCTCGGCTACCTGGTGACGGTATATCCCATGGGCAAGCTGGCATTGTGGTGGTACTTCAGGTTCAAGAAGACGTGGCATGGGAGTCGGTTTGGAAGGTATCTGCGTCGCGGAAAGAAGGGCGCGAAGGAATTGGTGGCGTTGAGGGAGCAGATCATTGAAACAACGGAAGGACTGATTGGTAAATCATGAGTATATTCAGGAATAAGACCGTATGGATCACAGGTGCCTCTTCGGGGATCGGGGAGCACCTGGCGGAGCAGTTTGCCCTTGAGGGAGCGAAGGTGATCATTTCGTCGCATGAGCCTGAAGAGCTGGAGCGGGTGAAGCAGAAGCTGGAGCCTGTTTCGAAGGAGGTATACCCGGTGGAGTTCAACCTCGGAGACCCGGATGCGGTCCAGGCTGCGGCCGATCATGTGCTGAAGGAGTTTGATGGCGTGGATGTGCTGATGAACAACGGCGGCATCTCCCAGCGGTCGTTGGTTGCCGAGACACCCGTGGAGCTGGACCGGAAGATCATGGAGATCGACTATTTCGCAGGGGTGATCCTGGCCAAGGCGGTATTGCCGGGGATGATCGAGCGGCAGGAGGGATGGTTCGGGGTGACCAGTACCATCGCAGGGAAGTTCGGCTTTCCCATGCGTAGTGCCTACTCAGCGGCCAAGCATGCACTTTTCGGATTCTATGAGAGTCTGCTTGCAGAGAACCACCGGTTCGGAATTCGTGTGACGATGTTCAGTCCGGGCAGGGTACGCACCAACATTTCCCTCAATGCAGTGGACAAAGAGGGCAAGGCACGTGGCGTAATGGATCCGGGTCAGGCTGGTGGTATTTCCCCGGAGAGGTGTGCGAAGATCATGGTAAGGTCGTTGAAGCGGGGGAGGAGGGATGTGCTCATTGGAGGTAAAGAGTTGGGGATGGTGTATATCTATAAGTATGTGAGAAAGCTTTACTATAAGATGGCCAGGAAGTTAAGCCCGTACTAGTTGCCAGTCGCCAGTCGCCAGTCGCCAGTCGGCAGTCGCCAGTCGGCAGTTCAGTCGGCAGTTAAAAAGATCAGTTTATGGACAATCGGATAGATAAATATTTATGGTCGGTGCGGGTGTACAAGACCCGGG
>CAKZNC010000151.1 GCA_937129385.1 uncultured Bacteroidota bacterium
TGAATAAAAGGATACACATATGGATCCCATATCTGCTCTCGCTTGCGGGTATTTTGTCATTGGCCTGGTGGATGACACATGACCCGGTCAGCGACCTTAATGTCAGTGCCCCGGGCATGGACAACAGGGGAGAAGGTGTGGAAATCAACCTGGACATTGACATCGGTGAATATTTCGAAAGGTTCGAAAAAAAACGATCGGAATTGACCGGTACATGGCCCAGGTTCAGGGGGGAACATTTTGATAACATCAGCAGGGAGGAGATGCCACTGATCGATCAGTTCCCCGAGGGAGGACCGAAGGTGCTCTGGTCTGTGGAACTTGGTGAAGGACATGGTGGTGCAGCTATCTTCGAAGGGAAGGTGTATGTGCTGGATTATGACGAAGAAATACGTGCTGATATGTTGCGTTGTTTTGACCTGAAAGAGGGAACGGAATTGTGGAGACGTTGGTACGAGATCCCGATCAAAAGGAATCACGGAATGTCCAGGACCGTCCCCGCGGTAACGGAGGATTATATTGTAACGATCGGTCCGCGCGGACATGTCATGTGTGTTGACAGGCAGGATGGTGATCTTCGCTGGGGATTGAATGTCGAGAAGGATTATAACTCTGAAGTGCCCTTCTGGTACACCGGACAGTGTCCGCTTGTCGACAATGACATGGCCATTATTGCCACCGGCGGAAAGAACCTGGTTGTTGCCGTGGATTGTAAAACAGGAGAGATCGCATGGCAAACACCCAATGAGAAGGAGTGGGGCATGTCACACTCTTCCATTATGCCCTTTGAGTTCAATGGTGTCAGCATGTATGTATACAGCGCTATCGGGGGAGCATGCGGAATTGCAGCAGAAGGAGATAATGCAGGTGAGATCCTGTGGACAGCACCTGATTGGAAGCACAACGTGGTCGCTCCTTCACCGGTTTGTCTGCCCAATGGGACGATTTTTCTCACTGCCGGGTATGGCGCCGGTAGTATGGTATTGAAACTGAAGGGATCTGAAGGGAATTTCACAGCAGAGGTTGTTACTGAATACAGTCCGAAAGAAGGGCTTGCCTGTGAACAGCAGACGCCTGTAGTTTTTGACGGGCACCTGCTCGGAATCCTTCCCAAAGACGCGGGAGCGCTTCGGAATGAACTGGTGTGTGTACATCCTGATGATTTCACACGCATTGTATGGTCAAGCGGACAGACCGTCAGGTTTGGACTTGGACCCTTCATGATTGCGGATGAAAAGCTTTTTATCCTGGATGATGATGGAACACTGACCATTGCCCGTCCTTCTGTAAGCAGGTATATTGAACTGGATAAATACAGAGTGATCAGTGACGGGGCTGATGCATGGGCGCCGATTGCTGTTGCCGACGGATACATGGTATTAAGGGATTCTAAGACAATGGTCTGCCTGGACATGGCAAAAAGCAGGAATAATTCAATATGATGAAAAAGATCATCTCCATAGTGGTGGTACTGGTAACGTTGGCAATTATCGTATTGCTCGTACTGGATTATTCGTCAGTCCGACCCGACAAGCTCGGGAAAAACCCATATGCATACAATGTGGATGAATTTCGCGATGTGGATCCATTCCTCATCGGGTACAAGGAGACCAGGAACATACCGGTCAGGGATTACCAGGCAGGGGCAATTGACCTGGCAGATAATCTGTTATGGCTTACAGGTGACGCCATCCTGGAAGCCATAACACCCGGAGGTGTCCGTCAACTCAGGGCCGAGACAGGAGGCGCTGGTACCTGTATGGAGGTAGTATCCGGTGCTGTATTTATTGGTTTTGAAGATCATGTTAAGAGATATGACAGGAAAGGAAACCTTGTGACAGCGTGGAAATCTCCCGGGGAGAAAACAGTGATCACCTCCCTTGCTGCGGCCGGCGATGAATTCCTGTTTGTTGCAGATGCAGGAAACCGCAGGGTATTGCGTTACAATTTTGAAGGGGTACTGCTGAATGAATTCAGGGGTCAGGCCGAAAGCGATGCCGGACATGGGTTTATCGTTCCAAGTGCGAACTTTGACCTCATCGTCAATAGTTACGGAGAACTCTGGGTGGTGAACCCGGGCCGTCATGCAATCGAGAACTACACATTTGATGGAGACCTGCGCGGATTCTGGAAACTGAGTGCCATGACGATCGAGGGGTTCAGTGGATGTTGTAACCCTGCAGAGATTGCGGTGACTTCGGACGGATCATTTGTGACAAGTGAAAAGAGCATGGTGCGGATCAAGATCTATGATGCATCGGGGAAGTTAAAGACTGTGGTCGCCCCACCTGAGAAATTCAGGGAAGAGGGCAAGGCGCCGGAAGTTGTGATCGATCAGGCAGGTACCATCTATGCACTGGATTTTGATCGCAATACGATCAGGATATTCGAGGAAATAAAAAAATAAAATGAACAGGAAGGAATTTATAACAGCTCTTGCGCGGATATCGATCTTGTCAGTCATGGCTGTAATGACCGGTGTATTCGTATTCAGGAATAAAGTGACGGTTCAATCAGAATGCACTGTGAATCGCTACTGCAAGGGATGTGGTAAACTGGCTGGATGTAAGCTCCCAAAAGCAAAAAAGGAACGCAAAAATGGCTGAAGATAAAGCATTTAACAGGCGAGAATTTCTTCACCGAGGGGCCCGGCTGACCCTTGGCTTGTCACTTGCAGGTGTGGGGGCGGTGGCTGCAGTAAATGCAGGCGGAGAAAAATATGTATGGCAGATCGATCCGTTCAAATGTACACAATGCGGACGATGTGCTACGGACTGTGTTTTGGAACCATCGGCCGTGAAATGTGTACATGCCTATGATCTTTGCGGTTATTGTGACCTTTGTGGCGGTTATTTCAAGCCAGGGGTCACCGAACTGGAAACCGGAGCTGAAAAACAACTTTGTCCGGCTGCAGCCATCGAGCGTAAATTCATAGAAGAGCCTTATTTTGAATACGTGATCAACGAGGATCTTTGTATTGGATGTGCCAAGTGCGTCAAAGGGTGCGGATCTTTTGGGAACGGGTCTTTGCACTTGCAAATTCGTCATGACCTGTGTGTGAATTGCAATGAATGTTCCATCGCAAGAGTATGTCCGTCTGATGCCATTAGCCGTGTTCCCGCCTCAGAACCCTATATGATAAAAGGTGATTTTACTGAAAACCAGGAAGGAGAGGACCAGGCATGAAGAGACAGCAACAGCTCCTGATCCTGTTATTTGGCTTCTTGCTCATGTTCAGCATGGCAGGGGCCCAGCAGCGCTTCCCAAAGCCGGAATTTGAATCGGGTTATATGCAACCCGACACCACCACGCCTGAGCCGAGGGCTGCTGCAATGGAATTCTTCGATGTGCTGGTGCTCATTGGTGTAATGTCCCTTGCCACGTACCTGATCATCAGGAAAAGATCGAGACGCGGGATCTTATGGCTGACAGTCTTTACACTGTTGTATTTTGGTTTTTACAGGAATGGTTGTATTTGCCCGATCGGTTCGATTCAAAATGTCACCATGGCGATCTTCGATCCGGGGTACAAGATATCCATCACGATCCTGCTGTTCTTCCTCCTGCCGCTGATCTTTGCACTCTTTTACGGGAGGGCTTATTGTGCTGCAGCCTGTCCCCTGGGAGCCATCCAGGACCTGGTTGTGATCAAACCTGTGTCGGTGCCCAGTTGGGTACGAAAGACCCTGGGTTTCATCCCCCATGTCTACATCGGGCTTGCTGTTTTGTTTGCTGCGACCGGAACAGATTTTATCATCTGCCGCTATGATCCGTTTGTTGGGATTTTCCGGATGGACGGTCCCTACCTGATGATCGGACTCGGTATTGCATTGTTACTTCTTGGGCTCTTTTTTGCCCGTCCTTACTGCAGGGTATTCTGTCCTTATGGCGTTTTGCTGGGCTGGATGTCCCGCTTTTCCAGAAAGCACATCACCATCACCCCATCAAAGTGTATCAATTGCAAATTATGCAAGGATTCATGTCCGTTCGATGCCATCGAGGCGCCGACCGATGAGAAGGTCAGGACAGAACAGGCCGTTAGAAAGAACATGAGGAGCTATGTCATCTTTGGATTGCTTGTTCCTGTCTGGATCGTACTTGGCGGATTTGCCGTATCACAATCGCATGTACTCCTTTCCCGCGCACATCCCGATGTGTACCTTTCAGAGTTACTGATTGCACATCCGGAATTGAAGTCAGATACGGAGAACCTGGATATCCAGGCTTTCCTGGAATCAGGAAAATCGATGGATCAACTCGTGGAGGAGGCTTCCGTGATCCGGGGAGAATTCAGGACCGGGACCTGGATCCTGGGAGGATATCTCGGGCTGGTCCTGGGAATCATGTTGATGAACCAGTTTATATTAAGAAAGAGAGATGACTATGTGCCGCACAAAAGAGATTGTTTCAGCTGTGGCAGATGCATGGACTATTGTCCGGTAGATAAAACCTTCTAGAATGAATCAGCAGGAAAAAATAAAACTTGCCAAACAGGTAATGCAGATTGCCGGGATATTCACACTTGTTGTGGCCGGATTACTTGTAATCAATTTTATTCAGCTTAGAAAATATGAACCCCTGGAGAGTGAAACGCTGAATGTACTCGTGGAGCAATTGAAGAACGATCCGAGAAATGATGCCCTGAAGGAAGAGATCAGGGATTTTGATCTCCTGGTACGTAAAGCATACTTCACCTCCGAATGGCAGGTGCGCACCGGATCCATCCTGTTGCTTATCGGGGGAATCCTTTTTGCAGTCTCGCTGAAGGTTTACACGGATCTGCAAAAAATGATCGGCTTGCCCGAAGCCGGTGGTGAACACTTCTTCGCGGCCCGGAATAAAGCATGGAGGTGGTTGCTCATCACCGGACTCATCTTGTTCGGGATGGCTTTCATCGCTTCATATTACAGTACAAACTACCTCGAGAATTATTTCCCGGAAAGTGATACTGAAATTGCAGCATCAACCGAAACGGGTGATGTGGAGATCCAGGTGCTGGAGATCAGGGATTCAATGGATGCTGATATGCAGCAGTCAAGCGACCAGTCGGCCGGGACCGACACCTCCGGAGCAGCAGGAGCAGCCGAAGAAAGTGAAGGTACACAGCAAAATACCCAGGCTGACGCACCGGAACCGGAGCAGGTCTACGGTATAGAAGAATTCAAAAAACAACACAACACGTTCAGGGGTCCGATGGGACAGGGAATCTCCTACCACAAGAACATCCCTGTTGAATGGAACGGTGCCCAGGGGCAGAATGTCATCTGGAAGGTTGCCATCTCGAAGAAAGGGTACAATTCACCTGTGATCTGGGATGACAGGATCTTCGTTGCCGGGGGAGATAGTGAGTCCCGGATCGTCAGCTGCTATGACCGACTTACCGGGCAGCTGCTATGGGAAAAGAGAGCTGACAATATCCCCGGATCTCCGGCAAAGATGCCGAATGTTACAGATGACACAGGCCTTTCAGCCCCAACCATGGCAGTGGATGGCTACCGCGCATACGCGATCTTTGCAACAGGAGATGTAATCGCTTTTGACATGGAGGGAAACCGGGTATGGGCCAGAAACCTGGGCGTCCCCCAGAACCATTACGGCCATTCTTCCTCGCTTATGGTGTGGGACCAGAAACTCATTGTCCAGTATGATACAGGGAAAGGGGGAAGGATGCTTGCACTGGATACAAAAAGTGGTGATACCGAATGGGACATCACGAGGGACAACCATATCTCATGGGCTTCGCCGATCCTGATCGATCATAAAGGACAGATCCAGGTAGTGACCAATTCAGATCCAAACGTTGCCGGGTATGATATACAGACTGGTGAAGAGATATGGAAGGTGGCTGTGATGATGGGAGAAGTGGGACCTTCCTGTGCTTATTCGAACGGACTTGTTTTTGCCAATAATGAATATGCCAGCCTTGTAGCGATCAACCCCGAGCAGGGGGCGAGTGTGCAGTGGGAGAATTATGACTACCTGTCTGAAGCAGCCAGTCCGGTTGCACATGAAGGACTGCTCTACCTGGCCACAAGCTACGGGGTGTTCGTCTGCTATGACGCCAAAACCGGTGAACAGGTCTGGGAAAAAGATTTTGGAGTAACCCTCTACAGCTCCCCGATGATCGCAGATGGGAAAGTGTACCTGATGGACAATGCCGGGGTCATGCATATTATGAAGGCCGATCGCTCCGGAACCATTGTCAGCGAGCCCGGACTTGGCGAGGCGTCGTATGCCATTCCGGCATTTGCTGACGGCAGGATTTATATCAGGGGTGAAGAGAGTTTATATTGCATTGGAAAGTAGGAAATGAATATCGATCTGGAACATATAGACAGGATTGTCAACGAAAACGGAAAGACACAGTCGGCTGTCATCCCGATCCTTCAATCCATACAGGGGGCTTATAATTACCTGCCCGAGGATGCTTTGAGAAGGATTTGTGAGATCTCCGACATCACCCCTTCCATGATCACCGGCGTTGCCAGTTTTTATTCCCAGTTCCGGTTCCGACCGGCCGGTGAACATATGATCAAGGTCTGTGTAGGAACAGCATGTCATGTCAAAGGAGCCGACCAGGTATATGATTCCATACGCCGGGAGCTGAACATGGAGACAGGTGAGGATACCTCCGGAAATGGGAAATTCACCGTCGAAAAGGTAAATTGCCTTGGATGTTGCACACTTGCGCCTGTGGTGCAGATTGACAATATCACATACGGGCACGTCGCATCCGGGAATGTTGCCGGTGTGATCACCGATTTTGAATCGCAAAAGGATGGCGGAAAAAAACGCAGGTTCAGGAAAGCTACGGGAGAGGAGATGCAGGGAGAGATCAGGATCGGACTTGGTTCCTGCTGTGTTGCCAGTGGGAGTGATGAGATCCGGAATGCCGTGAGCAATACCATTGATCGCAATGGACTCAACGTGAATCTCAAGCATGTGGGATGCGTAGGCATGTGTCACCAGGTACCCCTGGTCGAAGTTGTTCCTGCACAGGGTGAATCGATCCTCTATTCAAAGGTCAATGCCGTTGATGTGGACCAGATCGTGCGCAAACATTTCAAACCTGCAGGACTCTTTAACAGAATTCGTGGTACACTGAACAATGCCATCGGTCAGGTCGTTGATGACGGCACCTGGTCTGGCGTTGAACGCTATTCGCTGGATGTCAGGGAAAAGCATGTTTCGGCCTTCCTTGACAGGCAGGTGCCAATTGCAACAGAGTACCGGGGAGTGATCAACCCGGTGGATATCGATGAATATAAGCAGCGGCAGGGATTTATTGCACTGAAAAAGAGCCTGGCAAAGGCACCTGCAAAGATCATTGAAGAATTGAAGGAGAGTGGCATTCGCGGAAAAGGGGGAGCAGGGTTCCCAACTGCCGTCAAGTGGCAAATGGTTGCTGAAAACGACAGTGATCAAAAGTATGTGATCTGTAATGGTGATGAAGGGGATCCGGGTGCCTTTATGGACAGGATGCTCCTGGAGTCCTATCCATACCGGATCATCGAAGGTATCATAGTCGCAGGATATTCCGTTGGCGCCCGGGAGGGGATCATGTATATCCGTGCGGAATATTCCCTTGCTGTAAAAAGGGTGCAACAGGCCATCGACACCTGTTATGAACAGGGATACCTCGGGGAGGATATCCTCGGCTCGGGATTCGGATTTGACCTGAAGATCTACCAGGGGGCAGGCGCATTTGTCTGCGGGGAGGAGACAGCGCTTATCGCCTCCATCGAAGGAAAGAGAGGCTTCCCTTCCATGCGGCCGCCTTATCCGGCTGTGAGGGGACTGTGGGGGCAACCCACGCTGGTAAATAATACAGAGACACTTTCCCAGATCGCCTATATTCTCCGGCACGATGCTGGAGCATTTAATTCCATCGGAACAGAGAAGTCCAGGGGAACCAAAGTGTTTGCACTTGCCGGGAAGGTGGCGCGGGGCGGATTGATCGAGGTGCCCATGGGAATGACGATCCGGGAAGTCGTTGAGGAGATCGGCGGGGGAGTGGCCGATGGCCGGACCTTTAAAGCCATTCAGATCGGTGGACCTTCGGGTGGATGCATCCCTGCATCGCTTGCGGATACACCCATCGATTTTGAATCGCTGACAGAGGTGGGTGCGATGATGGGCTCTGGTGGTATGGTGGTCCTGGATGACACCGATTGCATGGTGGATATTGCCAGGTACTTTCTCTCATTCACTCAGAATGAATCATGTGGAAAATGCACCTTTTGCAGATTGGGAACAAAGCGAATGCTGGAGATACTGGAGCGGATCACGGAAGGGAAGGGTTCGACCAAAGACCTGGACGAGCTGGAGAATCTTGCAGACTGGACAGCGAAAGGAAGTTTGTGCGGACTCGGGAAAACGGCGCCCAATCCAATTAAAACCACGCTGACGTTTTTCAGGGATGAATATGAAGCACATATCAATGGAACATGCCCTACTGGCAAATGCAAGGAGCTGATCCATTATGAAATCAATGATGACTGCATCGGCTGTACGCTCTGTGCACAGGATTGCCCGGTGGATGCCATTGCATTTAAACCACATGAACAGCACACCATTGACCTGGAGCTGTGTATCAAATGTGACGGTTGCAGACAGGTATGCCCCGAGGATGCAGTCGTCGTTAAATAAAACGAATTGTCAGTACCCCGGCAGAAAGGAGGAAGAGAGATGTTGAAACTAATGATCAATAACAGCGAGGTGAAGGTCCCGGAAGGGATCTCTGTCCTGGCCGCAGCCAGGTTGATTGGTAATGAAATTCCATCCCTTTGTTACCGGGAAGGTAAGCCGCACTTTACGTCTTGCATGATCTGCATGGTGAAGGATAACAAGAGCGGAAAGCTTTTTCCATCCTGTTCTGTAAAAGCGACCGAGGGAATGGATATTACCACCCGGGATGCGGAGATCGATGAATCCAGGAAAACAGCCCTGGAACTTATGCTCAGTGAACACACGGGAGACTGCGAAGCACCCTGCCAGGTGACCTGTCCGGCGCACATGGATATACCCCTTATGAACAGGCATCTTGCAAATGGTGATTTCCGGGAGGCCCTGGAAGTGGTGAAGAAGGATATTGCACTGCCAGCTGTATTCGGACGTGTATGTCCGGCTCCATGTGAGGGCGCTTGTCGCCGCAAAAGTATTGATTCAGCTGTCTCTATTTGCCTTTTGAAAAGGTATGCAGGGGATCATGACCTGGAAACCGGGAATGATTATCTCCCGGAGCGGGCGAAAGAGACCGGAAAAAAAATCGCGATCATCGGCGCAGGGCCTGCCGGACTTGCAGCTGCCTATTACCTTCAGTTGAGGGGACACCAATGTGATATATACGACAGGCGAAAGATGGCCGGCGGAACATTGTGGGATGAAGTGGCAACGGGGAAATTGCCGGCAGGTGTACTCGAAATGGAGGTGGAGGTGATCAAGCGCCTGGGCGCCTGGTTCTACCCGGAGACAAATATTGACGAGGTAAGATTCAGGAAGCTGGTTGAGAAATTTGATGCCCTCCTGGTGACCACCGGGAACAGGGAGGACAATGTGGAGAAATGGGGACTGGAAATGACCGACAGGGGGATCGCCACCCGGGGAAAAACCTACCAGTCGTCCAATAATAAGATCTTTGCAGCCGGCAGTGTGGTAAGGAATTCCAAACTTGCCATACGGACACTCGGGCAGGGGAAGGAAGCAGCATTCAGCATACACCAGTATTTGAGCGGGGAAAATGTTGAAGGTGAACCCTTTCGTTTCAATTCGAAGTTCGGAAAATTACAGGAGGCCGAGATCGGGGAATACCTGAAGGAGACGGTAAAAACCGGGCGCCAGGAAGCTGAAGAACGTCACAATGGCTTTTCACGTGAACAGGTAATTGCTGAAGCTGAAAGGTGCATGCATTGTGATTGCAGGGATCTCACAGACTGCAAGTTACGACATCTTTCGGATGAATACCATGCGGCTCAGAAAAGATACTGGTCTGATGAAAGAGGTCACGTGCGAAAACATATTCAGCACGATTTTGTAATATATGAACCCAACAAGTGCATTAAGTGCGGCATTTGTGTTCGCATTGCAGAGGAGCATAAGGAGAAATTCGGACTGACTTTTATCGGGCGTGGGTTTGATGTTGTCATTGGTGTTCCCTTTGGTGAGGCGATCAGCAGTGGATTAGAGGCTGTGGGTCAGCAGGTGGTCGATGAGTGTCCGACAGGTGCGCTGGCAATGCGAGAAATACATGACAAATAAAAGAGGTACCATATTTGCAGAATATCAATGCAAATGGCAGCACGAAACTGTAAGCTGTTCAGTAAAATTATGAAACATCTGTTCCATTACATATCCGTTCTACTGCTGTTTGGTCTCAACGGGATCGCCGCCGGTCAGGATTGCTGGGGCAATTTCAGGGGAAACAGCGCGCTCACCGGTGTGGCCGAAGTGGAACTTCCCGGGGACCTTCGCCTGGAATGGACCTTCAAGACCGGGGATGCCATCAAGGCTGCTCCCGTGGTATGTGACGGGATCATCGTTGCAGGTTCCCTCGATGGGAACCTGTACGGAATTACCCGGGAAGGAAATCTTAAATGGAAGATCAATACAGGCAATGGCATTGAATCGCCAGCACTGATCGATAACGGAATGGTCTATGTGGGAAACCTGGATGGAAGCGTCTTTGCAATTGAACTTGAAACAGGTAAAACCCGCTGGACATACGATACAGAGGGGCAGATCATGGGATCCCCAAACCTCTGGAAAGGTCAGATTGAAGGAAAACCGGGTACAACCAGGGTTCTGATCATTGGGAGTTATGATTATTACCTGCATGGAATTGATGCGTTGACAGGTGAGGGGTTATGGAAATATGAAGCAGATAATTTCATCAATGGAACACCGGCGATCTACAAGGGATATGCGATCTTCGGCGGATGTGATGGTATGTTGCACCAGGTCAGGGTATCTGACGGAAAATTGAAGGAACGACGTCCTGTGGCCACTTACGTGGCAGGTTCGGTGACGGTGGTGGACTGGATCACGTACGTGGGAGATTATGACGGGAAATTTACTGCCCTGAATATTCAACACGGCAAAGAGCAATGGAGTTATAAGAACGACAAAGCCGAACTTCCCTTTATCGCATCGCCATCGGTTGACGGGAACAGGGTGTTCATCGGTAACCGGGACAAATACGTGTATTGTTTCAACCGGACCACTGGAGACCTCATATGGAGTGTAAATACACGGGGCAGGGTGGATGCCTCCCCGGTGCTTGCAGGTGACGATTTACTGGTTGCCACCATGCGGGGAGATGTATTGGTCATGGATGCCGCCAGCGGTGAGGTTAAATGGACATATGAAATTGGCAGTCCGGTTATGGGCAACCCCGCGGTAACCGATGAAAGGGTGATCGTGGGAGCAGGAGACGGAAGGATATATTGTTTTGGATCAAAATGAAATGTTGAATGAGAATTGTGCAGATCATCCCTGGTTCAGGGGGTAGTTTTTATTGTGGAAATTGTCTGAGGGACAGCAAGTTTGTTGAAGCATTACGGGCTGCAGATCACCAGGTGACAAAAATACCCATGTACCTTCCGTTGTTCGCCGATGAACATGATCTCACCGGGGAGATCCCGGTATTTTACGGGGCGATCAGCATCTACCTGAAACAACAATTCCCCCTCTTCCGTAATGCCCCGGCATGGGTTGATCGCATGCTGAACAGTCGTCCTATGCTTAAATTGGCATCACGTTTTGCTGGTTCAACAAGGGCAAAAGGACTGGAAGAGATGACCGTATCTATGCTGATGGGGGAGGAGGGACAGCAAAAGGAGGAGTTGGACAAGATGGTAGAGTGGATCGCCGATCATTGTAAGCCGGATGTAATACACCTGTCCAACGCCCTGCTGGTTGGTCTTGCACACCGTCTTTCGGAGCGTATCGGTGTACCGGTTATTTGTTCACTACAGGACGAAGACCAGTGGGTGGATGTGATGAAACCATCCTCACAGAAAATGGTTTGGGAGCTGATGGCTGAGCGGGGCAGGTTTGTTACCAGGTTCATACCTGTAAGCAGCTACTATGCAGATGAGATGAAAAATGTGATGCATCTCCCGGAGGAAAAGATGGAGCAAGTGCATATTGGTGTTTATCCCGACCAGTATAATTTCAGCCTGCCCTCATCGAAAGGCAGGAACATCGGGTATGTGTCCAGGATGTGTCATGAGCTTGGCCTGGATATCCTGGTTGATGCTTTCCTTCTGCTGAAAGAAGATCAGTCATTCGACGACGTGGAGCTGCATATCACTGGCGGAATGACCGGGGATGACCGAAGATTTGTTCATGCGCAGAAACAGAAAATCAGGCGGAAGGGAATGTTGGGGAAAGTGATCTTTCATGGCGATTTTGAAGAGGATGGGCTGAAAGATTTTTTCAATGAAGTGTCGGTGGTTTCCGTTCCAGTGAGGAAGGGAGAGGCGTTTGGCATTTACTTGCTGGAATCAATGGCCTCAGGTGTGCCTGTTGTACAGCCCGCACTGGGTGCTTTCCCGGAAATCGTAAAACGCTCGGGAGGCGGGACCACCTTTGCACCCAATTCACCTTCAGCACTTGCAGATGCACTTAGAATTATGCTGTCAGATAGAGAACAACTTGACCGCTATGCCCTTGAGGGTAGGCAAGGAGTCGAGACCCATTTTCATGTGAGTGGCCAGGTGGAAATGATGCTGGAAGTATACGACCGGGCTATTGCTGACAAAATGAGGGTCGACGTGTGAGGGTCACATTGGCTGATCCCTGACAAAAAAATACCAGGCAGTCTTCAACGACTGCCTGGTATTTTTTGCGTTATGATTCCTGATTAGCTGGAAAAGAATGCGCTGATCTCGTCTCCGATCTCTTTCATTTTTGCTCCGACTTTCGTGGTAGTCTCTTCCCATTGTTCTTCGGTTTTGTCACCAAATTTCTTTGCTTCTTCCACTAGTACATAGGTGCGCTCCTCAACATTGTCGATCATCTTTTCAACATTGTTTTCGAGTTCAGAATCAGTTTCGAGTTCGGTCATCACCTCTTTGGATTCATTTACAAAATCTTCGATGTCATCCTGCAGTATTTTACGCTCCGCATACGTGGCATTACTGATTTTGTCTGCCAGGTCATTGGATTTATCCCTGAGGGCTTTCAACTTTGCTTCGGCAGATGCTTTCACGCTACTGACATTCTCCTGTTTCATGTCACCGGAATCATTGTTTTTTGTTCCGGAATTCTGACAGGATACAGCAAAAGCTAAAATAAATACACTTATCAAATAAATGGTTGTCCTTTTCATACTGTTAGGTTTTAAATATTTACAAATTCACTTAATCATAGGGTCAACTGCTGTGCCACTCAATACTATAAGTGGTTTCTCCGCAGCAGAGCCATGTCCTGAAGACACTCACATACAGGTGAGAAGGCGTATTCCCTGTTTACATGCCTACCCGTGGCTGAGTGGGGAGAGGAAGGTAATATGTGTAAGATATTCCACTGCTATGTGTGAACTCTTACACAATAACTAGCTGTAAAAAGGTTTTATAATCAAGTCATTAGGAGTGATGGTGCTGATAGATTCATCCTCAATTATTTTTGAATAGCCTGGTGAACATCCGATGAGAGGTGCAGAACAGCGGAGATTCAGAGAGGCAGTGATCCTGTTTTCAATTGCCTGCATGATTCAATTTTTTTGATTCCCTGCCAGTCTCCAAAAACATGGCACAGTATTTTCATTTATATTAACACGATTGTAAGTTGATTACCAATCGGTTGATGATTATACAGGTGCAACTTCACATCGTAAAACGGCCAGGAGGCCTGGCCTGAACTTTATTAACAATCACAATTAAAAAATAGGATTATGAGCACAAAACTTGATTTTAAAGGAAACTGGAACGAAGTAAAAGGAAAACTGAAGCAAAAGTATGGTGAGCTCACCGATGACGACCTTGTATTCTCTGAAGGGAAAGAAGAAGAACTGCTCGGGCGCCTTCAGCAAAAAACAGGGAAAGCCAAGGAACAGTTAAGAGAAGAGATCAGTAAATTATAAACTGATCAGCCCCAAATGAGTATGCTGCCACCGGATTGATATCGGGTGGCAGTTTTTTTTGATCCGTAATAACCCAAGTTGTAGATGCCAACCTGTTTGAACCTGGCATTCCATCCTCTCAATGTGTGATTCACGAACACAGTGCAGTGTTCAACGCAATGATGGCTTTTTTGTAATCCTTCCTGCCAATGACGAACTGCATGTTTACCTGCTTCAGGGATTGCGAAACAGCATCAATATTGATATGTTCGGAATGCAGCGCATTTGTCGCAGCTGCCAGGGAGCCGGGCTTGGCGATGTTGGTTCCGAGTGCACATACCAGGGCCACCTCCTTCTCTGTTACTTCGTAATAGGCCTCTTTCAACTCATTCATCAGTTCCATGGTCCGGTCCCGTTCCCAGATCACCATCGTGATGCTGTTTGCATTTGTCGCTTTCAGAATGTAACTGATCCCGTAACGTTCGATCAGCTGCATCATCCGCAGATCAAACCCCACCTGTCCGACCATCAATGGATCATGGATCTCCAGTGCAATCACACTGTCTGTCCCGGAGATGATCTCGACTTTTGATTCTGTGCCCCTGTAATCACGGGTAATCAATGTGCCGGGATGACCGGGTTCAAAAGTGTTCTTGATGCGGATATTGATCCCTGCCAGCTCAAGCGGTTTCGAAGCTTTGGGGTGAATCGCCTCCATACCTATGTCGGCCAGCTGATCGGCTACATTGTAATTTGTCTGGCCCACAGGTTGAGAATTTTCTACCCCCACAATCACAGGATCGGCACTTGAGAGGTGGTATTCCTTGTGTATCACCGCCTCCATCGCCCCTGTCTCCACAGCAATTTTGCTGAACGTCACCTCCGAATATCCCCGGTCAAACTCCCTCATGATTCCCTCGGTTCCCTTGGTATACCCGGTTGCGACCGGCAATGTCGCTGAGGTGTCAATGGAAGAAAATGTCTTCCGAATCCTTTCATCTATCGTCAGGTATTCCGAGTCATGGAACCCGCAGAGATCAGCAAAATGTGCATTGATACCATTGCTCTTCAATATGTTCACAGAGTTGTATGCTGAATGTGCCTCGCCAATAGAAGCCAGGATTTCACGGGCTGCCAGCAGAATATTGGATTTGTCAACATAACCCGATGCCAGTACTTCTGAAAGATTGTCCAGGTAATTCTTCGATTGCATGATCCGTTCGCGAATAAATTCATCAGCAGCCGACTGGTCCAGTCCTACCTCCTCGAAAGTTCTGTTGAGTGCAATCAGTTTATCTGTCAGCACACCCAGTGCATCCTCGAATCCGTCACCCCTTACAAATAGATCATACACCCCGGGTTCACCGGTCTTTTTATGCTCCAGCAACCAGTTGGTGACATTGCTGTAGGCCGAAACCACGAAGATCCTGTTGTAGGGGTTTCCATCTACTGCCTGGCCGATGACGATGTTCTTAAGCACCTCTCCAAATTTCGTCATGGAAGTGCCACCTATCTTATGAACTGTAAGCATAAATATTGTTTTTGCATTTGATTTTGCAAAACTAAGGGATTATAATTAAAAATTGATAGAAATTGGCTTTTTTGATTTACGGAATAGGGAGGCAGGGTAAGTTCCGCGCTCTCCATTCAGCTCTGATCCTGTTTTCACCTGCAATTCTCCAGGCAGGGCAAGGGTGGTCCTGTACTTTTCTGTTGAAAGCATGATTGGGTGGAATGTTTACGGCATTTTTCGGTAATTGAAACCCAATTATCCAGGGTGAGAAGGAGTGACAATCCATACGGATTTTAAAGTGCCTGTTCATGTCTGTCTGTGAAATAATTCTTATTTTGTAGTCCATAACCAATTAAAACTACTACGATGAAGAGAAGACTACTATTGCTGGGGTTCTGCCTTGCTATTATTACCTCTGCGCAGGCCCAGGTCAGCATTGTTCAAGAGAATTTCGGATCAAATACCTGGCAGGGCGATCCTGCCCTGTATCCAGATTACACAAGTGATGCCGTTTTTGGTGGAGATGCTCCACATAATTTTCCGGCAGCGGGCTCATCTGGTTATCCTGCTGCCTCAGGTGGAACTGCAGTGCTGATGGGCAGCTGGAGCGGTCCTGCAAATGTCGAATTTGTGATGCAGTGCAATACTGCCGATTACATCAATGTGCAATTGAAATTCGGGATGAAGCATAATTCGGGAGGCTGGGGCACCTGTCAGCTGACCAACAATTACATTAAGATTGAGTATTCCACCGACAGTGCAAGCTGGACCACCATTGACAAAGCGGTCCTCCTGGAAAACAGCAGCTGGCCCTGTGCTGATGCGGACGAATGGGCCTGGATCGAACTGGCAGCTGTACTGCCCTCTGCTGAAAAGCTGAACATACGGTTTACACATACAACACCTGATACACATCCCTATTACCTGGATGATATCACGCTTACCGGGTTGCCACCTGACAATACACCACCTTCGGCAGCTTCCGGACTGGCATCCCTGGAGATTGATTTCAGCAGTTTCATGTTGTTATGGAATGCTGCCCAGGACGAAGGCGGGATCAGCTACTACAATATCCTCAAGGATGGAAAATACCTGATGTCGGTTACCGATACAATGGCAGAGATCAAATACCAGTACCCGGGCAGTTCTGCTGATTATTCTGTTGTTGCTTATGATATTGCCGGAAATGTATCCCCCGAATCCGGGACACTGGCAGTTACACTTGCTGAAAAGCCGCTGGATTTTACCTATTCCTGGCAAACACCCCAGGCAAATGTCCTGCCTTCGGGAGATATTGAGTGGATGCCCGAACCTTTTGAATATGTGGCGGGCAGTTCGGTTCGTTATATTGATTATGAAGGCGGAGACGATGCAAATGACGGACTTTCAAAGACAACACCCTGGAAGCACCATCCATGGGATGACAATGCAACGGGAAATGCTGCTGCAGAATCTGGCGTAAACACCTATGTATTCAAAGGTGGAGTTGTCTACCGTGGTCATCTCACAGCCACAGAATCAGGAACCCCGCTGGAGCCTTTAAGACTTACTTCCGACCCCTCCTGGGGAAGCGGCGATGCATATTTCTTCGGATCACAGCAGATCGACGGTACCTGGCAGAAGGCCGATGCGACAGTGGCACCGAATATTCCAGATCCTGAAAATGTCTGGTATGTGGATGTTGTGCTTCCTGAAACCAAAATGGTAGTCGAAGTGGATGGCGACCAGTTCAGACAACTCCACGTGGCACGTTCACCCAACTACCAGTTTACGGAAGATGACCTGCTGCGGACCTGGTGGGAGATGACAGGAAAGACAGAGGGTGATGGTGGATTGTGGCTCACCGACAACAACAACCTGGTGCAGGACGACCCGGCCTATTATGCGGGTGCTACCATTTTCAGCCAGGAGGATGTGATCGTCATGTGTACCGTCTGGAAACAGGATGTTGACGAATGGGATCCCGACAACAACAGGATCAAGGTGAGCAGTACAGATTTTGGAGGCGTTGGTTCCAAGTATTTTATTGAAAATACCCCTTTTCTCCTGGATACTGTCAATGAATTTTACTATGATGAAGCAGCCGACAGGTTGTTTGTCAGACTGGAAGGTGACAATGACCCAAACAATACAGTGATCGAGGCTGCTACCAGGGCGGAACTGATCAAGATCGACGGGAAGCATGACATTGAGATCAGCGGGATCACTTTTGGGATCACCACCGCTCATGGTGTGCGATATGGGGAGGAAGATGTCAGGTCCACGATCAGGATGACAGGTATTTGTAACAATATCGTCATCAGGAACAATGAATTCCATTACGTGAATGGCGGAATTTCCCTGCATAATGCAGGCTCTGCAGCAGTAAACAGCAATGCGATCACGGTAAGTGACAATGATTTCCAGGTCACGGGTGACCATGCGATCGTATTTTCAACCGGGGGAGTGTATAACGACGACATCAATATTCTCAGAAACAATGTCTTCAATAATGGTTACCGGCACCAGGGTCGATGGTACAGTTCGATCCCTGCGATATACGCCCAGCTCAACTACGGGGAGATTGCCGGAAACATCATTAATTTCTCCTTCGGGAATGGCATAGACGCTTTCTGGGGGAAAGGAGGTGGCAGCAATGCGTATGTGCCATTTGTACGCGGACTGATCCACCACAACAAGGCCTCCAATACGCTGATTGGAACCAATGACTATGGAGGAATCGAAAGCTGGCAGGGTGGACCGACCTATTGTTACAATAACTATTCCCACAATGGAATGGGGTACAAGCATTACAATAACTCGAGCATCGGGTATGCCTATTACTTTGACGGATCGTTCAAACATGTCGTTTTCAACAACATCGCCTCTGGTGTTTCACATAACCAGAATGCCGCTGCGATCATGCAGGTACTGGGGTTCTATAACATGTACGTACACAACACGGGCTACAATACCAATGTCTTCCTGAATGCATGGAAGGGGACACTCGGATTGAATGGATACAACACCTACCTGTCCAATGTTGGGGAGGATGTAAGCGCCTTTTTCAGGCACCAGCTGGATGATCCTACAGATATTCCATTTGAAGCATACGGATATAATGTTTCCAGCGGGAATGATTTTGTAGGGGCAATTGAGAACAGGGATCACAACCTCAGCCTGGAACAATTCAGGGCTACCCTTGAATCCTTTAATTCACAACTCACACAAACCGGCTTCAATGCCGAACAGGAGGTAATTCCCAATGCAGAAGTATTTGATTTCCGCGCACTGGCCAACAGTGCAGCCATCGACAACGGGGTGAAGTTCTTTACTGCATTTCCGCTTGCAAAGGTTGTGGGGGAGTGGAATTTCTATAAACATCCTGCAGATCTGAGTATCATCATGGGTGATAATTTCTATATGACCGAGGACTTTAACGACAGGACAACCTATAAGAATGTTCCCAAGAATCACCTTTCAGCTGTAAATGTTGCAGAAGATAATTTTGTTGAGGGAGCGCTTGAGAACTGGACTGAAGGCGCACTCCTGTTTGACGGGGCAACCGTTCATTGCGAAGTTGACCATGCTGCTGCAAGCGCTGTGAAAAGTAACAATGTGGACATGACCACAAACGACTTTATTATCGAGGTATTTATGAAAACTGCCGAATCCCATACCGGAGGGGTGCTTGTCTCCAAAAGAGGAACAGGATCCGGCTATGAGCTCGGAATCGATGCATCGGGTTACCCGGTAATGTCGTTGTATGAAGGCGGATCGCCTGTGGTCAGTGCGACAGGATCAGTCATTGTAAATGATACAATGTGGCACCACATTCTCGTCGAGGTAAGCAGACACAGGGGGATCGATGTCTATGTTGACGGAGAATTGTCAGCTGGCTCACAAACGGGGAATATGCCTGATCCGGCAGTATCCATTTCAAACAGTGACAACCTGCTTGTTGGTAAAGATACCGACGAGAACTATTTTAGCGGTAAGATGGATTTTCTCAGGATATCAAAGGGTTCGTTATACGAGGCAAAGACCTCTGTTGATGAGCTCTATACATGGGAAACAGATGGTCCGTTCCTCTACGATATGAGGGGGAATGAGCCAGAGGGAGAACGTGATGCCGGGGCCCTGGAGTCGATCAGCTCTTGTGATATGTCGGTTTCAGCACAGCAAATTGAGACCGGTTACATTGCCTCAACCCAGAAGATCGTTGTCAGCTCCGAGGACGGGTATTTTACACGGAACATCGACGGAGACTTTATCACTCTGACGACACAGATCGATACGATCTGGATTGAGCTTGCTGATAACAAACTTCTTGAAGCCAGGAGCGGATCATTCGAGGTGGTGGGCTGTAACGAAGCCATCACCATCACCTTAACCCAGGCAGCAGCTCCCTGTGAGTTTGTTTGTGACACGGATACCGTGTTCATCGATCACACCATGCAGTCTGTCATCGTACCCGTGGATGCAAATGGCACCCTTACAGTATCTTCTGCGGATGCATTTGTCATTCCGTCACTTGACAGCGATGCCGATACAGTGCTGATCCAGGTCGAAGCAAATACATCAGTGACAGAACGGATCGCAGAGGTTGAGATTGAACACTGTGACGGCACCCATGTGATCACAATCGTACAGGAGGGAGCCCCTGATAATATCAGTTACATGGAGTCAGGAAATATGGAAATTTATCCCAACCCTGTTACTGGATCGGCGGTCAATATCACTTTCAGGGACGGTTTCACTGGTGGGAACTACCTGGTCACTGATCTGTCAGGTAAAGTTGTCAGGAACGGCTTGATATATGGCAACAACGAGGTCCTGCAACTCGAATTGCTTCCAGGCTCTTACCTGATCGTGGTGAAAGAAGAGTCAGGAAACGAGTACAAGGGCAACCTTGTGGTGATGTAGATCCATTTGCCATCATGTAAACATAAAAAAGGCTGTCTCATAATTTTTGAGACAGCCTTTTGAGCTTTATCTATCCAGGCCCATGATAATGGGATTTGGAATGGTCAATAAATTACAGTCCTAACAGTCCGGTAATCTCAACATCAACTGTTACGGAAGATGATGATGAAACAGAAACATTATCTGTATTCACTGAACCAAGTGCATTCACAGACAATTGACCATTCAGCATCATTTTTCCTTCGCTGTTTTCCTCATAGGAGCAATATTTCAATTCATATGCACCTTCTTCTAAATAGTGCATCTCAAAATCACCATTGGCATCAACCTCGGCACTTGTCACCGCATTGGCAAACATTACATTGCTCTGGCCTTGTCCGCTTGTCTCAGTTTCCTGGTCATAGGTTCCCTGTGCATAGGCATAAACAACTACCTTGTCGCCGTTGGAACCTGAATTTTCACAATTGCCATTGACAACACCTGTCTCGGACTTGTTAACGACCCTGACGCCGTTCTCCATTTCAGTGCCCGTCACGAAATTGTACTGATCTGTGGTGTCCTGGGTACGCTGAATATTCTTCCTGAGATCAAAATCAAAGACCAGTTCAGACTGACCTTCGGATTCCACCATGAAAGAATGATTCGACGTTATTTCAGACGATCCGGAAGTAAGCGCGTGCTTGTTACCTTCGACATCTTCTATGTAACAACCCGGGCTGTTTCCATCAGCATCTTCATCATAATCAAGTACCAGTGTGACATTGCTATAGGAGCTGGCATCAAGTTCTGAACTTGATAGTAGCTTTGTATTGCCACGCTGGTATGCCAGCAGGTCAATAGTGGTTTTGTTAAACCCTTCAACTGAGTTTCCGTCTGCTTTCACATCAGCAACAGTTACAAATGCACCTTCAACGGATGCATCATCAATTGGAGCATCCGTTATCTCAAAATTCACGGTGCCTTTTTCCTGGTCATCCTTGTTACAGGAGTTGACAGAAAAACTCAATCCGATAATTGATAATCCAATTAATACATTTCTCATCTTCATAATTCTGGTTTTAAATATGTATTTAAAGTTTCATTCGCGTTGCACAGATGAATTCCTCTCTGCGCGTACACAACCAACCAATTACTTTGCCAAAAACCTGCCAGGACCGCCAGGTTATTTAGAATACTCCGGTCATATTTGACTGCAATGCATTCGAAGAGTGAGGTACAGCCATAATCAGTGGGTCTTTGACTATTTAAAATGGAAAGGATTGATGCCCGTATCGGATACTACATTTTCAGTTTCCGTTTGAGAAACTGTGCATTGATTGCAACAATAACGGTACTCAGGCTCATCAGGATAGCCCCCAGGGCCGGGTTGATAAGGATTCCGGCACTGTAAAGCACCCCTGCAGCCAACGGGATGGCCACAACATTGTATCCCGTGGCCCAGATAAAGTTCTGGATCATCTTTTTATAGGTCTCCTTTCCAAAAAGGATCAATGCTGCAATATCTTTGGGATCGCTGTTGATCAGGATGATGTCCGCCGTTTCTGCAGCCACATCTGTTCCACTTCCAACGGCAATGCCCACATCTGCCGTTGCAAGTGCCGGCGCATCATTGATCCCGTCCCCGGTCATGGCAACAAAGGCGCCCTCTTCCTGGAAGTTTTTGATCCTCTCCAGTTTCTGGTCGGGCATGATCCCGGCAAAATATCCGTCAAGCCCCAGCTCCTCGCTCACACTTTTGGCCACCTTTTCATTGTCACCAGTCAGCATATACAGTTTAAGCCCATTCTCTTTCAATGTGTTGACAGCCTCATAAGACTCTTCCCTGATCTCATCTGCCAGGGCGATCAGACCAGCAGTTTTTCCATCAATGACCACGTAAACGATGGTCTCCCGGTCATTTTTCTCATCATCCTCCGGGATCTCCAGGTCGTTCTCCTCCAGGTAGCCGGGGCTCACCACCTTCACTTCCTGCCCATCCACTTTCGCCTCAATACCTTTTCCCGTGATAGAATTGAAATCCTTCGCCTCGGGAATCTTCAGCTCTTCCTTACCGATCTTTTCCATGATCCCTTGTGCTATGGGATGTTCTGACTTAGCTTCCAACGCACCTGCCATCCTCAGTATCTCCTTCTCACTGAAATCATCTGTGAGAGCCTTGTAACGGTTCACACCAAAGACTCCCGTGGTAAGTGTACCGGTCTTGTCAAGCGCAAGCAAAGTAATCTTCCTGGAATTTTCAAATGCAGTGCGGTTCCTGATCAGCAGTCCATTCCCGGCTGAAACGGAGGTGGATATAGCCACGACAAGAGGTACTGCAAGACCGAGTGCATGCGGACAGGTAATGACCATGACACTGGCCATCCTTTCCAGGGCAAAGACAAAGGGCTTGCCAACGATCAACCAGGTTGCCAGTGTGCCGGCACCCACAGTAAGGGCGATTACAGTCAGCCAAAAGGCGATCCTGTCGGCCATGTGCTGCGTTTTGGATTTCTTCTCCTGTGCCTCTTTCACCATGTTGATCACCTTGTTCAGGTATGCATCCTCACCGGTCTCCTTTACCTCAATTTCCAGCGATCCGTTTCCATTGATTGTACCACCGATGACCTTTTCATCTTTTCCCTTCTTTGCAGGTTTGGATTCCCCGGTGACCATCGATTCGTTGATGCTGCTCTCTCCATCAGTAATCAACCCATCCACTGGAATTTTCTCTCCCGGCCGAACGACCACGACATCACCCTTATTGAGCTCACTCACCTTCACATCCCTGGTCTCTCCATCCTTTTTAAGGTGTGCCTCAACGGGCATCATCTCCACCAGCTTCTGAAGAGATTTGTTTGCCCCCATGACCGATTTCATTTCGATCCAGTGTCCGAGCAGCATGATGTCAATCAGTGTTGCCAGCTCCCAGAAGAATTTTTTACCCTCAAGACCAAAGGTGGTTGCCGTGCTGTAACCAAATGCAACTGTGATGGCCACTGCAATCAAGGTCATCATTCCAGGCTGCTTCTGCTTCAGTTCATCCACCAGTCCAGCGATAAAGGGCCAGCCCCCATAGAAGAAGATGAAGCCAGACAGTCCGAAGAGCAGATATTCCGAATAATTGAATTTCAGTTCATATCCAAGGATCCCCTGGATCATCGGGGAGAGGATCAGTATAGGCAGGGTAACAGCAAGAGATATCCAGAACCGCATTCTGAAATCCCTGATCATCATGGCATGGTGACCGGAGTGGTCGTGGCCCCCGTGACCATCGTGGTCATGATCGCCGTGGTCACCGTGATCCTTCTGCCCGTGACCTTTTTGATCGTGATTTTCCTGATCTTGATTTTTGGAATGCTTGTTTTGCTCGTTACCCCTTTCCTCATTAGCTTTCGGTGCCATAAAATCCTGTTCTGAGTGTATTTTCAATGATTTGCTTCCATATACACAAATAGTTTGCCTATTTTTACCCTCCGAGACTAACCATCTAACATTTTCAGACATGATCTACCTTAGAAAGCCCCTGCGGGTTGCTTTACCTGTTGTAATCTACCTATTTACCAGTGTGTATATTTTTTCCCAGTCAGCACTTACTGTGGAATTACAGTCCGAATACCAGGTCATTGACGGATTTGGCGGATACGGGGGAGCCGGTGCGTTCTTTTATGGTCCCCCATCGGGGTATCCCGACTGGTATTCAGATGAGTTCATTGATTTCATGGTTGATGATATGGGGCAGACCGTGATACGGATCAACATGGTGGGATCCTTTAACTACAGGGAGGGTGTATATGATCCGGATAAGCACCTGCCAAATTTCCAGAACGGGGGAGCAAATGCAGTGTACAATGCAACATACTCAAATCTGAAAGGCGATGGAAGTTATCTCAATTCGAGCACGAAATTTGTCGCTGCAATGGACCAGAAGCTCAGGCAGAACGGTGATTCACTGAAATTGATGCTCTCTCTCTGGTCACCTCCTGCATGGATGAAGGACAACAATGATTTTATGCGTGGCAGGTTACTGCCTGAATATTACGGCGAATTCGCTGATTTTATCGTTGAGTATATCAAAACCTACGAGGCAAATTCAGGTGTAAAGGTGTACTGCCTGAGTCTGCAAAACGAGCCCAACCTCGGGCACCCGCAATGGACACTGGGATGTGTCTACACCGGGGAGGAGTATAAAGCAATGGTTGACTCAGTACATCACAGGATGATTGAGGCAGGGGTGGACCATGTGCGGTTGATCGCACCCGAAACAGTCGCATTCCTTGATCGTATGAAAACTATCATGAATCCTTTTCTCACCGATTCGGTGGCAGCATCCATGATCGATATGTATTGCACCCATTCGTACGGTGGCGACGGGATCACATTGGGTTCCGGGTCTGCATATGAATGGAACCGGATGCAGGATTATCTGCAGCAGCTTCAACCGGGCAACCTCTGGATGTCGGAAACCGGTTTCAACACAAATGGCTGGGATGGAGCCATGACCGATGCCAGGCGAATCTTCGGGGCACTGAAATTTGGGAAGATATCTTCCTGGATCTGGTGGACCAACGGGCACTTCCGGGGAATGGAGAAAGGTGATATCGGCAATGACCAGCTCTCCTATTATGCATCCAAACATTTTTTCAGGTACATCAGACCCGGCGCAGTGCAGGTGGAGGCAGCCAGTGATAATTCCGATATCGGCGTCATCGCCTTTACCCATAAGGTAAGAGGTGAATTTACAATGGTCATGCTGAACAATGGGTCTGTCAATGAAGATGTCTCGTTCAGTGAAAATCTGCCGGAGACATGGAAACTGTATCGATCGTCGTCAACTGAAAAATGTGTGGATTACGGGGAGGTATCTGGCAGGTCCTTCACGCTACCGGCTAAAAGTATTACGACCCTTGTCTATTCCTCCGGACTTGTGCCACCTTCAATGGATGGACCCGCTGATATGTTGATGCTGAGCACCAGCGGAGAGCAGGTCATGGATCTCACCGGGATCAGTCATGGCAGCGGTACAGGGAATGAGATCGTTGTGACGGCATCAAGCAGTGATCCCTCTCTTACAGGAGATATACAGGTAGAATACATCTCTCCCTCAAATTCGGGAACGCTTCGGTTTTCTCCTGTTGAGGGAGCATCGGGAACTGCTGAGATCACAGTGACAGTGACAGATACCCCCGGGGAATTCTATGGGAAAGTCAGCAAGTCATTTGAGGTGAAGGTGCTCAGCGAGATTAACCATCCTCCCGTGGTTACACAGATAGCTGATACATCTCTTGTGAAGGGAACCGATTTTCATGTGCTGATGCTTAGTGGTTTGGACGACGGGAATGAAGCCAAACAGGAGGTTTTCGTATCAGCAACCTCCTCCGACAGGGATATCGTAAGGGTGGTGGAAGCCTCCGGGACAGCCCTTACCATCTATGCCAAGAATACTGGCGAAGCTGTTGTGACAGTTCAGCTGGAGGATGACGGGGGCACAGAGCTGGGGGGTGTGGACAAAATGGAAATGAGTTTTACGGTTACGGTGATTGAGAAGCAGACAGGCATCCAGGATCCACATTCCATGGCGCAGATCCGCATTTTTCCAAATCCTTCCGATGGAATATTTCATCTGTCAGGTCACAGGGACGACATGAAATACCAACTGATCAGCCCGGCAGGCATAGCACTGGACCTGGTTGATGTGAAGCAAGATGGAATGATTGACATTTCCGGATATCCGGAAGGCATCTACTACCTGCAGATCATCGATCCGACCGGTGGCATGGTTTCCACCAGGTTGCTCGTCAAAACCACCGGACAGTAGGAAAGTCTCTAAGGTGTACTCACTTGATGGAATATAACAATCGTGACCGATCTGCTCCATGATTCAAATGATATTTCATAACTTAATGCCCCTAAATTGTATAAACGAATAGCTCAACTGGTCATGAAAAGCTTTATTTTCGGGTTCCTCGCAACTGCATTATTCCTCACCGGCTGCAACACATCTTCGCGTAAAGGTTCAGCAGACCTGCCTCCTCCCAATATTCTCTGGATCAATTGTGAAGACATCAGTCCGAACCTGGGTTGTTATGGTGATGAATATGCCACCACACCCAACCTCGATGCACTTGCAGAAAAGGGTGTTGTATTCAAAAGAGCCTATGCGGCAGCGCCGATCTGCTCTCCCTCCAGGTCGACCCTGATCACCGGGATCCCGGCTACTTCACTGGGAACCCAGCATTTAAGGAACAACATTGATTTACCGGAGTTTATCATGACCCTCCCGGAGTACCTCACCGAAAACGGGTACTTCACCTCCATGTACGGGAAGACCGACTACAATTTTAATCCGGACAGGCCAGAGGAGCGTTTCGATTACCTGCACTGGAGAGAGGATTGGGCCCCCTGGCGACAACGTGGAGAGAAGCCTTGGTATGGCTATTTCACACTTGGGATGACACATGAAGGGGCTGCCCAGAAGACTAAAAACTGGAAGCGGAATACTTCTGGACTCGATCCGGCATTGATCCATGATCCCGCAGATGCACCTGTCCCGGCGATCCATCCCGATACAGAAGCAATGCGCGAAGTCTGGGCACACTACTACGACAATATTACTGTTCTCGATACACTCGTGGGTCATATCCTGGGGCTCCTCGAGGAGGATGGAGAGTTGGAGAATACATTTGTGTTTTTCTTTTCCGACCATGGCGCCGGGATGCCGGGATTCAAGAGATGGCTCTATACGACAGGATTGCACGTTCCGTTCATCGTACATATTCCAAAGAAATACAGGCACCTGGCTCCTTTTAAAACGGGAAGCGAATCTGAACAGCTTGTCACATTCTCTGACTTTGCGCCAACGGTTTTGAACCTGGCGGGCATCGAGATCCCTGGTACGATGAAGGGAATTCCCTTTATGGGTGAAAAGGAGTTTGATACGCGTAACCACGTGGTTTGCTCCAGGAGCAGGGCCGACAATATGTATGAAACATCCAGGTGCGTGCTGGATGACAGGTACCTGTATACGAGGAACTACCGGCCACACTATCCCTATATGCAGCCCGGAAATATCTTTGATACAAAGGAAAAAGAGGCTTTCGTGGAGATCAACAGGTTGCATGAAATTGGAGAGCTGAATTCCGAATTTGAGCGGTTTTATGATCCCAAGCCGGTTGAGGAACTCTATGACCTGGTGGATGATCCTGATCAGCTGAATAACCTGGCAGAGGACCCGGAACATGAGCAAACGATGCTTGATATGCGGGAACAATTGCATGCATGGATCATTGAAACCCGTGACCTGGGAATGTTGAATGAGCCTGAATACATGATCCGTTCGGCAGGAAGCTCCCCCTATGAAATGGGACACGATCCTGGGCAGTACGATGTGGAGGCTGTCCTGGATGCAGCTGAAATGGTGGGAAAGGAAGATGTTGCAGATCTGATTGCAGCCCTGGGCAGCGATGACAGCGGCGTGCGATTCTGGGCAGTAATGGGGCTTCAGTATCTTGAAGGTGATGCAATGGAGGCGGTGCCGGCCCTCAGCGAACGATTGAATGACGCTTCCCCGGTGGTGCAGGTTGAGGCTGCCTTTACCCTTGCACGAATGGCACAAACCGATATTGCACTGCCTGTTCTCGGAAAATTTCTCCAGGATGAGCGGCCATGGCTTGCATTGCATGCGGCCAGGTCCATCGAATTGCTCAGGGGAATAGCGAAACCCCTGGTTCCGACGCTTTACAAGGTGATGGAAAAATATGCTGCAAAACCTGGATCAGGAAGTCAGTTCCGGGACAGTGATTTTGCATTCTTCATCAGCATGTCGGTGATCTACTCACTTGAACACTGCGGCGAGGAATTCGATCATCCGTTGAAATAGAGTGGAATTACTGAATCATGTTATTGATGATGTGCCGATTTTATTCTGCCCCCGATAGGGTTCTCCACATTGAAGGCACTCATCACGATGGGCTGAAAGGACCGCTCCGCATTGATTACACCGCCACTTCTCACGCTCCCCCTCAATGAAATGATCCAGTCCGCTATCCCTTATAGTTTCCAGGTTCTCCAACATGCTCATTCCATATTTTTCGCGGTAGCGTTTGTCCATTTGTTTAAGTCTCCTACATGGAAATTTCTCACAGCTGTAACAGAACGTTG
>CAKZNC010000152.1 GCA_937129385.1 uncultured Bacteroidota bacterium
TATTCATTGAACTTGTGGAGGATATCACGGTCTATAATGCATTTTCACCAAATGGTGACTTTATCAATGAATATTTCGACATCGACAATGCCGATAAATATCCGGAAATAATTGTCGAAGTATACAATCGCTGGGGTTCCATGGTCTTCTCCTCAAAGGGATATTCCGATGAGAAACGGTGGGACGGTACATTCAAAGGGAAAAATGTTCCGGTGGGTACATATTATTACGTGATCATCACCTCCCCTGAAGCAACACCGATCACAGGTAACGTAACTATTATCAGGTAACCATGAGAAGTCAAAAATATATACTCCTGCTCGCCACACTGCTGTGCACTATGAATGTCACAGGCCAGCAGCTCCCACACTATACCCAGTACATGTTCAATGATTTCGTGTTGAATCCTGCAGTTGCAGGCGTCCATGATTATTACCAGATCAAGACCAGCCACAGGTTCCAGTGGGTGGGAATGACAGATCCGCCACTCACCAATTCAATCTCGTTCTACGGTCCGCATGCCAATATGGACATGGGGTTCGGGGGCACAGTCTATACCGATGTGACAGGCCCTACAAGCAGGACGGGCATCTCAGGCTCCTATGCATACAATATCGCCCTGAATCCCGATATGCGACTTTCAATGGGGCTCTCATTCAGTATGCTGCAATACAGGGTTGACGGGACCCAGCTCACGGCAAAAGATCCATCCGACATGTTCATCCAGGGAATTGTAAGCACAACATATGTACCCGATGCCGGCGTGGGAGTGTACCTCTATGCCGATGACTTCTATGCAGGGGTATCTGTCGCTCAGCTCCTGAACAATAAACTTGAGATCTTCGAGGAGAAAACAGGACTTAATAAGCTGAACAGTCACTTTTATATTACAGGCGGCTATCGCTATGAAGTGGATCCGGACTGGATCCTTGAACCATCGGCCATTGTGAAAGCAACAGCACCGAAACAATACAGGTTCGAAGTGACAACAAAAGTGGAATGGATGGAGATGGTATGGCTGGCAACAGGTTACAGGTTCCACGAAGCGATCACTGTAATGGCTGGTTATAATTACGATGACAAATTCTATTTCGGATACGCCTATGATATCGGGATCACCGACCTGAGAAAATACAACATGGGAAGCCACGAAATTATGATAGGATACAGGTTCAATGACATTAAATAGCCCTCTCATGCGGAGATATACACTCTGCCTGCTCGCTGCAGCAATTACCATCCTTTCTGCCTGTAACCGGGAGAAAAAAATACACGGAAATGAATTTATCGAACGTGATGTTTTTATCCTGGTACTTGCAGATATGCACCTGATGGACGGTATAACAAATGATATGAACTATTACAGGAAGTTTAACCCTGTTGACAGCATCGATCTGTACAGTTCAATCCTGGAGAAACATGGCGTGTCCAGGGAAAAATACCTTAGAACCCTTGCAGAGTACAGCAAACATCCGGAACAGCTCGACGAGGTGTATGATGAGGTGCTGATGAAACTGACCATGATGCAGGATGAGGTTGAGCAGCAGGAAGATGATAAAAAAGAAGAGGTGAAGGGCGTTGTAAAGCAGTAGTCCACCCGGCAACAGCTAAATAATGTATATGGTCAGGGCCACGATCGTGACAAGCAGACCGGTCATGAACCCGGTAAACACCTCACGGGGTGTATGCAACTTTAATATCAGCCTTGCCGATCCCACAAGCCCGGCAGCAAGTACCCCAATGATAAATAACAATTGCACGGCCGCTCCGTAAAAAAAGATCAGGATCAAAAGCAGCCCCAGCAACATCCCCAACGCCGCCATATGTATGCTCGGTTTTATGAAATTATTTACCAGTAATATGAGAAACAGTACTGCGGGCGGACAAAACAGGAAGACAATGTGTCCTCCATTCAGCTGAGGAATCCCTCGCATGATAAAAAATGTGAACAGGTACAGGACTATGGTAAGGGATACAGGCAGGATCCGCTCCCTTCTTTTACTCAGCTCAATGCTTTCAATCACTTTTGTTATATGCAACATAATGATCATGGCTGCCGGAAACACAAAGGTGAAAAGTGTGATGATAATCAAGGAAAGACGCTTGACTTCCGGCTGAAGGACAGAGAGGGAAGTCCCGGAATTGAAAAGGATGAGCATGCCGATTGAAGTGATCAAAAGGGGGTGAAAAAGATAAGAAACGATCCTTGCAATAGATCTCTCCATGCTGCAATTTTTATAGTTCTTTTCGGAGCCTTGCCACCGGCACATTCAGCTGCTCCCTGTACTTGGCAACAGTGCGTCTGGCGATCTGGTATCCCTTCTCCTTCAGGATCACAGCCAGCTTATCATCTGTCAAAGGTTTCCGCTTATCTTCATTCTGAATAAAATCCTGAAGGATCTTTTTGATCTCACGGGTGGAAACCTCTTCCCCGCTGTCGGTCTGGAGCCCTTCGCTGAAGAAATATTTCAAAGGAAAGATCCCGAAGTGTGTCTGGATATATTTGCTGTTCACCACACGGGAGATCGTTGAGATATCCAGCCCGGTCATATCAGCAATATCCTTCAGGATCATCGGCCTCAACAATACCTCCTCACCATCCTGGAAATATTCGGCCTGGTATTGCAGGATCGCCTCCATGGTCAGCAGCAAAGTGTTCTGGCGTTGTCTGATCGCATCAATGAACCATTTTGCCGAATCAAGCTTTTGCTTTACAAAGGTAACGGCATCCTTGTTCTCCCTGGATGCATTCTTCTTATTCGCATTGTAGGATTCCAGCATCTCAGTGTAGGTGCGGCTCAACCGCAGCTCTGGCACATTGGATGAATTCAGGTACAATTCCAGCTCCCCGTTGTTGAGCTCCAGGATAAAATCCGGAACGATCTGGTGAAAGGTCTTGCTTTGCGTATCCCCGTATGCTCCCCCTGGCTTGGGATTCAGCCTGATTATTACATCCAGGGCCTCCTTCAGTTGTTCCTCTTTGATGGAGAGGCGATTGATGATCTTGTCGTAATGTTTATTTGTAAACTCACTGAAATGGAATTTCAGGATCTTGTGGGCGATCTCCTCCTCCGGATCTTCGAATCCCTCCCTCTCAAGTTGCAGCATCAGGCATTCCTGCAGGCTTCTGGCACCCACACCGGGCGGATCAAAATCCTGTATGATCATCAGCACCTCGTGCAATTGCTCATAGGACGTTTCCATGCCAAAAGTAAAGGCGAGGTCATCAGAAATAGCCTCCAACTCCCTGCGCAGGTAACCATCCTCATCGATATTACCAATGATATATTCCCCGAGCAGCTCCTGCTTTTCATCAAGCTTCCTCAACCCCATCTGCTCGCTGAGATGCTCACTGAAGCTGCTTCCGCCAGAAAAAGGGATCTCCTCCTGCTTGTCATCTTTTGAATAATTCTGGGCATTGAGCTTGTAAGAAGGGATCTCATCATCCTCCATGTAATCCTCCAGCGCGAATTCCTCCTGGTCCTGGTCAGCTGTCTCCTCCAGCTCCTGGTCCTGATCCTGGTCAGACTGTTCGTCGGCTCCCTCTTCAAGCACCGGGTTCTCCTCCAGCTCTTTCTTGATCCTTTGCTCCAGCTGAACAGCAGGAATCTCCAGCAGCTTGATCATCTGGATCTGCTGCGGTGATAACTTCTGAAGTAGTTTTTGCTGAAGCCTCTGTTTTAACATATCTCTTTTCTAAAACTCTGCGTTTTTTGGTGTACGTGGAAATGGGATTACATCCCTGATATTGCTCATGCCTGTTACAAACATCAGCAATCGTTCAAATCCTAATCCGAATCCACTGTGCTCAACCGTTCCGAATCTCCTTGTATCCAGGTACCACCACAACTCCTCCTCAGGAACATCCATCGAACGCATCCGTTGAACAAGTTTATCATAATCCTCTTCGCGTTGCGATCCCCCGATGATCTCACCGATCTTCGGAAACAGGACATCCATGGCCCGGACCGTTTTACCATCCTCATTCTGCTTCATATAGAACGACTTAATCTCTTCAGGATAGTCAGTGAGGATCACAGGTTTTTTAAACTCCTCCTCAACCAGGTACCGCTCATGCTCTGCCTGGAGGTCTGAACCCCATTTCACCGGGAATTCAAACTTTTTGCCCGACTTCTCAAGAATCTCAACCGCCTCTGTATATCCCATCCTTACAAAATCATTGGAAACAATGAACCTGAGCCGCTCAAGGAGCTCTTTGTCAACCATCTTGTTCAGAAATTCCAGGTCATCCGCACAATGCTCCATCGCATACCTCACCAGGTATTTTAAAAAATCTTCCGCAAGGTCCATGTTGTCATGGATATCATAAAACGCCATTTCCGGCTCTATCATCCAGAACTCCGCAACATGCCTTGGAGTGTTGGAGTTCTCAGCCCTGAACGTGGGCCCGAAGGTGTAGATGGAAGATAACGCCAGTGCTCCGAGCTCACCTTCGAGCTGACCGGAGACTGTCAGGTTGGTGGACCGGCCAAAGAAATCCTGTCCGAATTCTATCTTTTTACGATCATCCCTTGGAATATTATCGAGATCAAGGGTGGTTACCCTGAACATAGCGCCAGCTCCTTCAGCATCCGATGCAGTGATGATCGGGGTGTGCAGGTAGAAAAAACCCTTTTCATTGAAATAGTTGTGAATGGCAAACGACAAGGCATGCCTGATCCTGAATACAGCCCCGAAAGTATTGGTCCTGAAACGCAGATGCGCGATCTCCCTTAGAAATTCAAATGAGTGACCCTTCTTCTGCAATGGATAATCTTCAGGATCACTTGTGCCAAGCACCTCCAGCTCCGATGCCTGTATCTCAACCGACTGTCCCTTTCCCATGGATTCAACAAGCTGTCCTCTTACTGAAATGGAACTTCCGGTTGTCACATCCCTCAGTACCTCCTCCGGGAACTTTTCCGCGTCGGCCACTACCTGGATGTTATGAATCACTGTCCCGTCATTCACTGCAATGAATGCAACATTCTTGTTCCCCCGCCTCGTTCTCACCCATCCCTTGAGCAATACTTCTGAATTTACTTTTTCTCCCGATAATAATTCCTTTACTGTTGATCTCGTCATCTGGTCTACATTCTTTACAGTTTCTAGCTCTTTTTCAAATTCAATGTACAAAAATAAGATTTTTAAGACTGAATCAGCATTTATCCAAAGATATTACGTTCTCTATACTAAGGACCTGCAAATGATCGTTTTTCATTCGCATTCCTTTACAATGTGGATTGAAACGACTAATTTTACATCCGAATTAAACCTAGCAAAGATGAGTCAGGAAAAAAAGACAATACTGGTAACATGGGATTTCTCCAATCCAGCATTGAATGCTTTGAAGCATGCAGCCAAAATAGGCCGGATCGTTGAAAACAATGTACTGCTGTTCCACGTGGTCATGGAATCGTCTGAGGCCGCCCAGGCTGAAGAGAAACTTAAGGAAGCCTGTAAGAAGCACACGGAGGAGCTGGGACATGAAATTGGTTACGTGCTCAGGGAAGGATCTATCTTCGACGAGATTTCCGACTACGCCTCGGAAGAGGCCAATAATGTCAACTTTGTTATCCTTGGAACACACGGCATGAAAGGCAGCCAGAAACTTTTCGGCAGCAAGGCACTGCGTGTGATCAACGGATCAACTGTTCCGTTCCTGGTGGTCCAGAAAGAGCCTTCAGACAAGGAAAGGTTTACCGATATTGTTTTTCCCATCGATTTTAAATCTGAAAACAAGGAAAAACTGCAGTGGGCAATTTTCCTGGGTAAATACCTGAATTCAAAGGTGCACCTCTTTAAAGCTCCGGCAAAGGACAAGTCCCTTCAGAAAAAAATCAATGTGAATCTTAATTTCGCCATCAGGTTCCTGATCCAGAACAATATCGAATACGAGATCCATACAGCAAGCGATGGTAAGAATTTTATGAAGGAGACACTCCGGTTTACCAAAAGCATCGGTGCTGACCTGATCCTGATAACCACAACCAAGCATATGACGCTTATGGACCTGATTTTTGCCGCAAAAGAACAGTACCTGATCGCCAATGATGAAGGAATTCCCGTAATGTGCGTGAACCCCAGGGCGAGTTTTGCCAAGGTGGGTCAGTTCATGTACGGTTAATGAAATGGGAAGGATGACAATGACAGGGAGGTGCTGTGTCCATTAGTGTAAAAAAAATATCCAGGAAATTCGGAGAGCAATGGGCTGTAAAAGAGGTTTCCTTTGAGATCAGATCGGGGGAGATCGTTGGATTCATCGGCCCCAACGGAGCAGGTAAATCCACAACAATGCGCATGATCACAGGCTTTCTACCTCCAACATCAGGTGAAATATTCATCAACGGACTGAATAACCGGGAGCAACCTATGGAGGTCAAGAAGATCATCGGCTATCTCCCTGAACACAATCCCCTTTACCTTGAGATGTACGTGAAGGAATACCTGCATTATGTCGCAGGCCTATATGGCATCAACGGGAAAGAAGCCAGACAACGTGTCGACGAGGTGATCAGGCAAGTCGGCCTTACCGGGGAACGGCACAAAAGGATCGGAAAATTGTCAAAAGGATACCGGCAGAGAGTCGGCCTTGGACAGGCATTGATCCACGATCCCGAAGTACTGATCCTGGATGAGCCGACCTCCGGACTGGATCCCAACCAGATCGTTGAAATTCGCAACCTGATCTCAACTGTTGGAAAAGAAAAAACCGTGATCCTTTCCACCCACATCATGCAGGAGGTGGAAGCCATTTGCGACAGGGTGATCATTATCGATAAAGGTATCATCAGGGCCGATGACGCTGCAGGTTCTTTAGGAAAAGAAAGGGGATCTGTGCAAACCATCGAGATTGAACTGGAAGAAAACTGTCCTGCAGAAACCTGGAAGACCCTCGATGTGGTAGAAGAGGTCCGGGAATTGCCTGGCAATATCTACCTGCTTGCCACAAATGAAACAAAAGACATCAGGTCGGCCATATTTAAATTTGCAGTGGAAAAAAAACTGACGGTCCTGTCTATGAACCAGAAACATAAGAACCTGGAAACGGTGTTTCGAGAGATCACGGGAAAAGAAAATCACTGAGTACGCGATCACTCCAAACCCCATTGAGGATGTCCTGCCAACCCTTTGCAGGCCCCTTCTTCTCCCTGTATTAATTTTTCCACAGGCATTCCCATTTGCTCATTTTCAAACAATTAACCAAATCCAAACCATTTGGCACTGTATTTGTTTACATATATTAATATTTATATATTTGACGATTCAAAAATATTAAACCGTGTAAACCTATGAAAAAAAGAGTATTAGCAACCTTAGCTGCACTGATACTGGCAACGGGATCACTATTTTCTCAGACGACACTTGCGGATGTGATCAATGAATTCAATGCCGGCGTGGAAAGTCTCAATGAGCAATCCTATGAAACTGCGCTTGCCCAGTTCAACAATTCACTTGCACTTTCCGACCAGGTGGGTGATGAAGCCAACGATATGAAAGTCAAAGCTCAGGAACAGATAGTGGGAACACATTACAGGCAGGCAATGACACTGATGAAAAGAAAGCAGTACGACATGGCGTTGCCTTCCCTTGAAAAAACAGTTCAGTATTCAGAAGAATACGGCGCCCAGGAAGAATTTGCCACGAAAGCAAAAAGATACCTGCCACCGTTGTATCTCCGCCAGGGAAATATCCTGTTGCAGCAGTCAAAATACGACGAAGCTCTTGTGACATTCAACAATGTCCTGGAGATGAAGCCCAATATGTATAAAGCACACCAGGGAAAAGGCCTTGTTTACAAAGAACTCGGAGAAGTCGATAAAATGCTCGAGGAATTTGCCATTGCAAAGGAAAAGGCCACCCAGAAAGGTGATGATGAACTGATTGATAACATCAATGCAGCAATCAATGACTACTACCGTGGTCTTATTGAAGAGGAACTGATGTATATGGATACAGAAGATCCCGATTACACCTTTCTGCTGGATATCACCGAGCAGGCACTGCAGGCAAATGACAAGAACTCTTATGCCTACTGGCAGGCAGCATCAGCCAGGAATAAAATGATCGAGTTCGACCTGGCAATCGAACTGGCCACCGCAGCATTGGCCTATGAAACGGATCCGGTATTGGTATCTGCCCTTAGCTACGAGCTCGGACTCGCCTACCAGAATACGGCAAATTATACAGAGGCATGCGAGGCATACAATAATGTAACCGAAGAGCCCTTCCTGTCAAAGGCCGAAAAGAAACTAAGCACTCCCCAGCTGGGTTGTGAATAAAGGATTACACACATCTTGATCTAAAAAAGCAGCGTTGTTAATTCGCTGCTTTTTTTTGGTTGCAACTAAAATAATAACTTCCTTTGTCTGTCTTAATTTTGTGGAGGGATTTGGCTGATTGCAACCACTAAAAAAAAATGCTAAAACAGTTCCTGCAACAAATCCCTGTCCCTTCCGCGACAGTATGATTATTAACAAAATCCGAAGAAATAATGTCTTACCTGTTTACCTCCGAATCGGTGTCTGAAGGACACCCTGATAAAATCTCCGATCAGATCTCTGATGCCCTGCTTGATGAATTCCTGGCCTATGATCCCGATTCAAAAGTTGCCTGTGAAACGCTGGTCACTACAGGCCAGGTCGTCCTGGCGGGCGAAGTGAAGACCAAAACTTATATCGATGTGATGAAGGTCGCACGGCAGGTCATCTGTGAGATTGGGTATACAAAAAGTGATTACCAGTTCGAATGCAACAGCTGCGGTGTGATGGGACTGATCCATGAACAATCCCCGGATATCAACAGGGGCGTTGTAAGGAAAGACCCTATGGACCAGGGTGCCGGTGACCAGGGCATGATGTTCGGCTATGCTACGAAAGAGACCGATAACTACATGCCACTGGCGCTCGACCTGAGCCATAAATTGCTCCAGGAGCTGGCAAAAATCCGCAGGGAAGGCAAAGTGATGACCTACCTGAGGCCAGATTCAAAATCCCAGGTGACGATCGAATACAGTGATAACAACGACCCGGTCAGGGTACATACAATCGTAGTCTCCACACAGCACGATGAATTCGACAACGATGATGAGCGCATGCTCGATAAAATAAAATCCGATGTCAGGGAGATCCTCATTCCCCGCGTGATGAAGACCCTGCCGGAACGGATCAGAAACCTTTTCGACGACAACTTTATCCTGCATGTCAACCCTACCGGCAAATTTGTGATCGGTGGTCCGCACGGTGATACAGGCCTCACTGGCCGCAAGATCATTGTCGACACCTACGGCGGTAAAGGAGCCCATGGTGGTGGTGCTTTCTCCGGTAAGGACCCGTCAAAAGTAGACCGGTCGGCTGCATATGCATCACGTCACGTGGCGAAAAATCTCGTTGCAGCTGGCGTTGCCGATGAGATCCTCGTACAATTGTCCTATGCCATTGGAGTGGCACAACCGGTGGGAATCTATGTGAACACATACGGAACCGCGAAAACAGGCCTCACCGACAGTGAGATTGCTGCCAAAATCAGCGATCCAGAATTGTATGATTTCCGGCCCGCTGCCATCGAAAGAAATCTGAAACTCAGGAACCCGATATACCGCGAAACCGCGGCATATGGCCATATGGGAAGAACCCCCAGGGTGGTGAAAAAAACGTTTTCATCCCAGTATTTCCCGGAAGTGGAGCTTGAAGTCGAGCTCTTTACATGGGAGAAACTCGACAAAGTGGATGAATTTAAAAAAGCATTTGAAATCAAATAAACAGACAAATATATGTTTTCAGGAATCGTTGAAGAAACAGCAACTGTTGTTGCACTGAATAAGGAAAAAGACAACCTGCATATCACCCTGGAATGTTCATTCGCCGATGAACTGAAAATAGACCAGAGCATCTCCCATAACGGGGTGTGCCTTACCGTTGTCGATATTACAGACAAAACCTACACCGTAACCGCCATCCAGGAAACCTTGCTTAAATCAAATCTCGGTCTGCTGAAACAGGGTGACAAAGTCAACCTGGAACGAAGCACGAAGCTGGACGGACGACTGGACGGACACATGGTCCAGGGTCATGTCGACCTTACGGCCACTTGTACATCAGTAAGAGAAGCTGAAGGCAGCTGGTATTTTACCTTCGAGTTTGATCCGAAAAGCGAGGAACATATCACCGTTGAAAAAGGATCCGTCTCCATTAATGGCGTAAGTCTCACAGTGGTGAACTCCAAAGAGAGATCCTTCGAGGTGGCCATTATCCCGTTTACATACGAGGTGACCAACTTCCATACATTTCAGCCAGGAACTGTCGTGAATATCGAATTCGATATCATCGGCAAATACATCGCCAGGATCCTGAAACAACAGCAGGGATAGAGTATATCAGTCGCCAGTATTATTTCCATTTCTAGGATGTAGTGCCCTGAGCCTGTCGAAGGGCAGTCGCCAATCCATTCTTTCCCTGCCCCTGTACGAGGCAGCTCGGGGGAGATACCGTCTCGCTGAAGACGGATGACCGGCAGCCGAACGATATGTTCTAAAGAAGGCCCACGCAGATAGATTTCTCCATGCCTTCATGGTATCTTTAGTCTTCCAATCTCATCGATTATGAATACCATTCTCATCCTTGGAGCCGGACTTTCGTCGAACATGCTGATCAAATATTTCGCAGTGCATGCAAAAGAACTGAAGGTCAAAATCCGCCTGGGAGATAAATCTGCCTCCACCGCTGCACAAAAAATCAGGGGCTTTGCCAATTGCACCTCCTTTGAATTTGATGCCACAGATCCGCAACAACTCAACAGCGAGATCTCCCGGGCCGACCTGGTGATCTCCATGCTGCCCGCACGTATGCACCCCCTCGTGGCGAAAGCATGTGTCTCGCAAGGCAGAAATATGGTCACCGCCTCCTATGCCGCCCCGGAGATCAGGCAACTGGATGAAGAAGCAAAGAAAAAAGGGGTACTGATCATGAATGAATGTGGTGTCGATCCGGGCATCGACCATATGTCGGCCATGCAAATGATCGACAGGATCAGGGATCGCGGATTGGAGCTGATCGCTTTTGAGTCCAGTACGGGCGGACTGGTGGCTCCCGGGTTTGAAAACAACCCCTGGCAATATAAGTTTACCTGGAATCCCAGGAATGTAATCCTTGCAGGAAAAGATGGCGCCCGCTTCCTCCACAACGGCAAATTTAAATACATCCCCTACCACAAACTCTTTAGCCGCATCGAAACCATTGACGTACCAAACCTGGGGCTGTTTGAAGTCTATGGAAACCGCGATTCGCTCAAATACAGGGAAACCTATGGATTGCACCACCTGGAGACCATGTTCAGGGGGACCATCCGCCGACCCGGCTTCTGTGGAGCATGGGATACCTTCGTCCAGCTCGGGGCCACCGACGATAGCTACGTGATGGAAAATACAGCCACGATGACCTGCAGGGATTTCATCAATAGTTTCATGGCCTACCGGGTCGATATCCCCGTAGAAGAGAAACTTTCGGCATACCTGGGCATCACAATGCAATCCGAAATGATGAAACGCCTTAAATGGCTTGGCATCTTCGATGACATACCAATCGGTGTAAACGGATTAACCCCGGCAAAGGTCCTGCAATCCATCCTCGAAAAGAGATGGTCGCTGGAACCTGGTGACAAAGACATGATCGTCATGCAACACCAGTTCGACTATATCGAAAACAACCGTCGCATGAAGATCTTCTCCACCCTTACCTATATCGGCGAAGACACAAATGAAACCGCCATGTCAGCCACTGTCGGTCTTCCCGTTGCCATCACCGGGAAACTGATCCTGGAAGGAAAACTCAATATGTCGGGCGTGCAACTCCCCATCATGAAAGAGGTCTACGAACCGGTATTGCAGGAGCTTTCCAGCTATGGCATCAGCTTCGAAGAACACGAAGTGGAGATCCCGAGGGACATCAGCAGCCTCTGATCAGAAATCCAGGTAGAAGTCCTTCGTCAATTGCACGTATTCATCCGAATACCGGTGCCTGCCACCCTCCTCGATCACCAATCTCTCCGTGACTGGGTGGACAGGTTTTTGTAAGCTAAACAATACGCATGAGCGCTTCGGTCCCGACCCTTGTGTTGCATGGATCTCCAATAATCTTGCGGGATACAGTCCGCTTGCTAATGCACCTGATACCACAACCTCCACCTGTTCAAATGGCATCACCATGCACAGCTGACCCTCCGGACGCAATAGTTCACCTGACTTTTCAAGAATTTCTGCTGCCCCAAGTTTCTGGGCATGCCTGGCAACCATGCGTGGCAAGTCCGATGGCGCAATGGAACGTTGAAAATAGGGCGGATTGGAAATGATCAGGTCATACCGCTTGTCGGTCTGAATGGAAAAATCCCTGAAATCTCCACGAATGACATTCACGCGGTCGCTGAACGCCGATTCCTTCACGTTCTTCGCAGCCTGACTGGCCGCTTGCGCATCAATTTCCAGGGCATCTACCTGTAGCAGGTATGATCGTTGGGCAAGCATCAGGGCAAGTAAACCGGTGCCGGTGCCGATGTCAAGGGCTGTTCGCGCCTCCCCGATCCTGACCCAGGACCCCAGGATCACACTATCAGTACCCACCTTCATTGCACAACGGTCCTGCCGGATCATGAACTTCTTGAATTTAAACCACTGGTTGGCCATGCTCAGAATTTTTCATACACACCAAGTCCGAACAACGCATAATCATATTTCACAGGATCGGAAGGATCAAAGATACGAAGCTGACCGCTCAGTTCCTCCACAGCCTTCCAGTCATTCTGCTTGCGAAGGAGCAGTCCGAGTTTCCTGGCAGAATTCCCGGTATGCACATCCAGCGGTATCATCAGTCCGCTCGCCGGAATCCCCTCCCAAATGCCAAAATCAACCCCGCCATCGTCCTTTCGAACCATCCACCTGAGGAACATGTTCAATCGTTTGGCTGCAGAATTGGAGGTCACATCTGAAAGGTGCTTCCCTGTCCTCCCGGGCAGCAGGTTGCCGAAAAATACCGACCTGAAGTGTGCATGTGCATCATATACGCTGGATCCCTGCCCGTATCCTTCAGTATACACCCTCTCAAGCCCTCCATGCTCACGGTATATGCGCTGAAGGGCCTCCATGAAGTTGAGACAGTCGATTCCATTGAAGGTCCTGTGGACAAAGCCCAGGAAGGGGTCAAGATCTTCCCTCTCGTGCTCCATGATGAAATGATATGGACCGCCCCGCATCATGCCCAGCAACCGGTTTGCATTTGCAATGATGGATTTTCGCTTTCCCCAGGCAATGGTAGCCGTAAGGAATGCCGCGATCTCAATATCCTCCTTCAGTGAGTAAGCGTGGGGTACCTGGATCGGATCCCCGGTGATAAAGACGGGCTGGTTGTACTGCGCAACCTTCTCATCCAGGAACTGTTTTATGTCCTGGACAAAGATCACTTTTCTGCCCTGAGTTCACCCGGTGGTACGATCCTGCCATCCTTCATCCGCACCATCCGGTCGGCCATCTCTGCAAGTTGCATATCGTGGGTGACGATCACCAGCGTTTTACCGAACTCATCCCGCAGTCTGAAAAAGAGATTGTGCAGCTCGTTCTTGTTCTCTGTATCCAGGTTTCCGGAGGGCTCATCAGCCAGGATCACAGCGGGATCATTGATCAGCGCACGGGCAATGGCCACACGCTGCTGTTCACCCCCGGAAAGCTCGCCCGGCTTGTGATCAGTACGTGCTGATAACCCGAGAAAACCAAGCAGTTCCGTGGCACGTTTCTCAACAGACCTGCGTGGTGTTTTTGCAATGAAACCGGGTATGCAGACATTTTCGTGTGCAGAGAATTCGGGCAACAACTGATGAAACTGGAAAACAAACCCGATATTTCTGTTTCGAAACCTTGCCAGCTGGTTGCCCTGTAATGAGGCCAGGTCGTTCCCGTTGATCTGTACGGTTCCGCCGTTCGATTTGCTCAGGGTTCCTATGATCTGCAACAGCGTGGTTTTTCCTGCACCGGAGGCCCCTACGATGGATACGACTTCGCTCTCCGCTACCTGCAGGGAAATACCTTTCAGGACCTGGAGGGAACCATAGCTCTTGGTGATATGATCGGTCTGTATCATCGGGTTCATCCGATAAAGATAAAATAAATATATATGGCATAGGCCAAAAACAGGAGGGATCCCTCCAGCCGGTTGATTCTTCCCTTTCTGGCGGGGATCATGAACAAGAACAGAAGCACACTTGCACCGATCATCCAGGGGATATCAATGGTAAGCAGCTCAGGTACGATGGAAAAGGGTTTGATCAATGCCGTCAGACCCAGTACCGAAACAATATTCATGATGTTCGATCCGATGATGTTCCCCAGTGAAATGTCGGTCTCCTTTTTGAATGCTGCGATCAGTGATGTGGATAATTCTGGCAGACTGGTTCCCAGGGCAACCATGGTAATGGAAATCACCCGCTCACTGATGCCAAAATAGTGTGCCATCTCGGCCGCATTGTCAACCAGGAGGGATGCCCCGAAGGCCAGTCCGATGCAGGAGATGGCAAAAATGATCGCTGCAACCCCCCACTTCATTTTTCGGAGGGGTACATCAACCGGGGGAATGTTCAACTGCGGCTTCCTGGACTGGTAAATGGAAAACAAAATGTAACCGCCCAGGAGGAGGATCAGGAGTCCGCCTTCCAGCCTGGAGATCTGGTAGTCCAGTAAAATGAGCAGCAAAAGGATACTTAAACCGATCATGATCGGCCAGTCTCTTTTGACAGATTCGGACTGTACAACAAGTGGAAAGATGACTGTGGTCAGACCCAGTACCAGCAATATATTGGAGATGTTACTGCCCACCACGTTTCCGACAGCCATGTCGGGATGACCCTGGACAGCTGCCTGCAGGCTGACAAGCAATTCCGGGGCGGAAGTGCCAAAGGCCACGATGGTAAGTCCAATGATGCCCGTGGGAATTCGAAAGTGCCTGGCAATCACCACGCTGCTTTCTACGAGGTATTTGCCACTGACAAGCAGCAGGATGAGTCCCAGAACAAGTAAAATGATTGTTTTGCTATCCATGAATGACCCAGGTGTCCTAATCGGAATCGACCTGTTTTTTTACATTGTTTACCACCTCGTCGGCATCTTTCTTAAGGTCATCCCTGATCTCTTTGAAGTCTTTGACCACATCCGAAGAGCTGTCCTGGATCTCGCGTTTTATATCGTCTGTGGCACGCCTGAATTCCTTCATTCCCTGTCCGAACATCCGCGCCATCCTGGGGATCTCCTTTGATCCGAACAACAACAGGACTGCCACTACCACGATCAGGATCTCCTGTCCGCTAAAGAATAAAAACACCCATGCCATCATTGTTTCCATTTGTGCAAAGATAACAAGGTTTGGACAGATTATTACAATGTGTGCTGAAAAAAGCACCTGACGGCTGCCAGTCACCAGTCAGCAGTCGCCAGTCAGACTTCAGGAGCGGTATCCCGATCAGTGGGTATGAATCGTCAGCCTGTAATTCCCCACCGCCTTAACGGCCTTGATCTCATAGGTCCACTTTCCCGTGTATTTTGAGTCTTCACCAGTAATGCGAATCATCTGGTTAAATTGTACATCAGCAGTATTATCAATGGTCATTTCCTTAAGATCCTCCTTGTTTGGCAGCTTTATCTTTAAGGTGATTTTACCCTCCTTTACAGCGCCGCCAAGGTTGATGCTGATCTGGCTTACCTGGTCATCAACTTCGAAAGTGCCCTCATTTTCAACCGATTCCCCATCAAACCGTTTGCTGAGACTCAGCTGGGATGACTGGGAACCGTCGGAGATATCGAATACAAATCCGTCTCCTCCGGACACAACGTAGGTTCCCCCTGATGGCGCTTTTGATTGAAAATAATATTCCGTTCTTGCTTCAGCTTCACGTTTTGATAACACCTCTGCCTTGCGCCCCTCAATAATTTCTCTTTCTCGCTTTCTCTCTCGTTCCGATTCCCTGCTTCCGGATTGAGAAAGCGCTGACGGAACAGAAAGTACTGCTGTTACAATGAGCAATATTGATACTGTAAATAGCTTTTTCATAATTTTGTGAATTTTGATTAGATGTAACAAATATACGCCGATTGGCGTCTCAATATGGTTAACAACAGGTTAATGGTAGGTTAATGTGTGGTCAGCGGGGAAATACGGATGCCTATAGTTTATATCTTCGTTTCAGAGAATGAAATTTCGTGCTTTCATATGGATCTCGGGGATTGCCCTTGTTATGCTCATACCGGTGCAATATTATTTTATTTCTGAGACTTTTCGTACCAAGCAGCAACAATTCGACAGTAGATACAGTGGTTTGACAAGACTCGGACTGTACGAATTTGAGAGCCGTTATATCGACACAAAAGAAGATTCAGTCTTTATGTCCCTGGACGACTATGCCTATTTCGCCATACACGACCTGGGATTCAGTGTCTCCCCTGAAATGCAGGATTCTATCAGGAAAGAGATCATCCTGGAATTTGATCACAAGATGAATCTGACAACCAACAGGGAGGAATTTCTTAAAACATACCTTTCAGAGGAAGGGGAAAACGTGAGATTCAGCTCGCTGGTGGTTATCAGGGAGCTGTACCTGCTTTCTCCGGGAGGGCGTATCAGTATATTTTCAGACTCAACAGGAGAGGCTCCGGGTATATATACGGAAGGCTACATGCTAAACAGCTACCATGTGGAAAGAAATTACTTTTCGGTCAGTTATGATTATTTCATTCTCTTTCCGGAAAGGGCCGAAAGGATCAGGAATGAAATGAGGCTCACCATAAGCCTTTCATTTGCAACCCTTCTGATCGTATTCGGTGTATTCTTTCTGACCCTTAGAAACCTGTTGATACAAAAAAGACTGTCGGAACTGAAGACAGATTTCATCAATAACATGACGCATGAATTGAAGACTCCGCTTTCAACGATCTCAGTGGCTTCTTCAAGCCTTGCAAAAAATGAAGGAGAACTTAAAAGGGAAAGGATCACGGAACTTTCAGGAATCATTATAAAGCAAAACAGGCATCTCTCGAAGCTGATCGACAGGATCCTTGATATCAGTATTTGGGAGAAGGACGAGGTGAAACTGGAAAAAACGCCCACCGGCATTCACGCTTTCCTAAGCGATATCCTGGAGGATTTCCAGGCAACACACCCGGGAATCCGCATGAAGGTTAACCTGTCAAAGCTGGACACATCTTTCGAAATTCCAGTCGACAGAATTCATATGCATACTGTGATCAATAACCTCCTCTCCAATGCTTTCAAATATGGTGGCGATCCTCCAACGATCGAGGTGTCTGCCAGGACCGGAGACGCCCTCTACATTGATGTTAGAGACAATGGCCGTGGGATTCATGATGCAGAGAAGGATCATCTGTTCGAGAAATTTTTCCGGGGCAGGGAGACCAGGCAGAAAGCCATCAGGGGATTGGGATTGGGATTGTATTATGTAAAAAAGATCGTTGAGGCTCATGAGGGCAGCATCAGTTTTGATAGTAACGGTGAACAGGGTACTATTTTCACCATTGAAATACCTTTTTAAGATGAACCTATTACTTGTTGAAGATGAGGTTGATTTCCGGCAGGTACTGGCAGAATACCTTGAGATTTCGGGATATGAAGTACTAACTGCAAATCATGGGAAGCATGCACTTGAGGTTTTCAGCAGGGAACATGTGGATGTGGTCATTCTCGATATCATGATGCCGGTCATGGATGGATTTACAACAGCAGAAAACCTCCGTAAAAAAGACCCGGAACTGCCGATTATCTTTTTAACGGCAAAAAATCAGAAAGAGGACAGGTTACGCGGATTGAAGCTCGGAGCCGACGATTACATCACCAAACCATTCGACGCGGAAGAGCTGGTCCTGCGAATACACAATATCCTGCGACGGACTGCAGGCAATGCAGAAGATAATCAGCATATCGGGAAACTGGAACTGAAGATGGACGAACTGAAACTGGTCTCTCCTGTCAATACCTACCAGCTCACCATCAGGGAGGCAGAACTAATCGCGTTCCTGATCACAAACAGGAATAGCGTCGTATCCCGGGAAAAAATATTAAATGACCTGTGGGAGCAGAACGACTATTTCACCGGAAGGTCAATGGATGTATTTATCTCCAGGATCAGGAAATACCTTTCAGATGACCCCGCTCTCCATCTCGAAACAATAAGGGGTATCGGGTATATTCTCAGGGAGAAGAACCCATCATCAAATGAGGCTTCTTAAACATCCATAAAGGCCACTCCACGCGCTCTCATCGGTTCATTCAGACGAGCTTCAGTGAACCCACAAAAAAAGCCGTCCTTGCGAACGGCTTTTCCTGTTACCCGTTAAGGTAAACCTATGATTTTCTTACACCCTTCAGCACCCGCTTGGTCTCACCCTTTTTAATGGTATCATAGACCACCGGGGTAGCGATGAACAGTGATGAATAGGTACCCACAATCACACCGATGAGCAGTGCGAATGTAAACCCTCTGATCACGTCTCCTCCGAAGATGAAGATCGTAAGCAGCACGACAAAGGTACTCAATGATGTACTGAACGTACGGCTGAGCGTGCTGTTCAGGGCAGAGTTGAATATATCTTTCCGCTCACGTTTCCGCTGGAGCCCTACAAATTCACGGATCCGGTCAAATACCACCACGGTATCGTTGATCGAGTAACCGACCACCGTAAGGATTGCTGCAATAAAGGCCTGGTCGATCTCCAGTGAGAAGGGCATCAATCCCGAAAGGAGCGAGAAGATCCCCATCACAATGATCACGTCATGTACCAGCGCAGCGAGTGCTCCAAGTCCAAACTGCCAGTTGCGGAACCGGATCAGGATATAGAGGAAGATAATGAGCAGCGAGATGAATACCACCACTATTGAACTTCGCTGGATATCATCCGCTATTGTTGGTCCCACTTTGTGGTAACTGATAATATATTCCTGGTCGTTAATGAAATTCTCCATGGAAACTTCGTCTCCGATGATTGATTCCAATCCCCCGTACATGGTTGCCTTGATGATCGAGTCAGCCTCTGGCCTGTCATCATCAATCATATATTTCGTTGTCACACGAACTGTATTCTTTTGTCCGTATGTAATTACGGTGGGCATCTCCCCGAAGGATTCAGCCAGCATCTCACGGATCTGCGGAACTTCCACCTCTTCCTTGAACTCAATGATGTAGTTACGTCCACCAGTGAAATCAACGCCACCGTTCAGTCCCTTCAGTGAAAGGGAAGCAATGCCGGCAACAACCATAATTCCTGAAATTACATAAAACACTTTACGTTTACCCAGAAAGTTGATATTGAGGTTCTTGAATGCATTCTCTGTAAGTTTTGTCGCAAAAGTAAGCTTACGTCCTTTATCGAGCCATCTCTCGTAGATCAGCCTTGTAAGAATTACTGCAGAGAATAATGATGTAAGGATACCAATTACAAGTGTGGTTGCAAATCCCTTGATCGGTCCTGTACCGAAGAAGAACAGGATCAGGCCTGTGAGGAATGTGGTTACGTTGGCGTCAATGATGGCCGAATAGGCATTCCGGTAGCCATCCTTCAGCGCCGCCTTCTTGCCTTTTCCCGCGGCAAGCTCCTCTCGTATCCTCTCATATATCAGCACGTTGGCATCCACCGACATACCGATCGTAAGCACAATACCGGCGATACCCGGTAGCGTCAGTGCCGCTTGCAATGATGCAAGCACACCGATCAGGAAGAACATGTTGGCCATCAGGGCGATATCGGCAACCAGACCGGCCCTTCGGCTGTAATAGAATACCATGTACAACAGCACAACGATAAATGCGATGATGAATGAGTTGAACCCATCCTTCACCGATTTTGCACCCAGTGAGGGACCAATCACTTCACTGGACTCGATCCGCGCCCGTGCCGGCATCTTACCAGACTTCAGAATATTGGCAAGGTCGGAGGCTTCGTTCTGGGTGAATCCCCCAGATATGGAAGAACTCCCTCCCTTGATCTCTTCGTTCACATTCGGTGCTGAATACACCACCCCGTCCAAAACAATGGCGATGGCCTTTTGCACATTCTCGCGGGTCAGGTTGGCCCAGCGTTTTGCTCCTTCAGCGTTCATGTTCATGGACACTTCGAATGCTCCAGAGTATGGATCGGTGTTCACGCGTGCGTCTGTTACATATTTTCCATCCATCGCAGGCTGTCCGTTCCTGGTTGCTTTCAGGGCATAGAGGTACAGGAATTCGGTGGTCTCACCCATGGGCTGGAAATGCCATGAAAATCTGAGGTCTGCCGGAAAAAGCTGCTTTACCTGCGGAAGCCTGAGGTATGCATTGACCTTCGCAGTATCCTTCAGCTGAACAACACCAGCAACGGCACTCGGGATCAGACTTCCCTCATTGTTGGTATAGGGTGTTAACACTGCAAAAAGCGGATTTTCGCGGAAGAACTCATCCTCCTGCTGCTGGAACAGATCGGTTGTATCGCTCTCACCGAGGATACCAAGGTCTGAGGTATCAGAAAAAAGACTTTCTCCATCAAGCAGCATATCATCAGCTGCTGCGGGCATTTCTGCTTCGGCAGTGTCTGCGATCGCTTCGGCCTCCTCTTCACTCAAAATATCATTGGCGGCAGAGATGTCTGCGATGGTCTGGTTGGCCTCCTGGAGGGTGTTCCAGATATTCACATTCTGGTAGGTGGTCCAGAATTCCAGGTTGGCCGTACCGGTAAGTAGCTTGGTAACACGCTCCGGCTCCTTTACACCCGGAAGAGCTACAAGTATGCGTCCCTGTCTTTCCAGTCGCTGGATGTTCATCTGCACAACACCAAACCTGTCAATCCTGTTTCTAAGGACATTGTAGGAGTTGTCGATCGCTGCTTCAGCCTCATCCTTCAGGAAAGAAATGACCTGGTCATTTGAGGTGTTAAAATCGATCTCTCCCCTGGATTCGGGTGTCATGAAGAACTGGGCCAGCTGTCCGCCGGGATTCTGCTCTTCAAACGATTCTGCAAACAGATCGATCAGGTCTGAGGTAGAACTTGCTTTTTTCTCCTTGGCTGCACTCATCGCCTGGGTGAATGTAGGATCACTCAGGTATTGCGGGGCAGCAAGTGTACGGATAATATCTTCAACGGCAATCTCGAGGATTACGTTCATTCCACCTTTCAGGTCAAGACCGAGATTGATCTCCCGCTCTTTACAATCCTGGTAGGTATACTTCTTCAGCCAGACAAAATTATACACCACCTCGTTTTTCATTGAATCAAGGTATGTCCGCTCTTTCTGGACATCCCCGTTTGCGTATTCTTTTGCATTACGCTCAACATTGGTGGCAAAAAATGTAAATGACAACTGATAAAGACAAATTGCGGCAAAAACAATGGCCAACAATCTGACAGCACCTTTATTCTGCATTTTTAACTAGTTTATTAATAATGAGTTAATAAGTCCTTCCATTTGGACCCGCAAATATAATACTATTTTTTTGAAAGTAGCGGAAAGATGTAAGCAAATACGCCGGGTGCAGGGGGAAGCTGAAAAAGCCATCCCCTGCACCCGGCGCATCTAAGTGTTTTACCGGAGTATCGCTCAGAAGAGCTTCATGTCATCAAGTACCTTCATCACATCCTTCACTGATTCAGCAGAGGTCTTGAGCAGTTTTTTCTCCTCCTCATTGAGGCTGATCTCAATGATCTCTTCGACTCCTTCCTTCCCTAGTTTGACGGGAACGCCAAGATAGAGATTTTTCAGGCCATACTCTCCCTTTAGCATGGCACAGACCGGGAAGATTCGTTTCTGGTCATCCACGATCGCCTCCACCATCTGTGCAACAGCTGCACCCGGGGCATACCAGGCAGAAGTCCCCATGAGCCTGACCAACTCACCGCCTCCCTTTCGGGTACGGTCCACGATCTTCTCGATCACCTCCGGACCGAGCAATTCCGTTACCGGGATTCCATTGATCGAAGTGTATCGCGGCAGCGGAACCATCGTGTCTCCATGTCCACCCATCAACATTGCATGAATATCCTCGGGAGATACATCCAGTGCATCGGCAAGAAATGCCTTGTAACGACCCGTATCAAGGATACCCGCCATTCCAAACACCTTGTTGGGCGCCTTGTTTGCTGCCTGGTATGCAGCATAGGTCATCACATCCAATGGATTGGATACAACAATAATAATTGCGTCAGGCGAATACTTGACAACCTGCTCAGTTACCTCTTTTACGATCCCTGCATTTGTTTTGATCAGGTCGTCACGCGACATGCCCGGCTTCCTTGGTAACCCGGAGGTGATCACAACGACTCCTGAACCCTTTGTTTTCAGGTAGTCATTTGTGACTCCCGTAACCCGTGTGTTGAAGTGAAGAATGGAAGATGTCTGCCATATATCCAGGGCTTTCCCCTCGGCAAGACCTTCCTTGATATCAAGTAAGACAACTTCTCTTGCCAGATCTTTCTGTGCAATTACATTGGCAGTTGTCGCGCCAACATTACCAGCTCCAATAACAGTGATTTTGTTCATCTATTGTGAATTTTAGGATTCGTCAATTCGTGTGTACCTTGAAAACAAATATAACAAATTTAAGTATCTGCATATATAAATGTCTGAAGAGTTGAGATCATTGATGTCTCTTCTCCTGATCCATCCGGAATCTGCAAAACGGACGCAATACCTCGCTAACCGGTGTGCGTATCCATAGTAACAAGTCTCTGCTTCATATGTTTAAAAACCCGTTTTTGCTGCTCATTTATAGGCAAATATCCTTGACATCCCTGTCAATTTATCATAAATTGTGGCAAACGCGCATCCCATGAAGATCGACCTTTCAAAATACAAGGATGAGTGGTATAAGGAGGGCGCCGCCAAAGAGATCTATCCGGGTCCTGTAATCACCATATCCAGAGAGTTGGGATGCCCGGCTAAAAAAATTGCTTGTGAGCTCACCGACCAGCTGAATCTTCTCAAGAATAAAAAAGGGAAGGAACATTCCTGGAGATGGATCAGCAAAGAGATCCTCAGCGAATCAGCCAGGGCCATGAACGTAGATTGTGATCAGATCGAACATGTTTTCCAGTACAAGAACAGGAATGTACTTGAAGACCTGCTGTTGGCACAATCAAAAGATTACTACCAGTCGGACCTGAAAATACGGACCACCATCGCCAAGGTGATCAGGAGTTTCGCCAACAAGGGGAACGCCGTCATCGTCGGCCGTGGCGGTGTGGCTATTACCCGCGACATTCCCAGGTCATTACACGTGATGCTGGAAGCTCCTTTAGAATGGCGAGCTGTACGTACAGCCTCCAAGCACAACATGACACTTGAACAGGCACGGAGTTATGCGCTGTCTATTGATAAGAAAAGAAAACAATTCAGGGATCACTTCCAGGGAAAAGGAAATGACTATACCCGTTTTGATATCAGGTTGAACTGCATGACGCTTGAATCAGCTGTAATCGTAAAGATCATCCTTGGAGCCATGAAGGCCCGGGATTTCATCCATGTGCCGTGATATTGAAGCATTTTTCTTATTTTTAGGCAAAATCGAGCACATGAGAACTGCGTTTATTCCCTGCTTGCTGGCGATCTTTATGCTTAATGGTTGCAAACAACCCGCCGAATCCCCCGGAGATCAATTTGAGTATGAAGAGTTAAACACCTCCGAAAAAGAGATTGCAGAGGTGCTGTATTCAATGTACCTTCCTACCGATATGGTCGATATCTTTGAGCGTTCCGGAACCAATTTTGATCCGGATGTTCCTGCTCCTCTTGATGACATTACCCTTTACCAGGACCCGGAACAACTGGCTGTAATGCTTGGTATTTACGGTGTTGATATTGCCTATATGAAACTGCTGGGGCAGACACAGGCAGCTGCAGTCTATTACGGGGCGATTGAAACATTGTCTGGCCGACTGGGGATTCCCGAAGAGATCTTCCTGGAATCCTCCTCACGCCTTGAGGAATATTTCAACCACCAGGATTCACTGGTCTCCGTCATAGAGAACATCTATCGTGAAACAGATCAATTTTTCCGGGAAAATGGCCGTGAGAACCTTGCCGCACTTTCACTTGTAGGAGGATGGCTGGAAGCAATGTACATCGGGGTAAATATCTTTGAAGCCGACTCTGGCAACCAGGTCATGGCAGAACGCATCCTGCAGCAAAAATTCTCATTGAACAGCATTTATGTGATCCTCAGCAACCACCAGGAATCGCTCAGTGTCAAAAAAACATTGCTGATGCTGAGGAAACTGCGGAAAACCTTTGAAGATGTGGAAATCAAATTCCAAAAAGAGGGATTCAGTGTCGACACGACGCAGAAAAAAATACAGACCTACAACGCACAAATTCGTTACGATAGGCAAACCATGCAGGACCTTGTCAGTACCATCCCGCAGGTACGCCAGGAATTGATTCGTGTGAATGTAAACGAATAGCATTTCCCCTCCACTTAAAACAAGCAATTTAAAATGATAAGAATATCATCATTATTCATTATCCTGTTCATATTCCATTTTTCACTTACCGCCCAGGTATCCAGTTCATTTGAGGTCCGATATCATTCCAGGGATAAAGCATCCCGTGGGATCACCGATTTTAAAGGCGTGAATGAACTTTTCGATACAGAACAAAGAGTCGAATTCCTTGATGTGTATGCTGATGTGGCATCCAGGTGGTTCCTGGATAGTGCACTTGACATCAAGGTGAATACACAGGCTGAGGTTCGAAATTTCCTGGACGGACTCAGGGAAAATCCGTTGCCAGACCATCGACGACGTATGCTGCTGAAGGACTGGAAAAAGACAGGTTTTAAAAAGGGAGATGAAGTCAGTTCTTTTACTTCCGTCAACCGATGGAACACCATTGAAGGCGTACAGGTGCGTAACGGGGTTTTGCACCTCGAACGTCCGAATGTGAGGATCGAAAAACAGATCGACAGCCTCCGCTGGAGATTTAATTTCAGCTGGAAAGCAAGAAGCACAAATGGCAATGTACCCATGAGCATTGCCTTGAAGGAAAACAACAGGATCATCGCCGAAGCAGGGTTTCATTCCAATGGGAACATTTTCTATACCTCCAGCGGATTCGACAGGATGGGTGAATCCTATATCCCGGGGAAGTGGTACGCGTTCAGGATCGAGGCAGACCTGGTCAATGACCGCTATAACCTGTATATCGATGGAATTAAAACTGCCGACTGGGCCTCACTTCGCAGCACTTCCCTGGTGAACGGGGTTAGTATCACCGGCGGAGCAGGTATATCGATAGACGAGCTCTCAGGAATGCAATTCGATACCACCGGCTGCCCCCCAAACCACCCCTATCTCTTTCTTCCGTTTCTTGTGGAGGACTTTGATATCTCTCCTCCCATGGAACAATGGTATCTGCCCGACTATGTTGACAATGGCTGGGAGACAGACCGACTCCCCGTTGTGCATGGCGGTGCACGCGAGGCCGGTGAAGACCTGTACCTGAGAAGGAAGCTACAGCCGGGTGCATTTGACAGAGCATGGTTGAACATTGAAACGCTTGATCCGGGCGGAGAGGTGTGGATCAATGGGAAAGTTGTTTTTGTAACACACAATAGGCATCCAATAAAGCTGGATATTTCAGAATTCCTGGTGCCTTACCAGGAAAACACACTGGCCATCAGGGTATATGCATACCATAACGATGGACCCCTATACCATTCGCCAAAGGACCGGAATGTGGGTTGGTTCTGTGGGAGGGCATGGATCGACCTCACAGGAGCAGTCAGCATCAGTGATGTGAAAGTGTTCACTGCCAATCTCGCAAAGAACGCCACACAGCATCACAAAGTGGTCATCAGGAATGATGCTGACACCACCTTCAGTGGAAATATCCAGATCGATTACTACCCCTGGCACCCCGTCGAAGGAAGCCGGAAATCGGCGCACTTCCTCGTGCCGGTGAGGGTGTTTGCACGAGATACCATTCACCTGAACATCAGGGGGATCATGGAAGATCCGATGACCTGGACCCATGACAACCCATACCTGTACCGGGTAAATGTAAGATTGTTTAACAGCAAACAAATGGTCGATGACGAAGTGATCACAACGGGAATACGAACTGTCGGACAGCAAGGGGGAATCTTCCGGATCAATGGTCAGCCCGAACTCCTGGGCGGAGCACAGACCATGGGATTCAGGATGCCCGTTGATCACCTGGCAAAATGGAACCGATGTCCGCCTCCTGAGATCCTGGCCGATGAATTGCTCGCATGTAAAAAACTTGGAAATACCCTGCGGATCCATGTCCACGCCGGTGGCAAATATGCCCGCAGTGTGAATGATCCCAGGATGGCTGAAATGGCCGATCAACTGGGAATCATGCTCATCTGGCCCACTACATCATGGATCCGTGAAGGTGAGTGGGGCGGAATTGATTTCGAGGGATATTCCCAATACATGGAACAGGTCTTCAACCATCCCAGCATCGTCATGTGGGAAGGAGCCAACCACCCGAACCGATTTGACAACAAACCCCTGGAATACTCTAACCGGTTTATTTCAAAAATATACAATACCATCAGTACGATGGATTCAAGCAGGTTGATCTCCCCCACATCCTACAACAGGCATTTTGCCTACCGGAATGATGCGGGCACCATCGACCGGAACGGAATCCCAATCGTTCCATGCGACGAATGGACCGCACCGCTGATCGTAAGGGGAAACCAGGATGCGCTGACAGGTTACGGGGCTGAATGGCACAACATCAGGAACTGGCCGGACGATTACCGCAGGTTGTTCCTTGAAAGCAATGAAAGGTGCTATTTCAATTTTGAACACGAAGAGTCCATCGGTATGCAGAATTTTGAACTCGCCAGGGGAAAACCATGGTATCAAATGCCCTCCTATGAAAACAGTTATGATGTGGGCAGCATCGGAAGGGAACTTGCGTATGACGAATGGCGGGTGAGCCAGGCATGGCAGGGATTCAGTGCATGGGAATCGATGAAGTGGCAACGAATGAAAGATGTGGATGGTTTCAGCTGGTGCTGCCTCCACGGAGGACCCAATAGCGGAACCTACCGGAAACCACTGATCGATGCACTGGGCCATGCCAAAATTGCCTTTTATACGAATCAAATGGCACTGGAGGATGTAGTAGCCGGAAGCGATAACCCCGATGTGATATATCATAAGAAAGATGAGCTCACACCGGTAATCATGAATGTGGGTGATGAGAAACAGGTCAGGCTGAAAATCCTCATCAGGACCCCGCAGGGTGAAGTCATCGAAACCCGTGTGTTCCGTGACATCACCCTTGAAAAAGGTCGTACCCTGAAAAAGTTACCCCCTTTCAGGCCTGATTTTCCTGAAGAGGGGTATTATGTGATCGAATATTATGTACTCAGTGCGTAATCGGGAATATTGAAAATCGCAGACAAACCCCGATAACAAACTATGAAACCGGGATCAGGATACAAGCACTTTACCGGTCATATCACCAGGAATGTCTATCCCCATGATATGCAGTAGCGTTGGAGCCACATCTGCAAGGATCCCTTCGCCGATTTTATCGTAATCTTCTGTAACAAGTATACATGGAACCGGGTTCAACGAATGTGCAGTGTTGGGAGATCCATCTTTGTTGACTGCATTGTCTGCATTTCCGTGATCTGCAATGATGAGTACATCATAACCATTCTCCCGGGCAGCATTCACAACATCCCCAACGCATTCATCAACGGCCTTGATCGCCTTTTTGATGGCTTCATAAACCCCGGTATGACCGACCATGTCGCCATTGGCAAAGTTCAGGCAGATGAAATCATGCTTTCCGCTATTGAGGGCATCCACCATTTTGTCCCTGACCTCGTACGCACTCATCTCGGGTTGCAAATCATAAGTGGCTACCTTGGGGGATGGAACCAGGATCCGCTCCTCATTCTGGTATGTCTCTTCCCTCCCGCCGGAAAAGAAGAAGGTGACATGTGCATATTTTTCTGTTTCAGCGATACGCAGCTGTGAACCACCGGCACTTGCGATCACTTCACCCATCGTATTGGACACATTGTCTTTTTCAAAGATTACATGCATGTTTTTGAAAGTAGAATCGTAGGGGGTCATGGTACAATAATGAAGCGGAATGGTATGCATGTCATGGTCCGGCATCTCCTCCTGGGTGAGTGCGATGGTGATCTCACGAGCTCTGTCGTTCCTGAAATTAAAGAATACCACCACATCGTTCTCAGAGATTGTACCCAGCGGTTCATTATTGTCATCGACCATTACAATGGGCTTCATAAATTCATCGGTAACATCATTGGCATAAAATTCCTCCACAGTCCGGATAATGTCCTTTGATTTATTCCCCTTGCCATGCACCAGCAGGTCATAGGCATCTTTGATCCGCTCCCACCGTTTGTCCCGATCCATGGCATAATACCTGCCGATAAATGATGCAAGTTTACCATTGGAGTTTGCAAGGTGATCGAGCAGATTCTGGAGATACCCTTTACCACTTTTGGGATCCGTATCTCTGCCATCACCAAAACCGTGGATAAAGACATTTTCAATACCATACTCACCGGTCATGTCACACAGGGCATACAGGTGTTCGTCAAGTGAGTGAACACCTCCATCCGACAATAATCCAAGAAAATGAACCTGGCGGTTGTTCTCTTTCGCGTATGTGAACGCTTCCTGCAGCACTTCGTTTTCACGGATCGAACCGTCCTCAATAGCACGGTTGATCTTTACCAGGTCCTGGTATACGACTCTTCCTGCACCAATATTGAGGTGACCTACTTCGGAATTTCCCATCTGTCCGTCTGGCAACCCGACATTTTCTCCCGATGCATATAAATGGCTTGAAGGATATTTATTTTCCAGTTCATCCACGTTGGGGGTGGAAACCTGGCTGATCACGTCAGATTCTGAACCATTTCCAATTCCCCAGCCGTCGAGGATCATAAGGAGTGTTTTCTTTTTCATAATTCTTGATTTACAATTACTTTCATATGCAAAACAGGGTGTGTCTTAAATTGTTTAATACCCGGCCCCGTTCATTTAGAGGGCACAAATTTAGGTCTTTTTACCGAACTTCGGTATCATCTCTCCATGGAAAGGAAGCCGGTCTTTGCCGGATTTTTATATTTTTACAGATATTTGTTGTCATTTGAAAGGCCGCCTGACTTGCGGACCAAAAAACATTAAACCTTCCGATCATGAATAAAATCTATTTGCTCCTCCTGCCAATCATGATACTGACCGCATGCAACAAAACAGGCGAGCCAACAGATCTCCTGGGGAACAGCTCAAGGTGGAAAGGTGATGACGTGCCGGAAATGACCGGTGGGGTTCTGGAAATCGAAGGAGAATATAAAACCCTGGTCTATAACCCGGGAATATTCAGCACTTTCGATAATTTTGAATTTTCTGCCGAGGTATTTACACTTCCTGGCGCAAATGCCTCCATCCTGTTTCATACCAACAAGAGAAACCTTGACCAGGGATACCAGGTGAACATAGATAACAGCGATGTGGGCGACTGGGACCACCTGCTTAAAACGGGCAGCCTGAATTCCATCAGGAATATCAATTATAAGATGGTGGATGATGAGACCTGGTTTACGTTGAAGATCAAGGTCGTGGAAAACCACATCTACATCTCTGTAAATGGCTATCCGGTAGTCGACTATATCGAACCTGAAATGCCGTTCCGGACAGCGCAAACCGAAGAGCGAAAACTGGGGAATGGAACCTTTGCCATCCGGACCCTTTTTGGAAATACTGGGGTGAAATTCAGGAACATGACGGTGACTGAGCTTCCTGCATCGGAGAAAAAGAAGAACGAAGACCCCGAATTTGTGCGGCAGATCACGCAACTGCATATACGTCTCTTCCCGGTTGTGGATTATCATGTACATGAAAAGGGTGACCTCACCCTGCCTTTGTTGATGAAGCGATCAGCAAGTCTGGGAATCAACTACGGCGTGGCTGCCAACTGCGGGTTGAAATTCCCGATTGAAACGGATGCCCAGTTAAAAGCTTACCGGGAATCCATTGAGGGAATGCCTATTTTCAAAGCCATGCAGGCCGAAGGTCGCGAATGGGTAGATATGTTCTCGCCTGAGCTGGTTAAACAGTTTGATTATGCCTTTACCGATGCAATGACCTGGACCAACAACAACGGTACCAGGATGCGCCTGTGGATCCCGGAAGAGACAGAGGTTGGTGAACCCTACGATTTCATGGAACAGCTGGTGTCCCAGATCGAAAAGGTGGTGACTGAGCCCATTGCCATTTATGTCAACCCGACCTACCTGCCGGCAGAAATAGCCCAGATGTATGATGAACTCTGGACCGATGAAAGAATTGACCGGGTGGTGGCCGCACTGAAGAAAAACAATGTGGCACTGGAGATCAACAGCAGGCTCAAACTTCCGGGCAGCAGGGTGATCGCCAAAGCAAAAGAGGCAGGTGTTAAATTTGCACTGGGTACCAATAATACAAATTCAGAAAACCTGGGCAGACTGGAATGGGCATTGGAAATGGTGGAACTGCATAATCTGCAACCTTCCGACATGTATCTGCCCGGGAATAAATAATCCCTGGCCCTAATCCAACAGTAAAATTTCCACCTTTCTGAAATCAATGGGGTGTGACTCCGATTGCAGGGAGATGTATCCCTCTTCAAGAGGGAATCCGTCGGGCAAAGGAAAGTCCTCAGGAACATCACTTCCGTCAATCACAGGTTTTGTATAAGTGAGAACCGTATCTCCATCCACCAGGTGATGGATTATGCTATCTCCATAAACAATGAATTCTGCCATGACCCAGCTTTCATCCCGGATCGTCTTCGAGGATGAATTGTTGCAGTGTTGCGATATAAGGTCTCCATTGATGTGAACATGCGTACCTGGTGTACATAAATTCATGGTGGGACGTATCCCTGAAGTGTCTCCACCCAGGAACTGCCCTTCAAGTGAAACAGGGAATGACTGATCCTTCCCTATGCTTACTGCAGACTGGGAATGAAACATCACCCCGCTGTTCTTAAAAGCCCAGCCCTGTCCGCCGTTAGCCTGCTCTCCGACAAACCTGTATTCGACCCTGAGCCGGTAACGCGAAAACTTTTCATTATAGTAAATATGACCAAATTGATTGGTAAACTGGTCATATGCGTCGTACCTGACTTTCAGCAATCCATCCTCAACCCTGAAAGTATTAGCATAATTATCATTCAACTCATAACCTGCGATCTTGATGTCCCAGCCCGCCAGATCCTGTCCGTTAAATAACTGCATCCACTGTCCGGTTTCGGAGTCATTTCTTGTGCCTGTATTACAGGCTGTCAGAAATACAATAAGGAAGATTACGGAAAAACTTTTCATGCTTAAAAATATTTAAGATAAATTTGATCTTCCCAATGTTAGTGAGAAATTTGCTGGGAACCAATAGCAGTAAATGCTTTCTGAAAACGTTAAATCCCTGTACCAACTAAAAAATAACCACTATGAAACCAATGAAATCGTTTGTTCCCGTTGCACAATGGTTGATGAGAATCGCTGTGGCTCTGATTCTGTTTAACCTCTATTTTCACTGGATAGATGACCTGAATTTTACTTCAGTGGAATGGCTCGTCTCTGTACTACTTGTCATATTTTCTGCGCTGCTTATCATCGGGGGATTTTTAAAGAAGAATAGCACCACCGTCGTCTCTGGATTGGTGATCAGTATATTATCACTGATCATGATCCTCATTGGCGGTCTGCATATTGATTCAATATCCACACACATTGCCCAACTATCCATTGGCCTCTATTTTATGGCCAGGGGCAACAGGGGGTGACAGGGTCTTCATTACAATAATTATAATATCTTCATAAGTGCATATTCACCTTATAACCCAACAAAATGAAAATATCCACCAAATTGTTCCCGGCGATCCTTCTGTCACTGGGGTTTGTATTTTTGTCCGGTTGCAGTAATACCGGTGAAAATCTCTCTCTTGAGTACGAAAAATACTCCCTCGAAAATGGCCTTGATGTGATCCTTCACAAGGATACATCTGATCCCATTGTGGCTGTTGCCATCCAGTACCATGTAGGTTCAAACAGGGAAAAGCCAGGAAAAACAGGGTTTGCCCACCTTTTTGAGCACATGATGTTCCAGGAGTCCGAAAATATCGGGCAGGATCAGTTCTTCAGCAAAATTCAGAAAGCAGGAGGAACCCTGAACGGAGGCACAAATACAGATGGCACTGTATACTACGAAGTGGTCCCGAAAAACGCAGCAGAGATGGTACTGTGGATGGAGGCCGACCGCATGGGATATCTCATTAATACAGTAACTAAATCTGCTTTTGCCAACCAGCAGGATGTGGTTTTGAACGAGAAAAGGCAACGGGTGGACAACAACCCTTATGGACACAACAATTATGTGATCCACAAGAATCTTTTCCCGGAAGAACATCCATATAACTGGCAGGTTATTGGGGAAATGGAAGACCTGTTTAATGCCACCGTTGAGGATGTACGGAAATTTCACGAGTCATTTTACGTACCCAACAATGCAACGCTGGTTATCGCCGGAGATTTCGAATCAGCTGAGATGAAATCGTTGGTTGAAAAGTACTTTGGGGAGATCCCTTCAGGGACCCAGGTGGAAGATTTGGACCCGATGCCGGTTCAGCTTTCCGAATCAAAACGACTCTGCCATGAAGACAATTTCGCAAAGACCCCCCTGCTAACCATGGTATGGCCAACGGTAGAAAATTATAACCCCGATGCCTATGCCCTGGATTTTCTCAGTCAGATCCTGGGCAGTGGGAAGAAAGCCCCATTCTATAAAGTACTCGTGAAAGAAAAGCAGCTTACCTCAAGGGCGAGGGTATACAACTACGCCATGGAACTGGCTGGCAGGTTTACAGTCTCCATTCCAGCCAACGCCGGGACCAGCCTGGATGAGGTCGAACAGGCCGTATATGAGGCATTCGAAAGATTTGAAGAGGAAGGGATCACAGAAACAGACATGCAAAAGATCAAGGCAGGACTTGAAACTGATTTTTACAACGGGATCAGCTCAGTGCTCAGCAAGTCTTTCCAGCTTGCACGGTACAATGAATATGCAGGAGACCCCGGCTTTATTCTGAAAGATATCGAGCAGATCAAAGCAGTGACCATTGAAGACGTAAACCGGGTGTACAACAAATATATCAAGGACAAACCCTTCGTTCTCACCAGTTTTGTTCCCAAAGGGCATGCAGACCTCAATGCCTCCGGTTGTAGGAAAGCCCATATTGTCGAAGAAAGTGCAGACAAAGTCTTTAAGGTAGCTGAAGTGATGGAGGAAGAGGAAGAGATCAAAAAAACTCCGTCTGCCTTTGATCGCTCCGTCGAACCTGAAAAGGGTCCGGATCCTGTATTGTCGGTCCCGGAAGTATGGAAAGCCTCTCTTCCAAAAGATATCAAGGTACTCGGCATAGAACACCACGAAATTCCACTGGTCCAGTACACGCTCGAGATAAACGGTGGACACCTCCTCGACCCTGAAGAAAAATCAGGAGTAGCTGATCTGCTTGCCACAATGCTGATGGAGGGAACTGCCAACAAGACCCCGGCAGAGCTTGAGGAGGCTATTGATCTGCTGGGTGCCAGCATATGGGTAAATGCCGGACTGGAATCCATTACGATCAATGTGAATTCGCTTGCCAGGAACATGGACGAGACCGTTGCCCTGGTCAGGGAGATGCTGCTGGAGCCACGCTGGGATGAAGAGGAATTCGGAATTGCAAAGATGAAGGTGATCAACAACCTGAAAAGAAATGCGGCCAGCCCTAACTATCTTGCATACAGGGCATTTAATAACCTGCTGCTTGGTGAGGGATCCCTCCTTGCAACACCTGCTTCGGGTACTGTTGAAAGCGTGGAAAAGATAGATCTTGCCGACCTGAAAGCATATTATGAGGAAAATTTTTCTCCTTCTGTTGCCACATTGATGATCGTTGGAGATGTTGACAGCGAGCAGACCAAAGCAGCATTTTCCGGACTTGCTGAAGCCTGGCCGGAAAAAGAGGTTTCCATTCCCGACTTCAATATTGATACAGACAATCCCGATTCGAAAATCTACTTTGTAGACTTTCCGGGAGCCAAACAGTCGGTGATCCAGATAGGTTGCAGGTACAAACCTGAAGATCATTTTGAACACTACGCAGCAACTGTGGCCAACTATAAACTGGGGGGTGGCTTCAATGGCCGACTGAATATGATCCTGCGCGAGGAAAAAGGATTTACCTATGGAGCACGATCGGGCTTTTCAATGAATAATGAATATGGCACTTTCAATGCAAATTCAAGTGTCAGGTCAGATGCCACGCTTGAATCTGTGCAGATCTTCCATGACGCCATAGATGACTACAGGAAAGGAATCCCGGAAGAAGACCTCCAGTTCACAAAAGATGCGCTCCTGAAATCCCAGGCGAGAAATTATGAAACTCTTTGGGCACTCCAGGGAATGTTGAGAGAAATAAACAGCTATAACCTGCCCGAAGATTACGTTGAAAGAGAACAGGAAATCCTGACCACAATGACCCTGGAAGACCATAAAGCTCTTTGCAGGAAATACATGGATCCGGAGAAGATGTATTATGTAGTTGTGGGTGATGCCGCAACACAATTGAAACCCCTGGAGAGAATGGGGTATGGAACTCCGGAATTGATCACGGTGAACTAATCTGTTCAAATCAAAATCAGCCCGGAATACCAGGCGCTATGCTTGAAGTGTTCCGGGCTGTATTATTTGTGCATTGTCTCCCTATCGATGAATCACCTTGAGCACCCTACTGTCATTTCCGGACCTGATATGAACAAAATACAATCCCGGGACCAGCGCTTCTCCTTCTTCCCAGGTAATCCTGTTCGTTCCTTCAGTAAACCATTCATCTCTCAGGGTTGCCACCATTCTGCCGGAGGATGACCAGAGTGTGATTTTCACATTGTCATCTGTTGCCAGCCAGAAGCTGATGCTCAATTGCCCCGAGAAGGGTGAAGGATACGCCGAAACGAACTGCATGGCATAAAGCTCAATACCAGTCGTATCCGTATGGTCTGTTGTGTCGGTATGGTCTGTTGTGTCAACCGGGATAATTACCGGGTCATAGATACTATTGCGTGAAAACGGCGTACCCCCGTGTTCCGAGGAAGCTTTCCAGCTTTCGGGCAACAGGTTGTCCATGCGGGGATTCACAAGCTCAAGGGTAGGCCCTTGTCCGTTCGGCTCTTCCGGCCATGGATCACTGATGCCATAGATCACATGATCATGCAGGTTGCCATCCGGATCATAGAGTCCAATGCCATCACCCAGGCTGCTGAGACCAAACGACAAATCCCCTACGATGGGGTCCGATTCAGGATAGAAACGCCTGAAATCCGGCCTGTGCCTGGAAAAAATCATGTATCCCCCGGATGGCATCACTGTACCGGGCGGAATGTAAAAACTGTCCCGGGAATATCCATCCACCAGCGACCAACCCTTGAGATCAACACTGACCCCGGATTGATTGTAAATTTCGATCCAGTCTTCTGTGTTCATATCCGGAGAAGAGGCATAATTGATCTCATTTATCACAAGATGTGTTGTGGAATCCACCGATTCAAAAACAGCTGTGAAATCTGCCGGACCACTCATTCCGTAACTGAATGTGGTGGTGTCCCCGGTGAAATCACCCGTCCAGTGAGAAAAAACAAATCCGGGCTGCGGAACAGCCTCCAATAAAACTGGAATATCTTTAAAATACAACCCGCTGAAGGGATAGGCGTCGGGCTCTATGTTGCTTACGAGGATCTTCCCTGCCTCTGGATCGGAAACGTTCAGTTCTATCCTGAATGTATCAGTAATCCCGAACCTGTCCATCAAATGCTGCCTCATGTAGTCTGGTCGCTCCCTGAAATAGGTCCTCATACGCTCAACACTTGCAAGCCAGTTGGGATAGCTGAGCCAGTTATTGGGATCCCCGATCCACCTGTCGTAATGATCCGGAGCCTCACTGATCAGTCTCTGTTCAAAAGAATCAATGACCGGGATCACCATGTCGGGTCGGAATGTAACATTCATCCTCCCGGCAAACTCGTTGATGAACCTATTCCTGAATCCTTCATTTCCAATCAATGAGTTGATCATGGCAACTGCCCACGGCTGGTTGGCCCAATTCTGTACTTCACCTTCGCCCAGTGCAAATTCAAGTGTATTGTAGGTATATGCAGTATGATCCCAGATGGAATAGGCAAAATCGGTATCGAAAGAGATCCAGCGATATTTCGAGCCTGGTGCGCTGGTCGACCAGAACTTGTTGTTATTTGCCGGCCAGTCTTTGTTATCTACATACACATTCAAGGCATAAAAACTGGCGTAATTCTGCAGGTCCATCATCTGGCCCGCATAATAATAGTTTTGCCAATTGCTCAAGTCATTGCCAGTTATGAAATTGTACATTGTATTATAACTTTGAACACTCCCATGGATGAGACTTCCCTGTCTTTCCACCAGGTTGACATCGTCGGGATAAACATGATGGTTCTCAGCAATAAAGTGCTCATTGATCTTCTCACGCATGTTGATCATGCCCCAGTATTCTCCATTCAAATACATAACATAGGGTTGATAAGCCTGGTGATCTACATCCATCTGCGCTGAAAGATGCGCCGATAATGCATCCCGGAAGTTACCATTGCACCAGTCATTTCCACTGTTCCTGAGTACGAATGCCTCAAAGCTGTCGATCTCCTTCTCTTTAAACAATTTATACGAAAAACTCCCGTCTCCATAACTTTTCCTGGCAAAGAATGACATGGACTTCTGTGGATGTGCCCGTGACCATCCACCGAATATTTTTGTTCCTGCATCCTGTGAAAGCAACAATTCATGATCCTCGTTATAGATCTCAAAATGGGCAGGACGCTCCCAGTCCTGCCAAAAATTGGCACCTTGATGTGGACTTTCATCAGCTGCATTGGGTCCCATGACATAGATTCCTGCATGATAATCCCAGAGGTCATCCGGATCCATTGAAACTGAAATGATAGGCAGTTCATGGCCATTCCCGATGAAACAGGTATGCGTTGTCACAGGACCCGGCAAACTGTTGGGCCGGATGATCCTGGCTCGCACCACCGTTGTTTCATAAAAATCGAGGGGCGAAGAATAAATCGTGCTGTTTACATCTGGCTCCGAGCCATCAACAGTATAGTAAATCTGATCATCTGTCAAATCAGTCTCCATGTGAAGACTTTGTACTGTTCCAAAATCCTGACCCCCGATGATAAACCTCACCGAATCTGTAAAATATTCCGTTGAGTAATCCGCGCCATTTGGTCCTCCCGGGGTAGGATCAGCATAATAGCCGAACTGTCCGGGATCTCCCGGAGTGCGTCCGTAAGAAAAATCTGTTGGCAACTGGATGTTTGCGATCTGATCAACTATATTACCATCAGTATCTGACAGGTAGATGGCCTCACCCTCAGAAGTGATCTTGAAATTGGTATGCGGGAAATTATCTTTGATGGTCAGGTAAGGATTACGGTAGAGCAGTTCAGACTGAAAACTGCTGAATCCCAGCATTAAAAATGGATTGGCAGTCAGGTCCGACGATGAACTGCTCACATTGTGCACCTCTATGGCCAGGATATTGGATCCCTCTTCAAGCAAATCAACATGCGTTGCGAGACTAAAAGATTCCGGGGGGGTTCCGTTGTACATACTTGCCTCATGATCTCCGGCCGGGGCCTGGTCAAAACTGACCGGCGTGCCAGGTGTACCCATATTCGCACTCCTCGCAATCTCTGTTCCGTTCAGGTATGCAACAAATCCATCATCGTAATCCATGAATAGCGTAGCATCTGTCACCTGGTCCACGCCCTCCACGAAAAACTCCTTTTGCATGAATACCGATATGGCCGGCGCAATGATCGTTGAATCATCATCGTCACCATATCCAAAGCCGGCCTTCCCTGTAGACCAGGAAGAGGTGAAATCGGTCGAAGACCTCCATTCGCTACTGATGCTTGCCCCTGGTAGCGCATACCTCCATACCTCCCCGGTATTGATCACCGTATGCCAGTAGGAGAGCCCGCTCCTTATGTCTTTTCCCGAAGCAAACAACAGGAAATAGGCCCCTTCATCGAGTTCCATGGCAGGTATGTTCCACTTGTGCAGTTCAGTCAAATCATCTGAGATCCAATATTGTCCCAACTGCACACTCCCGGGACCCGGGTTGTAGATCTCGATCCAATCCGGATAATTATTGAACTGGTCTTCCAGCGTGGATGCATTGGAAGCCATCATCTCATTCATCAGCAACTGTCCGCTTAAATGGCCATTCATATTGATGGTCAATGCCAGTAGTATCAGCAAGGGCATGATGCGCCCACGGGTCATCTCATTCATGTCCAGATCGTAGTTTTAGTAGTTCTTTCCGTTAGTCCTTCTCCTCCTCCGGGGTTATATCCTTGATATTGTTCCGGCGTTTATTCAATGTACTTTTCAGTTTTCTTTTCCCGCCGCGCGGATGTTTCCATTCCGCATTTTTCCTGAATGAAGAGGGGATAAAGGTAAATTTAATTCCGAATTTCCGGGCAAGCATTTCAAGACCGATCAGGGAAACCGCACCGCCCGGCAGGATGATCGCTGTGGTAAAAACAGAGAACCTTCCTACATCTTTCAATTGTTCAACCGCCTCTTTCACCTCCTCTTCCGAGGGCGGGGTGGTTCTTCCATTGAGGTCCAGCTTATGCTCCAGCATCCTGAAAAATGAATGCGCCATCTCCCTGGTCTCCTGGGCCTCGTTGCCAACCTGGTGCAAGCCATGTTCAATGCGCACTTTTGCTCTTGCAGCAAATTCGGATGCATTTGAGGCATGTTCATGCATGCGATCCTTCCCGAACACCCGCTTCATTTTGTCTCCTAACCAGTTTTTCCTCCTGTTCATACTGTCATTCGTTCATCGAACTTTATACTGCCTGTTCCATCAGCCTCAGCTTCTTAAAATCTTAACGCATGTAATCGCACGTCAGTTCAATCCTGCTATCTTCTGATTCTTTAATTTCATCCTTCTTAAAGTTTTTGATAAGCCGCTAGCACCTTGTCAATGATTTGGTTATTTCCCTCGTCAATGACCATGCGCTCCTTCTTGCTTTCAAACCATTGCACAGTCTTTTTAATACCCTGCCTGAATGGAATGGTGGCTGTAAATCCTGGTACATACCGTTTGATCTTTGAATTATCAAAAATGGTGCTCACAGCTTTATCACCCAGCAGGTTTCCGCGCATCCATCCCTGTCCCATCTCATCTGCAACCTGGCATATAAAGTCTGTGGCGATGTGAACGGCATTGAGTTCCGCTCCTGCAGCATCCGCCACAGCTTCATATACCTGGTTCCAGTTCAGCAGCTCATCAGATGTGATGTGAAAACTCTGACCTGTGGCTTGCTGATGTCCGAGTAACCCGACAAAAGCTTTTGCAAAATCCTTCGAGTGTGTAATGGTCCAGAGCGAGGTTCCGTCACCATGGATGATCACAGGCTTTCCCTTTTTCATCCTGTCAATAATGGTATAATCCGTCCAACTTCCAATCGCCACAGGAATCACCGTATCATAGGTGAGGGAGGGCCTGACAATCGTCACAGGGAATCCTGTCTCACGGTAGCTTTTCATCAATAGCTCCTCACATGCGATTTTGTCCCTTGAGTAGTCCCAGTAGGGATTGGCAAGGGGCGTGGATTCTGTGATTACGGGATGTGAAAGGGGTTTCTGGTAGGCTGAAGCAGAGCTGATAAAGATATACTGATCAGTCCTTCCGCTAAACAGTTCCAGGTCACGTTCGACATCTTCCGGTGTAAAAGCGATGAAATTGGCTATCACATCATAATGAACTTCTCCGATCGCCTTTTTCACTGAGGCGGCGTCGTTGATGTCGGCTGTGATCTGACGCGCCTTTTCAAGACCGTCTATATCTGTTTTTCCCCTGTTGAGAAGGGTAACTTCAATACCCTGATGTAAGGCGAGCCTGGAACAGGCAGCGGAGATATTTCCCGTCCCTCCTATGAATAATACTTTCATGATTTTTAGATTGTGAATTCCGACAAGATACTAAAATATCACTGCCACAGAAAATCATTGGTTGGAGAAACCTACAGCCGCAGCCCTATCACGCAGATATCATCCACCTGTGCGATCTCGCCCATCCATCGATCGAGGGTGTTCGCAAGGATCTCTCCCTGCTCTTTAAGCGGACGCTGAGAATTTTTCAGCAATAGCTTTTTAAAGGGTTTGTACATAAACTTCTTGCCCTTCTTTCCCCCGAACTGATCTGCATATCCATCGGTAAACATGTAGATCGTGTCTCCCTTTTCCATGTTCATTTCATGGTTCCTGAATTTGTCCATCCGGTCGTAATGAGCAACCGGCATCTTATCGGCAGGGATCTCGTAAAGGTAAAAATTACCGTCCTCGAAGTTTGGTTCAAGTTTGACATCTTCAATAACAGGACCTTCATTTGACTTTTCCCGTACCAGGTAAAGTGAATTGTATGCCCCTGCAAAAGCCAGCTTTCGCTCCTGCGGATTGAAGCTGATCAGGGCCATGTCCATCCCATCCCGCTGTTCTCCTGAAATGCCTTTCTGGCCCATTGCATTGATAATCTCCTTTCGCATGCGCCGAAGGATCACGCCAGGGTGCGTAATGTACTCTTTCTGAACGATCTCCTTAAGCAATGACATTCCCATCATGCTCATGAAAGCCCCCGGTACGCCATGTCCTGTACAATCAGCAACCGTCACCACCAGCTTTCCCTCCACCTCGGCAAACCAGTAAAAGTCCCCGCTAACAACATCCCTTGGTCTGAGCAATACAAAGTGGTCTTCCACCTTCTCCTCCAGGAAATCCAGTGCAGGTAATGCTGCTGCCTGGAGCCTTTCCGCATAGGCGATGCTTTTCAGAACCTCTTCGTTATAGGCCTCTATGGCTTGTTTCTGGTCGTATACAAGATTGCGCTGTGCCTCGATCTCGTCACGCTGTGTGGAGATCTCCTCGTTTTTCTGTTCCAGGTCTATGTTCTTCTCCTCGATCTCCTTTTTCTGCCTTGCAAGCAACAGGTTTTTCCGTCGTGTTGAAATCAGGCTCACCAGGATCAGGATGGCCAGTGCACCTGCACCGATTGCCATCCACCGGAATGCCTTTTTCTCTGCACGCTGCTTTTCCGATTCAATCTCTGCAAGCCTGGTCTTTTGATCTGCGATCATGGTCTCCCGCTCTGCTGCCTGCTTCGCCTGCTCCTCCTCCTTGAGTTTCAATTCCGTAAGTAGTTTTTCCTGTTCGAGCAGCTTGTTTTCCCGCTTTTGGCGGTCTACCTCAAATTGTTGCTTCGTGATGATCATCGACTGCCTGAGGCTGTCCTGCTTCAGAAGTTCTAAATTCCTCTCCTGCATGATCAACTCCTGCTCCTGCTCCATCTTCTCATTTTCGAGGCGCAGCTGACCAATGGCAAGCTCAGATACCTGGTCCTCCTTGAGCCTGAGCCGTAAGGCACGCTCCTGCTGTTCAAGGAAACTTTTCCTGCTCTCCAGTTGCTGGATCCTCACACGTCTTGCAAGTTCAAGTGAATCCCTGATCGAAAGATATTTCTCATAATACTCCAATGCATTCACCGGGTCATTCCCCCTCCGGAGCACCGCAGAATAGGTCTGGTACGCCTGTGCCTTGAGTAGGAGGTCCCCGGCCATTACTGCCGACTGAATTGAGCGCCTGCTGAATAATCCGGCATTGTACAAATCCCCGGTGGTGAGATACAGCGTGGCAAGCATGTTTTCATTCCTGGACAACTCACGGAAGTATTCAAGTTCACCAAAGATCTCAATGGCCCGGGTAAATTGAGGAATTGCCTCTTTCTCTCTTCCCATATTCGAATAGGCAACGGCAGCATTGCTACTCATGGTTGCTATATCGAGCCGACTGATATCTGCCTTTTCCGCCTGATCAATGGCCGAAATATAAGCCTCGGCAGCCCTGGAATCAGCGCCCAGCATGGTGTGGTAATAACCGGTATTATTGAGTACCCGAACCACTTGTGCATGATCCATTGTTTTGCGATATATCTCCAGCAACTCCCTGCTGTAATGCAATGCGCTGTCATACCTGCCCGCTGCATCAAAAACGGTGACCAGGTCCTGGGTGAGCCTGGTCCAGGAATCACTTCCACGAAAACTGCCGTTCCTCAAAGACCTGAATATCTTAATGGAGGTATCATATTCCCCGTCATGATAAGCTGCAGTTCCGATCCTCGACCTGAACGCTGTCCTCTTTTTTCCTGAACCCTCCCCCAAAAGTTGCAGCAGGTTATCATAGTACGCACGTTCCCGTGAATAGACCTTTTCTGATCTGTAGGCAACGGCAATCTTTTCATAGAGTCGGATCAGATCCGTAGTGTCATTCCGGACTTCATGCAATCCTGCCGACCTGAGGTAATAGGGAATTCCATTGGATGACTGGCCCATTTCATGATAAATGTCACCCATCAGCTCCAGGATCTTCAATTCCATATCACTCTTCTCACCGGACATGGAAAATTGCAGGGCGCGTTCTGCCAGGTTCAGTGCCTCAAGGTAGCTTTCCTGGGCATAGAACGAGTTTGCCTGCCTGTACATCTCCAGAATATCTTCCTGTGAAGACACCGCGGTCTCCGTCCCTGGTTGTGCATTTACAACAAATGACGGCGAAAGCATCAGCGCAGCGAGTAAAATCAGAGTATGTATGTGGATCCCGTTTCTCATGCCATTCACTCACATTAATTCATCCTGTATGACAAACCAATCCGGATGGTACGCCGGAGCTGGGGATTGTATATTAGTTCAGGTTCAAGCATGGCAGGATTTGCCACACCATATTTCTCATCAAAAATATTAGTTGCCTTGATGAACAGATTCAGCTCGTTGCTGATATTATACGCAGCAACTGCATTCATCGCATAATAACCGTCAGCTTCTCCGAATATCCCGTCGTACAGATCTTCAAAAGGAATCAGGATCCGCAACCACTTACTCATCCAGTGACTCTCTACGTAAAGGTAAAACTTATCCGTGGGTTGCATCGAAACCTTGAGTTTCCCAGAATGCCGGGGCGACAACCGGATATAATTCTCCACCAGTTCCATCACATTTGGCAACCGGTCCTGTCTCGCCTGGAAATACAGGTGAACTTCAGCATTCAGACCGATCGATCTTACAATGTTGTTGAACCGAAGGGTGGTCTGACTGCCCCCAACCGTTGAAACCGAATTCCCCAGGTTTGCCCAGGTACCGATCGAATCATTGACGATCATGCTCCTGTCAAGCACTGCAGGTACGTCTGCAATATATTTCGACTGCATAAACGGAATGATATGATTGGTGATCCGGTAAGAGAAAAAGGTTTGTTCCAGGGAAAAACGAGGCGAGAAATTGGTGACGAACCCCAACTCAATGGTTGAAAAACGCTCCGGCTTCATGGAACGGGCCGGCAATGAAACAACGTACACCTGGTCATTCCCCGTTGGATAAGCAAGGGATTGGTAGATCAGTGATGTAGGCGGAATTTTATAGGCGGTTCCGACAGACAAACGGAGAGAAGTCCGCCTGGAGGTTTTGTGCAGGATGGCGAGATGAGGACTCAGGCGGTTTGAATTCAAAAGGGTGTTGACATCGTTCCTTATTCCGCCTAGGAATCTGAATTTATTCAGGCTGTAATAGAACTGGAAAAATGCCGATGTGTTCGAGTAGGTCACCGGGTTGATCCCGAACCTTCCAAAAGGGGTGACAAATGATGGATCCACGGTTCCCGAATAAAGGCTGTATAAGCTCCTGTCAAAAGGATTGTCCAGGTAGTTGGTGGTGGGCAGGTTGGACGACCTGGTAAAGGAAAAACCAAGCACCGTCTCAACTGCCTTGAAAAAGGTCGTCGTGAATACCTGGCTGAACTCCAGGTCGGCCGAAGCAGAATAACGGTATGATTTTCCGGTAAAAAAGTTCTGGGTCAGCCCCTGGCTTGAATTGTTATCCATCTCGTATAACAGGTTGCTTAGCTGTGTGGTCGAGGTGAATTTATCAAAGTCCTTCCTGTAGCTGAGCGTGAGCTGCTGAATGCTTTCACCCCAGAAATTCTGGGGGTTGTTGAATTTGTAAAATGCCGGGGAAAGCCCCAGTGAACTGTGTGTCCGTCTGTACATATAATTATAGGAGAGCCCGACTCCCCTGAATTTTAAATTCATCCCCAGCATATGTGCCCCGGAGCTGATCGCTTCCATATCCGGGAGCGTCAGACTGCCCTCATATCCCTTACCATAATATTCGTTCTTGAAATCCTCCACGGTAACACCCCTTTCATTCAACGCAGTCTCACTGACATCTGAGGGTTCCAGCAGATCCGGACCCACCGGCAGGTCCCGCCCCCTGGTCTGGTAATAATTCAATGGATTGTACAGCCCCTCTTCAGAATATTCCAGGTTCATATCATTGAGTTCGTATTTGGAACCATAAAAACTGTACTGAAGGATGTTGTTGTTCTTTCCCCCCTTTCCGCCGACAGTGAAATTGATGTAGTTGTGTCCGTTCCTGCCCAGGCTGATGTCACCCCTGACGAAAGTTCCCTGGTCTGCCTCCTTCGTAATGATATTGATCACCCCCGATACAGCATCGGCACCATAGACGGAAGAAGAATTTCCATAGATCACTTCGATGCGTTCCGCCTGGCGGATGGGTAGCTGACTGCCCAGTGGCATACCGGCAACAACTGAAGGCTTCACCGGCACCCCGTTTACCAGGATCTTCGTATAATGGTTTCCTGTCAGGTTCCAGATCTGAAAGGTCTCCCCCAACTCCCCGGTCCCGGGCTTGCCTGTCTGAATTCCCGGCAGGGCAAGAAGCACATCGGTGAGGGTGTTGTACTGGTTCCTGAGGATCTCATCCTCAGTGATCACATAGACCTGTAACGGAACCTCCTCCAGCCGCTTTGAGATCCTCCCGGCAGAGATCATTTTCATCCTGCTCGAATCCACGGGATAGTTCATTTGCTCAACATCCAGGGAAAGAAGCGGAATTACTGCAGCGGCAGAATCCACTTGCGCTGTCAGCCCCGGCAACGCACCGCTCAGTAAAAGCCATACAGCTGCTATTTTTCGAACGACGGACATACTATACAAGTTTCTTTGGAATCCTTTGGCTCAAATATATGAAAAAGCAGAGAACGCAAGACATCTAACTTCCCGGGTCTCCACGTCGGCTTAACAATGCTGCAGCTGACCTGGTTTCGGGAAACTCATTCAGTATTAAAATGATGATCACGGTGATGGGCACGCTCAACAGCATTCCGGTAACTCCCCAAAGGGTGCCCCATAGTGCCAGGGTGAGGAACACCACCAGCGGACTCATGTTCAACGTGTTTCCCATGATCCTGGGTTCCAACAGGCTGCCGATGGTGAGCTGGATCGCACCAACGATCACCAACACCAGGAAGGGATGGGTCAAATCACCAAACTGAAGCAGGGCAAACACCGTTGGAAAAAGCGTGGCAATCAGCGATCCGATATTTGGAATGTAATTCAGCATGAAAATGATAAATGCCCAGAAAAAGGGCGCGTCCAGCCCCACAAAATACAGTACCCAGAAACTCAGGAATCCGGTACTCAGACTCGTCAGTGTTTTGATGGCAATGTAATTATTGATCGATCTGTCGATCTTGCTCAGCATCTTCCTGGCACGTTCCCTGGATTCAGGGGAGTGATATATGGCTTCAAGCTTGCGCTGGAAGATGGTTTCCTCCAGCAAGATGAAAACCAGGTACAGCAGGATCAGGAATGCATTGCCAAAAATGGAGGTCAACGCTCCAAAAAGCGAAGAGAGGATCTCGGAAAAATTGAAATCCCTGATCGCACTGGTTATGGATTGAACCAGGTCAATATCATAGGTGCTGTTGATCTTTTCCGCAAGGCTGTTCAGGTTTTTTTCATATGCCGGGATTGAGGCCGTGAGCTGCTGAATATTACTTGAGATCAGTGATACGGTTAAGCTGAGCAGACTGATCAATATTGCGGATGACAGCATGGTCAGCAACCAGTGGGGCCAGTTCGAAAGATAGGGAACCATCCTGAGCAAATGCTTCATTACCCTGATCACGAACCAGATGAGAATGGCAAGTACAAAAGGGATCAGGAGTGACTCCGCATAGATCAGGAGTAACACGATGATCACTACTAATAACAGGTAATATATCCGCCTGGTGTAATTCATAAAAATTGTTTAAAACCACTTTTTTCTTCTGAAATAGATAAAAAGTCCAATGGCCACGGAGATGATCAGTATCCAGAAATAAAGATAGCCGTATTCCATTTCAAGCTCCGGGATGCGCCTGAAATTCATGCCGTAGATTCCCGCAATGAAGGTCAGCGGTATAAAAATTGCCGCAAACACGGTGAGCACCTTCATGATCTCATTGGAGCGGTTGGAGATCATCGAATTGTATACATCCAGCTGGTCGGCCACCAGTGAATAATATACTTCGATGCTCTCATACGCAAGTACCACATGCTCATGAAGGTCCGTAATGAACTCCTTCGTATCTCCCCTGATCAAACCGGAGGAGGATTTGAGGAATGCAAATGTCATCTCCTTGAGCGGAAGTACGATCCTGCGCATATAATTCAATTCGGTACGTAAAAGATATAGTTTACCGGAGGTCTCCTTCCCCGTATGGTGAAGGATCTCCTCCTCCATTTCATCGATCAAAGCCCCGATCTCAGCAAGCAGATCGAGGTAAGAATCCACCATGGTGTCAAGCAAAGCATAGGCGAGGTAATCTGAATGTATGATCCGGATCCGGTCCTTCGACCTCCTGATCCGCTCCCTCACCGGGTCGAAATGCCCCAGGGGACGCTCCTGTAAAGTGACTACGTAATTCTTGCCGGTAATAATGCTTAGCTGTTCAGCCTCAAGCTTCTTGCCCGATTCCTGCTTTGACAATAATTTCGTGATGAAAAAAAGCTGCCCTTCTTCCTCCTCCTCGGTCAACCTGGTGCGATGATCCGTGTTCAGGATATCTTCCAGCATCAACTCATCAATATTAAGTTGCTCTCCGAGGGACCTTACCAACTCCGTATCATGCAATCCGAAAATGTTGATCCACGTCATGTACCCATCCTCTATCATCCCAAGCGCCTCCTCAATTGTTCCGGGGGTCTCTTCACTGAGCATGGTACGGTCAAATTTCATCACCTGGATCGAAACCTGCTCCGTCTTCTGCTCACCAATAAATATCAGGGAACCGGGCTTCGTCCCCCTGGCTCCGAGACGCATCTTGATAAATCTTGCCATCCAAACTTATTTTAATGGCAATTTAAGGATTATTATTGTTTCATACATCGGCACTAAAGCCAAATTCCATGAACAGCCCCCCTGTGATCACCCCCCGGGTCTGCACCACGATCGCTTTGTCTCAAAATCCCGGTTTACCCCCATGAGGCCAGACACCTCCAGTCTGCCCGGTTAAATTACAAAACTGACATTATGTCGCTCTGTATCAATGTTTTCATGTCATTATGTCGCATATAGCATTCGAGTCAATGCGCGTCCAGAATCTATCCATTTGATTCATTGTAACTTAATGATTTCATCGCCGGACCGACTCATATTTGGCCTTTCATTTGATCATAAGGAAATAAAAAACATACATATGGACTTCAAGAAATTTACAATAAAAGCACAGGAGGCAGTTCAAAGGGGCCAGCAGATCGCCATTGAAAACGATCACCAGGCCATTGAGTGCGGACATATCATGAAGGGGATCATGGAGGTGGACGAGCACGTGCTGCCATATATATTTAAAAAACTATCGGTCAATGCCGGCCAGATGGAAGCGGCACTTGACAAGATCATCGAAGGCTATCCCCATGTGTCAGGAGGTGAGAAATACCTCTCCGGCACTGCCAATGAATCCCTGGTGAAGGCACAGGCTGCTGCTAAAAAAGCAGGAGATGAATTTGTAACCCTGGAGCACATGGTCATCGGTCTTTTTAACACAAAAGACCAGGTGGGACGAATGTTAAAGGATGCCGGGATCAATGAAAATGAACTGCATGCTGCGATCTTTGAACTCCGCAAGGGAGAAAAAGTGAAAAGCCAGTCAGCAGAAGAAAACTACAATGCACTGGACAAATATGCCATCCATCTGAATGAACGGGCCAGGGAGGGAAAACTGGATCCGGTCATCGGCAGGGATGAAGAGATCCGAAGGGTGTTGCAGATACTCACGCGGAGAACAAAGAACAACCCCATCCTGGTTGGTGAACCCGGTGTTGGGAAAACAGCCATTGCCGAGGGGATCGCATTCAGGATCGTCAACGGGGACGTGCCGGACGACCTGGCGCACAAAGAACTCTATTCCCTCGACATGGGTTCCCTCATCGCTGGGGCAAAATATAAGGGAGAATTCGAGGAGCGACTTAAATCGGTGGTGAAGGAGGTTGTCGGGTCCGATGGAAAGATCATTCTTTTTATCGATGAGATCCACACCCTGGTGGGTGCCGGAGGTAGTGGCGAAGGAGCAATGGATGCAGCAAACATCCTGAAACCTGCACTGGCCAAAGGTGATCTGAGGGCAGTCGGTGCCACAACATTGAATGAATTCCAGAAATACTTTGAAAAAGACAAAGCCCTGGAACGACGCTTCCAGAAGGTATTCGTAAACGAACCTGCCGAAGAAGATGCAGTTTCCATCCTGCGGGGGATCAAGGAACGCTACGAAAGTTACCATAAGATCAGGATCAAAGACGAAGCGATCATTGCCGCGGTGCAGCTTTCAACACGGTACATCACCGACAGGTTTCTGCCCGACAAGGCCATTGACCTGATCGACGAAGCTGCCTCGCACCTGCGGCTTGAGATGAATTCCAGACCCGAGACAGTAGATACCCTGGAAAGAAGGATACAGCAACTGGAAATTGAAAAAGAGGCCTTCAAGAGGGAAAAAGATAAAGGCAGGGTGGAAAACATCTCCAGACAATTGGCCGACCTGAAGGATGAACACAAGCAACTGATGGCGGTATGGAAAGAAGAAAAAGAGATCGTCTCCAATATCCAGAAGATCAAGAAGCAGGTCGAAGAGCTGAAGTTCGAGGCCGAAAAAGCTGAAAGGGAAAGTAACCTGGGAAGGGTTGCGGAAATCAGATATGGCGAACTGCCGGAAGCAGAGAAAGAACTTGAAACAACCATCGAAAGGCTCAAAGAATACGAGGAGGAAGGAAAGCGCCTGGTACGCGAGGAAATTACTTCTGAAGATATTGCAGAGGTCGTTGCCAGGTGGACCGGGATCCCGGTCACAAAAATGATGCAGAACGACCGTGAGAAACTGCTGCATATCGAGGATGAACTGCGCAAACGCGTGGTCGGACAAGAGGAGGCTGTAGAGGCGGTATCTGCTGCCATCAGGCGAAGCCGTACCGGCCTTGCAGATGAAAAACGACCCGTGGGCTCCTTCCTGTTCCTTGGAACCACAGGCGTTGGAAAAACCGAACTGGCACGTTCCCTGGCCGATTACCTGTTCAACGATGAGTCCCTGATGACGCGCATCGATATGAGTGAATACCAGGAGCGGCATGCCGTTTCACGACTGGTCGGTGCTCCCCCGGGATACGTGGGCTACGACGAAGGGGGGCAGCTTACCGAGGCGGTAAGACGCAAACCATACTCTGTCATACTCCTGGACGAGATTGAGAAAGCACATCCCGACACCTTCAATATCCTGCTCCAGGTGCTGGAAGATGGCAGGCTGACAGATAACAAGGGAAGGATCGCCAACTTCAAGAATACGATCATCATCATGACCTCCAACCTGGGATCGGACATCATCCATGAGAAATTTGCCAATGCCAATGAAGCAAACATGGAAAAGGTCTACCAGGAGACAAGAAGCAGCATTTTTGAGCTTCTAAAGAAAAGTATGCGCCCCGAGTTTCTCAACCGAATAGACGAACTGGTCATGTTCCGGCCCCTCGGAATGGAACACATGGAAGGGATCATTCATATTCAGCTGGATATCCTCCGGAAACTGCTCAAAAAGCAGGAGATCTCCCTTGAACTGTCGCAGCGGGCCATAGACCAGATCAAGAATGAGGGATTCGACATGCAGTTTGGAGCTCGTCCGCTGAAACGACTGATCCAGAAAAAACTGGTGGACATGATCTCCATGGCCCTGCTGAAGGGGGAAGTGAAACCAGGGGATCATGTTGAGCTTGACGCGGCAGACGGCAAATTAATGGTGAAAACAAGGCAAACCGCCTGATTCCCGAATCCGTCCCGAAAATCAGAATACACAACGGGCTGGCCCACCACTAAAGGTGCGTCGGCCCGTTTTTCAAATTTGCACCACTGTTGATGCCCCGGTCTATCCACGTAAACCAGTCCGGAACAATTTGGTCAGGGCAGCAGGGATCTCCCCTTAAATTCAGCTCCGCTCTCATCTGCGAAGACCACCATCGCATTGTGCATCTCCTTCACCTTTTCCGGGTGCCGATCGGCAATGTTCGTTCGCTCACCTGGATCAACAGCCAGATCGAAAAGCTGTATTCCATCCTGCCCGGTGATCCTTAGTTTGAGGTCTCCCTTCCGGTAAGCCTGCAAGCGGTCTCCCCGAGAATAGAAATATTCCTTACGTGGCGAAGCGCCTTCTCCGGTCAACACCCCTGAGATACTCATTCCGTCCAATGCTTTGCCACCGCTTAGATCAGCACCCGTGACCTCAGCAACCGTGGGAAACAGGTCGATCGTGGCTACGATATCATGATTCACTGATCCCGCAGGCACTTTTCCCGGCCAGCGAATGATCGCCGGCACCCTGAATCCGCCCTCATACGTGGTTCCCTTGGATCCCCGGAGCATGCCTACGCTCCCGACATGCCAGGGCTCAACACCCCGCTGCAACATCCGCTGTGGCGGGTCGATCCATGGCCCATTGTCACTTGTAAATACCAAAAGCGTATTACCGTCAATCCCAAGCTCCTTCAGTTTTGCCATGATCTGACCCGTACTCCAGTCAATGGTCTCAATGACATCACCGTACAATCCGCCTTCCGAAATGCCCCGGAACTGTTCCGATGTGCTCACCGGCAGGTGCGGCATGCTGTGGGCAAGGTATAGGAAGAATGGCTCCCCGGCCGAAGATTCAATAAAGGACAACGCCTGCTCAGTATAATTCACGGTGAGCTCCTCCTGGTCATACCCGATCTCCCTCACACGGGTTGAATCCTCATACAGGAAGAGTCGGTCCTCCTCCGTGAGCCAGGGGCACCACGGCAAGATCATATCGTTGCTGTATGGAAGTCCGTAAAACGAATCAAAACCCCGTGAAGTAGGAAGGTACTCCGACATATGCCCCAGGTGCCACTTCCCGATGGCCATGGTCGCATACCCTTTCTGAGACAATATTTCTGCCATGATCGTCTCTTCCAACGGCAATCCATTTGTGCTCTCCGGACCGGTATTAAAGGTCATGTGCCGCAAAGGATATCGCCCGGTCATCAGTGCAGCACGGGACGGACTGCAGACCGATGCACCTACGTAAAACGAGGTGAACCGCATTCCCTCATCCGCCATCCGGTCAAGATTAGGGGTCTCAATATTCGGGTTTCCATAACAAGCCAGGTCACCATACCCCATGTCATCGGTGAAAATAATGATCACATTAGGCAGCCCGTCTGCCGCTTCAGAACTCGAACAGGATGGCATCAAAAGCATCGCAAAAAAGCCCGCCAATAAAAGTGATTTCTTAATTATCATATCAATAAAATTTTACTCAATCCGATCACTCTGCCAAACCTCCTTCGTCTCCAGATCCATCATGCTCAGCTTCCCCCCGCTCCATCCAGCACCTGTATCCATCATCCAGACATTACATACCTGCAAAGGCCGGCTCGTATCCCCCCCTTTCAGGAAAGAACTTTTAAGGGCAGCCCTGCCCGAACCACTTACATGAAGATTAATCGTTGGCGTATGCCCCACGTAGATCTCATCAAAACTTCCAAGCGAGGTTCCGGCCTCACAATTCTTAAGCGCATGATTCACCAGGTCACGATCCCACAGGAAGTCCTCCCCATCCTGTTCCTCCAATGGTTTACGGTGATCAAAGCCGCCATGCACAAAAAGCCGGTTCCCCTCCACGTGGTAATATTTCGCCTGCCGCAACAGCTCGAAATGTGCAGATGGAACACCCTCCCTGTAACTCACGATCGTATCGCTGCCTCCCTGGGTGAGCCATACCTCAGATGCCTTTTCATAAAGGTCATTGACATCCAGTCCTTCACGCGCCGCACTGCTATCGTCCGACCGGCCACTGTCCCAAAGCTCCTCACCCACACGTGACATCCATTCCAGCGCCCACTTGTCATGGTTCCCGAGAATCATCACCAGGTCCTTCACCTGTAACAGCAGTTCAACACACTCCTTCACCCGGGGGCGGCGGTCCGCCACATCCCCCATGAAGACCAACCGGTCACGCTCATAATCGAACTCCGATCGTTCCATCACCTGTTGCAGGGCCTCATATGCCCCGTGGATATCTCCAATCACCAATGTCCTTTCCATAATTGTATTTTTAATTGCTGAACCGAGGCCTGGAGCCGAGCTCATGAGACCTCAGGTCGAATAATATTAGGCCAGGCACCTCCAGACTTTGTTGCTCAATATACTAAATGTCTGCGTCTTGCTCTCTTTCTATTGCCTCATCGATACTCCAGCCACGCTGTCGCGACACAATCATGATCGGCCACGAACCTGATCCATCTGGACTGGAATCCATCCTCAAAGGTGTGCTCCCACATTTCCCCTGGCTGCACGGTCACCTCCATGTATTGCATCCACGGACCGTGACCCACCGGTTCAATCTCCACTGTAAAGGTAACAGCCGCTGCCATATCATGGTTCAGCGACAAAGTTTTTTGATCATAAAACCCAATCAGGTAGGGATCCGAAGGCTCGCCCTTTAAAACCCTGCTCTCTTTCCACGGACCTCCTGTGCCCACAGGTTTCCCAAGCTTCCACAGGTCATCAATGGCACCCGCCCAAACCGCAGCTTTCCCGTCCGCAGAAGCAAAAACATGCGGATTCTCATCTGCCACCGCCGGATCCACCCCGGTCATCACCAGCAATCCGCGATACGAAGCATAATCATGTATCCTGAAATCGTGCGATGCCACCGGGCGTACCTTGGCAAAGCCATCGGCATTCTCCGCAGGGAGCTCATAAAAGGTCCCGTGCAGGTTCAAAAGATCCCGCTCCGTGGCCACCTCCCTGCTGATGCGTAACCGGCCCTCCCGGGTCAGCTCCGTAAAACATTCGTCGCCTTTCGGAAACCTCCAGCGCCTCCCCCTGTCATCCACCACCAACACCGAGGATGCTTCCACGCTGACCACCTCCGATGGGATTTCAAATTTCTCATCTATGAATTTTTTCATGACCGGATCGTCCTTCCTGACAAGCTGCATATTCGCATCCAGCTCATAGTACCCGGCATCTTTTCCCTTGTGTCGTGCCGATATCCCCAGTGCCCTGCGGTCTTCCCCAAGTCCGTACAGCAACCCACCAGTCATGGGAGCCTCACATGCATGCAATAATCCCGTGAAGACCTGGTCAGGCTCAGCGGACCTGGCGTCATGTTCAGCATAACAAAACTGCGCCGTTACCTTGCTTTCACTGTCGGCCACGATCCGGATCCACTCGCCCTGCTCCTGCTCTGTAAACCGCACCTCCCCTGAAGCCCCTGCACCAATCCGCACACTCCTGAAGGTCTCAAAATCCCCCTCTCCATTGTGGTCGGCCTGGAAAAAGAGCTCCACGGGTGCATCGTCATGATTCACCAGCCACGCTGTACGATGGTCCCATCCTGCGAATAAAAATGGCTCGGAAGGCTCACCAGCCTGCACCTGCTCCTCCAGCCACACCGCCCCGGAGGCTGTGGCCGGACCCAGGCTGTCGGGTGTCCCTGCCGGGATAAACCAGAGATTAGAATTCGACTGCCCAGGCCCTTCAATATCTCCCTTCACCTTGCGCTTGTTTAAAAATTCTTTTTGTGCCGAATCGTCGCAACCCATCACCAGTCGGCCGTTCCAGCGTGCAAAGTCACCGATCACCTTCAGGTAGGCCGAGCGTGGCCGGATCCCCGCACTGTTCTTTCCCGAAAATGTCGCGGGAAACCTCCAGAACATCCCATGCATGGTCATCAGATAATCGGGTGCCTCCGCCGTCCCCACATCCCGGATCCGCGGCCATTCGGTGTTCCAACCATGAGCTCCATCATAACTATGACTCGCCTTGGGAAGCCGGTAAAACGACCACTCCCCCCGGTCACGCACGCCAACCAGCAACGACTTATGATCCCAACCGGTGACCCAGATCGGGTCATTCTCCGGGTCGGGATTGCCATATATTCCACCCGGACCGGTTACCTCAACGAACTGGTTCCGCCTGATCACCTTCCAGTCAACTCCATCCCATTCGGCCAGTACTCCAGACTCCACATCGAACCGTTCAAGCGCCTCCTGCCCCTTCTCCCCGTTGTTGGAATAGACCAGCACCCCCTGTCCCGAATATAATCCCTTACCATGGGCCCCGGGAAGCAACACCCCGGCACTGTCAGGATTGCCCTCGTTCACAAAGGTCCGCGCATCCTTAAACAACGTTTGCACCTCCAGGGACGCAACGTCTGCCTCGTAGAATCCCTCCTCCATGGTTCCGAAATAGATCATCTCATCCGGTTGGAACAAGTGCTGCGCATTGCCGGTGAGGCGGCCGGTCATGTTTGTATACTGAATGGTACGTACGTTCCGCGCGCGATCGACCGCATAGGGTCCGATGAACAACTGCTCACTCTCCCGGTGGATCATCCGGTTGGCCGGGGTCCCCCCGATGCTCTCCTCCCTGGTGATCTGCTTCAGATCCGGGGTGATCTCGTACAGTTTATCGGACGATCCCTCCGGCAGGTGCGGACCATAGGTGATCACCCAGAGACGACCGGCCCACGGAACCACCGCCCCGGTGCCGCACTCTCCCTGCTGGTTGTAATAGGCCAGGTGCGGATAAATGCCGCTTATGTTTAAAGGTGTTTCTGTCTTATCAACGACAGGTCCACAGGAATATAAGAGGAGTATGAGCAGAAGAAACAGGGGAGTGTAGCGCATCAGATTGTGTTTTCTGCAAGATAATAAATTGAAACGAGCATGATAAGCGGGAATGCATTTGATACATATCATATCGTTTTTTGCAACCATCCTGCTATATTTACCCTCTCATAAATAGAAGACTAAACTGAAATACCGATACTACCATGAAGCTACAACTCTCTTTTTTTGCAACGTTGATGATCCTTTTGGCAGGCCGGGGAACGCTCACCGCCCAGGTGCCCGACGGGGGGATCATGCTCAATGCCACCTCGGGAACAACATTTCAGCAAATCGGACAGTGTACTGCCACGGCGGTTACTGTGGACGGACAAGCGTTTACTGACGGGATCAGGATCGAAGTGGGATCGGGGTTCTCAAACACCTATTCCGCGCAGGTGAAATTTCCATCCGTGGATGGTATCGCCGATGGCGACGTGCTCCTGGTCGCATTTTATGCGCGGACGATCTACTCTGAGGAGGAGACCGGTGAAGGAAATGTGAATGTGATCATCGAGAACAACTCCACCTATGCAAAGCAAATTCAGCAAAACATCAAGATAGGTAGTGAGTGGAAAGAATATTATGCCTCTGCAGTCTCAGGGACCACCCTGGGTGCCTCCCAGGTAAGCTACCTGTTCCACTGCGGATTCCCCAACCAGGTGATCGAAATAGCCGAAGTGCGGTACCTGAATTATGAACAGACCCGCACCCTCGATGAGATGCCGGTCACCGAGATTACCTATGCAGGTCAGGATCCCGCTGCCGACTGGAGAGCCCCTGCTGCAGAGAGAATTAACCAGTACCGGAAAGGGTTGGTAGAATTCACCGTATATGATGAACAGGGGCAGCTGTTACAGGATGCCGACCTCTCCGTGGAAATGGTACAACATGATTTCGGGTTCGGAACAGCCATCGGGGCAAGTACATTCAACAACAACGAAACATACCGGACCAGGACCCTGGAAGATTTTAACGAAGTGGTCTTTGAAAATGACCTGAAATGGCCGCAGTTCAACGCGAACAACACTGCCCATATCGAAAAAGCCATGGATACCCTGGATGCACACAATATTCCCGTCCGGGGACACAACGTGATCTGGCCCTCTTACAGGTTTATGCCGGATTTCGTGGAGCAGATCAGTGATGATCCTGTCGCCCTGGAAAATGCCATTGACAACAGGATCGATGATGTAACGCAATTTACGTCAGGCAGACTCAACGACTGGGATGTGATCAATGAAGCCTACACCGAACACGATTTGATGGACATCATGGGTGACCAGGTGATGGCAGAGTGGTTTAAGAAAGTACGCCGGAACGACAGGGATGTGAAATTGTACCTGAACGACTATGCCATCCTGAGTGGCGGCGGAAAGAATGTGGCAAAACAGGACTTCTATTACAACCTGGTGGAATATATCGACGGACTCGGCGGGGGGGTCCAGGGAATCGGCCTGCAGGGCCATTTCAGCAGTGAACTGACCTCGATCAATAAGGTCTATTCCATCCTGGAGCGATATGCCGCGCTGGAGAAAGAGATCAAAATTACTGAATTTGATATCGATATCACCCAGCGCGAGGTGCAGGCCGATTACCTGCGGGATTTCATGACCATCACATTCAGCCACCCATCGGTAAAATCGGTGCTGATGTGGGGCTTCTGGGAAAACAAGCACTGGAAACCCGACTGTGCCATCTATAATGCAGACTGGACCCTGCGGCCGCACGGGGAGATGTGGCTCGACCTGATCTACAACCAGTGGTGGACAAAGGATACTACCATGGTCACAGATGCTTCGGGAAATGGAACGATGACAGGCTTCCTTGGCACCTACAGGTATACTGTAACGGATGGGAATATCGTACGGACCGGCACCTTTACAATCGATCGGCCTGTGGCTGGAGGCTTGACCAACGAGGTGGTGCTCTCACTGGACCAAGCGGTTCCTGAAACCGTATCTGTCAGCTCCTCCATCCCGGGATATATATGCGAAGGTGAAACTGCAGTCCTCTCTGTACCGGAAGGGGACGGACTGTTGTATACATGGTACCTCGACGGGGAGCCTTTGGACCAGTCTGCTGCCTCCATTTCTGTGTCGGAGCCGGGAAGTTATTCGGTTGATGTGGCTAAGTCGGGCATTACCATTTCCTCTGAACCCTACCTGCTGGAGGTAAGATCCACCCCGGTTGCACAAATCACTCCCTCGGGGGAGGTGGGAGGGTGCCTTGGAAAAGAAATTACGCTTGAAACCACAGCTGTGGAGGGGGTTGAATACGCCTGGCATAAGAACGGTACCCAGTTCCTGGCCGATGTGGCTTCCGTTGAAATAACCAACAGTGGTTCCTATACCCTACAGGCCTCATCTGAGTTTTGCACGGCCAAATCTGAAGCGGCTGTGGTCCTGCTCGACAGGAACCCGGATACCGGGATCGAAGCCAGCGGCGATCTTTCAGCATGCATCGGTGATGGTCTATTCCTGACTGCGGCCAATGATGCTTCTGTGGATTATACCTGGTTTAAAGATGACGAGGAGACAGGAAGCGGACAATTCTACCTTGAGATCTCAGAGACAGGCGATTACCATTTTTCAGCAACGGTTGGTTCCTGCACAGCCTATTCAGATACCCTGCCGGTAAAATTCAATGAATACCCCGAAGCATCCATCACCGTCAACGGCGAAACCATGTTTTGTGAAGGAACTGAATTGGTGCTGGAGGGAAATCCCGGAACCGACCTGGTCTATACCTGGATGAAAGGGTCTTTGGTCCTTGAGGATGCCGACCAGACCATTGCAGTGGGAGAGAGTGGAACATATACGCTCATGACCACACTGGGAAATTGCGCTACTACTTCTGATCCCGTTGTCCTCACTTTACTGCCGGCAACAGACCCCGCGTGCGCAAATTCCGTGACGGAAACAGAGCTGGCAAACATCGTCTATCCAAATCCTTTCCGTGGATCGTTCACCTTTGATCCCGGCAATCTCACAGGCAAAACCAGGCTCGAACTATTCAATGCAACCGGACAGCTGCTCATGGTGAAAAGTCTGGATACACTCACCGGACCGATCAAAATTGAAAGTCCCGAGAAGGGATTACTGCTTCTGAAAATCACCAATGGAAATGCAGTCAGTATCCACAGGGTAACATCCGTATAACACCCCCGGATTCTACCGTTCCGAATCCCCCGTATATTTTTGGATATCATTGAGGTAATTCATAACTTGACTGATAATCAATCATTTTAAGACGATGAGACAGCAAGTCAGGATCACACTGATCTCACTTCTATGTCTGATTGTGTCATTGAAAACACAGGGACAGGACGGGCCGCTGATCCTCAAAACAGGATTCGGGATCCCGGAAATTTCCAATGTTGCCGTCGGATTACAATATATGCAGGCCCAATTTGTCGTGGGTTTTGGTTACCTGCCATTGCCCGAGGATGTGATTACGGCCCGATTTGCAGATATTTATCTTCACCTGCTGGGCAGTTCCCGTTTTACATCCATACATCCGTGGTACCTGAGAGCAGGGATATCCGGATTTCGTGAGAAAACACCGAGATGGATCGACCGGTTTTCCTACCTCAACCTGCGGATGGGCAGGTCCTTTCACCTCAATAAACAGCTGGCCATAGAGTTTGACCTGGGTGCTGCCTTTGAACTATCTTACAGCAGGGAAGAGATTGTCCCCACGACACGCTGGTTTTCTATTGATTTTCCGGTGTTGCCCGGAATAGGGACCAGGCTAGTTTACCGCATCGGGTTATAACCCGTCAGATGCGATGGTTGAAAATTCTTAACGGGAACTCTTCCTCACTCGTAAAGGCAGGAACCTGGCGACCTTCTCCTGGTAAGTGCTGTATTCAGAGTACTTTCCCGCCGAGATGCCCTCACTGAAATCACTGCTTCCGCGGAAGAGCAGGACCAGCAATATGGCTCCGATGACCGACCAGTTCAGCCACAACCCGGTGGCAATGACACTGAAAAAGTAGAAGGTGATCCATATGGCCTGTTCGGATGCATAGTTCGGATGCCGCACCACGCCCCAGAGGCCCGTGGATACAAATCCTTTTTTATATTTGTCAGGCAATGGCTGTCCCAATGCCCTGAGCCTGTTCTTCTCCTTCTGAAATACCCACTGTTGCTGATCGGCTATGGTCTCCAGCACCACGAATCCAAGGAAGATTGCCGCCAACAGGTAGTCGAACAAACCCAGTGGACCACCATTCATGCTCTGCAGGGCAGGAAGGGTGAATAACAGGATCAGTCCCATCTGGTAATAGGAGATGAACAGGAGGTTGAACAGGGTCCATTTCCAGTTGGCCCGGAATTCAGGTTTCGCTCGCAATACCGCCCACCTGTAATCCTCCTCGCCGGTCCAGAACTTCAGAGAATACCCACCCCTCCGGGAAAAATTGTAGGTAAGACGAATCCCCCATATGGTCACCAACGCAGCCATGAGCAGAAGCCTGGGCTCATATCCTGAGCGGATAGCAATGATCCAGACATAGGCAATCGGGATCACGCTCCAGAGCTTGTCCACCTGGCTGTAATTATTGCTGAAGAGGCTGACGATAAAACATGCTCCCGCTGCCACTATATAGATCATCACCAGGTCCATCAACACTGCATATTGCAGGTCGGTAAGTGGTTCACTGAACCTGAAAGCAAAGAAAGGCAGGACGATGATCGTCAACAGCAGAAACAAGGCTGTTTTCCACATAAAATGGTAGTTTAGTTAGGTATTTGAAACTGAATTCAAGGGATAAATATAGCAATAGCTTTCAAATTCCCAACGCCAAAGAAATATATATTTAAATATATATTAATATATATATATCGGCTGTCGAAGGCTGAATGGAGGCGCCTGCAGGTCTGAGTTATTGTTTGATCATGGGATCGGAGCCACCGGCGCGCATATTCAGCATAAGAACTTACTCCCCTGCAAAATTTACCTGGCAGGTTGCTTTGATCCCTTCGCCGTTGCTCACTGTAAGGCTGGCCGGGCCGGTCTCACCGGGAATATTCCGCATAACGGCCACCGCCTTGCCAAAAAAGAGGGGGTGTTGTTCGTCTGTAAACCGGTCATGACTCATCGCATCCCCGTTGGCAACACCCATCAGCCGGGCCGATCCTGTTGCTTCGAACTCCAGAATATCCATGGCCAGGGGACAGACTACCCCCTGCTCATCCACCATTTCCACAGTCACATAACAGAGGTCCATGCCATTGGCCGACAGTTCGGTTCTGTCGGCTGAAAGTCTCAATTTGGCAGGCAGACCGGCTGTTTGCACCACATCCTCACCAATCTTTTTCCCGTCTTTATAGGCCACAGCTTTGAGTGTTCCCATTTCATAAGGAACATCCAGCCATTGGATCCTGTAGGCATCTACAATCTCGTAGTAAGGCGCATCTGCAGGCATCAATCCTTCATTCCAGTCGAAATCGCCGACCGTATAGGTGGGGTCGGCCTGTATTTTCATTGAGATTTTCACCTGGTCAGGATCGAGCTTGCTCTTTTTGCCAAGGCTCTTACCGTTGAGGAACAATTCGGCCTCATCCCCGTCTGTATAAAGAAAAACAGGGATCGGCTCACCTTCATGTTCTTCCCAGTTCCAGTGCGGTGTAAGCTCTATGGTGTGTTCATCTTCATTCCACTGGCTGCGGTAATTGTAATAGCTGTCCTTGGGAAGCCCGGCCAGGTCCACGATGCCAAAATAACTGCTCCTGGCCACATGTCCCTCTTTGGTTTGAACTCCCCACCTGTCATGTGTATAGGGAGTCGGCTCACCGAGGTAATCAAACCCTGTCCATACAAATTCACCTGCTACGAAGATGTCGATGCGCATATATTCAAATTCTATTTCCGGGATGTCTGACCAGGGTGCAGCGGTAAGCATATAGGCACTGATATTGCCATCCGTGCCATAGTCCACCTTATTTTCGGGCAGATCAAGTTTATAGGCTCCCCTGGTCCCAAATGCAGAGGCTGTCTCACTGTAGATCAAAGGCATCTCCGGGTATGCTTCCCGGGTGGTAAAATACCTCCGGGCATAATTCCATCCCGTGGTTTCCAACGGATCAAGGATGTGCTTGTCCCCAACTGAAACAGAAGGGATATGGCACCCCATCGTTGTCGGTCGGGTGGTATCGTAAGCTGTGAAATAATCCACCATCTTCGCCACGTGTTCCGCGGCCTTCCCGTCACTGTCGGCCAGCAGGTCGGGGATCTCATTCCCGATGGACCAGAGTACGACGCTGGGGTGATTGCGGTCGCGCAATACGAAATTCTTTACTTCGGGCTCGGCATACTGATTCACAAATTCAGCAGTGGAACATTCCACTCCGGCTGTCGGACCATATTTGTCGAAGAGCTCATTGAAGACGATGATCCCCATTTCGTCACACAGCTCCAGTACCTCGGGCGCAGGTGCATTGTGACTGGTGCGCAGGGCATTCACCCCCATCTCCTGCATGATCTCAAGCTGCCGCTCCATGGCCCTTGGGAAGAAGGCTGCACCCAGCGGACCCTGGTCGTGATGCAGGTTCACCCCCTTCAGCTGCACCCGTCGGCCATTCAGGTGATAACCATCATCCGCGGTCCACTTGAAATCCCGGATGCCAAATTTTGTTTTTTCCTGGTGGATCAGCTGTTCTCCATCATATATGCTTGTTTTACAAACATAAAGTGCAGGGTTTTCAATATCCCAGAGAATGGGTGTGTCCAGGGTCATTTTAAATATTTCCTTCCAGGACCCCACCACACCAGGTTTTAAGTCGCGGTGCCTTTTCTGTACCTCTACACCGGAGGGATCCAGTACCACGCATTCAACACGAATCTCAGCATCAGTCTCTCCGGTATTGACCAGGTCGATTTCAGCATGGACTGCTGCAGATACATCAGTTACCTCCGGAGTTGTAATATAAACACCCCAAACCGGGATATGCACCGGCTCAACAAGGCGCATCTGCACCTTTCTGTAGATCCCCGCACCCGGGTACCACCTTGAATGATGTTCCTTTGTATCGGCATGGACTGCGAGAACATTTTTCTCACCGAACCTTGCAGCTTCTGTAGCATCGATCCAGAAAGAGTTGTAACCGTAACGCCAGCTGCCGACCTTCTCACCATTCAAGTATACCACAGGGCTTGCCATGACCCCGTCAAACAGGAACTGAAGTTGTTTCCCCTGATCTTTTGTTTCCAGCGTAAATGTTTTGCGATACCAACCTTCCCCTTTCCAGGGCAATTTACCTGTATTTCCCGCTTCGTTGGGTGCTCCGAATGGACCGGAAATGGCCCAGTCGTGTGGCAGGTCGACAGACTCCCAACTACTGTCATCAAAACCGGGGTTGAAGGCATCCTCATGACTTCCTTTCGAAAATTTCCAGCCAAAATTTATGGAGCTGTCCCATCTCCACGCATCAGGTGCTTCTGCCGGACCGGCACAGTTTACAAAAAAGAAAAGTGCAACCAGTGAAATAGTAAGGATTCGCATGACGGGCTGTTGGATTAGTATTAACAAAATACAATTATATGTAAATATTTACAAACGCTCATCCCCTCTACAGGAAGAGATCTTGCCCATCAAATTTTTATTCATCCCGGCAAATGGCCGCATCTCCGGTCAGGATCATGATAATTTGCAAAACTGAATGTGTGATATGATTCGAGCCAGCCATGTTCGGCATGTTCCCTGGTATCGGCTTTGTGAATAACAGCTTTCATCGTCCCTCCTTTTTCTGCTTCTTAAAATTCTTTGAATCAGGAATACAACCGGGAATAAAAAAAAGTTGAATGGCATGTACCTGCCGACTGAAACCAGGAGGTGTCTGTTCCGGGAAACGTTCAAAGCATCAGGAAACGGACGCATTTTTACCGGCAACATCCACCGGAATTTCTACCCGGAGTGTGGTGCCCTCACCCGGTATGCCGGTAATATCCATGGTTCCTCCCATGGATAGAGTCCTTTCCCGCATACCAAGCAACCCAAATGAGTGTTTGTCATTGATCTTCTCGTCCGGTATTCCGATGCCGTTGTCCTGCACGGTAAGTTCCAGGATTGAATCGCTGCAGTGAAAGGAAACGCTCACCTCATCTGCCCTTGCATGCCTGGCAATGTTGGTTAAAGATTCCTGTACGATCCTGTACAGTGAGATCTGCTTGTCGCCGATGCACTCTCCCACCTGCTCCGGCAGATCAAGATGACATTCGATTGCGGTACGATCCCTGAACTCGTTCACAACATTTTCAATTGCCGGGACCAATCCCAGGTTCTCCAGAATTTCCGACCTGAGCTGTGAACTGATGTCTCTTATGGATTCAAAGACCTTTTCGGTCAGCCCCAGCAAATTCTTAATCTTTCCCCTCAGGTAAATCGAGTCGGCAGGAAGCCGGTCCTTCACCAGCACCAGGTCGATCTTCAAAGCCGTGATCAGCTGGCCCAGTTCATCGTGCAGTTCCCTGGCCAGGCTCAATCGTTCCTTCTCACGGATTTGCTCCTGGTGCAGGGAAAGTTCTCGTAAATTTGCTTCCGATTCCCGGAGCATCTCCTCAATCTTCCTTCGCACCAGGTTTTCCCTTTCAAGCTCCTTGTTCAAATGAAGCAGTTTTTTTGTGCGCTCGTATACAAGCTCCTCAAGCTCCTCCTTGTGCCCGCGCAGTTTATCCTCCGATTTTTTAATCCTGAGGGCAACCTTGATCTGCGCGGCAAGTTCGGGAGGATCAATGGGTTTTGAGAAAAAGGCATCAGCTCCGATCTCAAGTCCCCTGATCACATTTTCAGTATCTGCCTTCATCGCGGTAAGCAGGATGACAGGGATCGAAGCTGTTCGTTCATCTTCCTTAAGCAATTTACACACTTCAAAGCCATCCATTACAGGCATGATGATATCGAGCAGGATGACACTGGGTTGTTCCCTGGTTGCCAGTTCAATCCCTCTCTTTCCGGAAGCCGCTGTAAGGAGCTCGCAATCCTCCAGGTAGTCCTCTATCACTCCGTCAAGTGATTGCAGGTTGTCCGGGTTATCATCAATGGCAAGCAGCTTAATTTTCCTGGGGTTGGTCATAAATTCCACACTTTACCTGTTCAGTATCCTTTTTATCATTTTCAATACATCCTCCTGTTCCACCGGTTTGATGAGCATTCCTTCAAAACCCAGCGCTTTCATTTCTTTCTGAGAAATTCCAATCTCCCCGGCTGTCAAGCAGATGATCGGAATGTGCGCAGTCTCCCGGTTGCTTTTAAGCACCGCTGTGGCCCCTTTCCCGTCCATCCCCGGCAGGTCCATGTCCATCAGAATGAGTGACGGCTTCTTGTTGCGGACAAGTTTGATGGCCGACCGTGCATCTTCGGCATCAAGCAACTCGTACTCCTCATCAAGCATGGCCCTCAGGGTAATCCTGTTGTCCAGGTGGTCATCCACGATGAGTATACGCTTCCCTTTCTCCGATGGTGCGCCTGTCAGCATCTCTTGTATGATATCCAGCATCTCTTTTACATCGATGTCCCCTTTCTGGATCAATTGGAATACATGATTGGCATCCAGCTGTTCGAGATCTTCACTGGTGAGATCCTTTGCTGTCAGGACCAGCACCGGCAAATTGGATGTTTCCCGGTCTCCCCGTATCCTGTTCAGTAATTCAAATCCGTCCATCCCGGGCATCATCAGGTCCAGGATAATCCCGTCCGGTGTAAACGTTTTCAAGCTTTCAATCGCCTGTTCACCATTCTCTGCAACAACGACCTCCAGTTGCTCCTGTTCAAGTACCGCCCGGAGCTGGATCACCGCCTCCCTGTTGTCTTCCACCAGCAGGATCTGCTTGCCGGCAATGGAAGCACGCTCCGCAGAATTGACTGACGGATAGGCAATGTTCGCCTCTCCCTCATCCCAACTTGCCGAAACAGGTATCTTCAGCGTAAATACACTTCCTGTCTGCGCTTCGCTCTCAAAATCAACCTCGATTTCAAGCAGGTCAGCAAGTTTTTTTACAATCGACAGACCCAGGCCGGTGCCCTCAAATTTCCTGGTGGTAGATGCATCGGCCTGCATGAACTGTTCGAAGATGTAGGGCTTGAATTCTTCACTGATTCCGATTCCCGTATCCTCAATCCTGACAAGGATAGCATCACCCAATGCTTCGGTGGTGATCTTTACATGCCCTTTCTCTGTGAATTTGATGGCATTCTGAACCAGGTTATAAATGATCTGCCGAAGCCTGAACCTGTCGGTGATAACTGTAGGCAGGTCATTGCCAGGTTCGCTGATCAACCTGATCTTCTTCCCTTCTGCCAGCGGGATCACGCTGTCATATACATACTCCAATACCTGGTTAACATGGACCTCTTCCTTGCTAAGAACGATTTTTCCGGCCTCTATTTTTGACAGGTCAAGGATGTCATTGATCAGGTGCAACAATCCCTTGCCGTTTCGTTCGATGGTCTGGAGATAACTTCGCTGTTTCTCGGTAAGGGATTTGATCTTTTTTGCTGTCAGCAATTTCGAAAGTGCCAGGATGGAGTTAAGGGGGGTCCTGAGTTCATGGCTTACGTTGGACAGAAATTCCGACTTCAGCCTGTTCGACTCCTCAGCTTCCCTGGTTTTTATCTCCAATTCCTGGTTCTGCTTTTTCAATTCACCGGTCATCTCTTCAAGCTCTTCCGTCTGTTCTTCAAGCTCTTCCGTCTGCTCCCGAAGCTCCTCCGACTGCACCTCCAGTTTTTCATTGGCCTGCTGCAGATCCCTGGATGTTTTTTTGAGGTGGTCGCTGACGAGCTGACGGGAAAATGATGCATTGAGAACCGGCCAGAACTCATTGATGATTTCCTGTGTCTCTGACGGGAACCTTCCCAGGTGCGCCAGGCAGATCACCCCGCGAACCTTCTCTTCGTCCATGACCGGGATCGTGAAGAGCTCCCTGGGAACAATCTCTCCGACAAGGGTTCCAAACCGTAAGTTTTCTTTTTCACCCATTTCCCTGTTATACTGCACTTTTCCCTCGGTGATGGCTGCCTGGAAATCTCCCGGGATCCGTTCTATGGCCTGCGACCTGCGCAACTCTTTTTCTGCACCCACAGAGGCCAGGTGCAGTAGTTTCCCCTTCTCAGCATCAATTCTGAAAAACACAAGAATCTGACACTTAAAAATCGATTTCATCTCCTTCAGAAGGTCTTCTGCCAGGGTATGCAATGCTTTTTCACCGACCACCTGCTGCGAAAGACGGTAAACACTCTTCTTAACATCGACCATCTTATTCAGATCGCTGGTAGTGTGCTCCAGCATATCTGCCAGGACCAGGATCTCTTGCGGACCCTCGGTCAGACCAAAATCAGGCCGGCTGCCCGTTTTTAACAACCCGGCATTTTTAGTAAGCTGTAATACCGGGCGGGAAATGAAACGTGAAACAAAGAGGGCCGCAATCAACACCATGATGATGGATCCCAATAGTATGAACATAAAAACCCCGATGGTACGGTAAAGCGGACTGTACAATTCAGAAATGTCCTGCTTTGAAACAAATCCCCAGTTCATTTCAGGAATAAAAGTATATGCAGCCATTACCTTCTCGCCCCTGTAATCCCTGGATACGAATACACCGGACTCCCCGGCAGCAGCCCTTGTAGCCGGTTCAGCAGTGATCTTCAGGTTCAGTGGTGCATTTTTATGCCACCGGAGCTCATTCACTGCATACATTTCTGAGTTGACAATCAGGGTCTCGCCCGTTCTGCCCAATCCTTCCCGGTTCAATAATAATGGATTAAAGGAATAGTGCATGTTGATGCTGGCCACCAGGATCCCAACAATATGTTCATTGTGTGAAAGACACCAAACCGGAATAGCCATGGTGAGTATCGGGATGTCAGAATACTCAGAATGATGAATGTCCTGGATGTAGAGATCACGGTTTTCAAGCACTCCCCTGTAATAATCACGATTAGATAAATTCAACCCGATAAGCTCTTCATCCGTCGATAATTTGACGATACCTGTTTCAGGATCAAGGATGGAAAGAATCTCGTAATCCGGATAATTCCGCTTGTTCCTCTTTAGCAACTCCTCGGCAACCTGTAGCTTCCTGACTGCCACACTACCAGGATCCTCCTGCGAGAAAATGTTTTCCAGGCCCCTGATCTCATAGTCGCCAGACATTACATGCATATCGCCATTGCGCTCCATCAACCAGTTGTTGAGCTGACTGACTTTCAATTGTCGTATGGAAAGAAGATGATCGCTTTTTTCATTCTTAATGGTATTCACCTGGTTGCCGAAAAACAGGAGCATTCCCGTCACGAGGGGAGCCAGTCCTATTACCAGGAGCCAGAAGATCATTACAGTTTTAATTTTCCTTTGTCTCATAGAAGGTCAGAATTCAATTAATTATTTCTTTCCTGTAGATCTTACCCAGGGCAGTCTCCCTGTCAAGATTCCCTTCGAATGAATGCATGATCGATTCAGCATCACCAAGAACAAGCAATCCGCCTGGTTTTAGAGACCTGTACAATCGCTCTATAATTTTTTTCTGATATTCAAAAGTAAAATAGATCAATACATTCCTGCATAACACCATATCGAAATTCCCGTAGATACTCTCCCTCGGAACATAGCTCTTGCTGTCAAGCAGATCATGATAATGAAACCTTACCATCCCCTTCACCTCCGGGGTGATGGAATAGGAAGTATCCAGCCGATTAAAATAGGTCTGAACATACTCCATCTTCGTCTCAACCAGGGCTTCTTCAGGATAGATTCCGCTTTTTGCATATTCCAGGATCCGACGATTGAGATCGGTGGCATAGATGGAAATCCCCAGCTCCTGATTCATCCTTTTTAATTGCTGGTCAATCAACATCGCCACCGAATAGGGCTCCTCCCCGCCAGCACAGCCGGCCGACCAGATCCTCAGCTCTTTACTTGTTTCGCTGAACTTTTCACGGATCATCCCGGGGAGAAGCTGGTGATCAAGGTACTCAAAGGTGAAAGAATCCCTGAAAAACCGGCTGACGTTGATGGTCAGACCATCTATCAAAAGGTCTGTTTCTTCCTTGCTCTCTTCCAGAAATTTCGCATAGGTGGTAAGATCAGGCTGTCCGGATTTAATTCTTCTCCTTTCAATCCTTCTCTCGATCATTGCAGGAACCCCTCCCCTGAAATCATATCCTCTCGTATTATACAGGTAGGTAAGAATTCTTTCAATGATGCCGGCTTTATCCTGCATGGCATCGGCATTCTGCATGGCTACTCGTCAGAATTGTGAATTCCCAATTTAGACATTCCTGTCCACATTAAAAACTTTAATCACAAATGAATAGGAAAAGTCTGCTACCTAATGGACATGGAATTCCTTGACCCGCCCGCTCAAAGGCCCCCATACCATTCGATCGCAGGAGGTGTGATATGAATCTGTGAAAGAGAGGTCCGCAGAAATTGTTAGGACAGCCTATAATGCATCGACAACCTCTTCCATCAACTGTCTCACCTCTTTTGCAACTTTCGTCAGCCCCTTGTTATTGATGGAAATCATCGAGGCGACCGGGTCAACTGCCGCAATCTCCACCAGGTTATCTCCGGCTTCCTGAAGGATCACATTACACGGCAACATCGTACCAATCTTGTCCTCAAATCCCAATGCCTTGAAGGCGTAAGGAGGATGACAGGCACCGAGAATCAGGTATTTTCTGAATTCCTCTCCAAGTTTCTCCTTCATTTTCTCCTGGATGTCAATTTCCGATAGTACCCCAAAGCCTTTAGTAGCCAATGCCTCCTTTACCATCGTAACCGCCTCGTCAAAATCGGCACGAATGGTTTTGTTGATGTAATAGTTCATTGTTGGTAAGTTATTTAACAGTGAATTTCCTAAAACATGTATTTTAAACCTGCAATGAGACGATATCGCTGCTTCACAACAGGATCAGATCCCTGGTACAGGGGCAACTGAAAAAGCATCTCGAATGCTATATCTGAAAAAATAAATGTACCTCCCGGGGAGACCATCAGCAGCTGGTCAGGTGCCGCCTGGCCGTCGCCTGTAAAAACTTCCCTGAAGTAATTGAATTCCACCACCGGTGCAAGTGCCGATTCCCCGGATGCATTCAACGCAATGATATGTGATGCCGCCAGGTCCGCAGCGAAATTGTCCGGCGGATCCACGGCTGAAGCTGCCGTAATGTCCTGGATTCGGTACCTTGCAGAAAAATCGACCGAGAAGAACCGCGGACGGAAGGAGACATTCACCCCCAAATCAGGATTCCAGGTACTGCTTCCAACACCGGTGGCACCAATCGGCACATTCACTGCCACATGCGGTGCCACACCAACCACCCAGTTCCGGGTGTTTTTCCTGTACAACCTGAATTTGGCCAGGAGGTAGGGATCATTGATCCCCTTCACCGTGACATCACTTGCACTGAAGTGCCTGTGGAAATACATGTTCCTGGCCATCAGGGTCACCCCGGGTTTTAATCCGTATGCCACCACAATCGGGACCATGCGTGTCGTGATTGAACCACTGGTCGCAGACGCTGAAATGTGCCTGTATTGTGAACGCAACATGATACGCCCCTCTGCAGGGGTAATCCCGGCATCAAAACTGATGCCCTGACCGGCAATTTCAACCGCCGGCAGGATGAATAGACAAATCAGTGCAAAAACCTTAAATCTGCTCATTCTTTCTTTTCATCCGGCGTTTCAGCCAGTGTGAAATTTGCCTTTTTTATCCTGAATGCCACGTCCTCCCGTTTCAACACCGAATCGGGTTTCACTACCACCCACAGACGCTGATCCACCCAACTCGCCTCTGAACTGAGAACCGCCGGAATCTTGTTGATCTGCTTCTCCAGTCCGCCCTCGCATCCCGGGCAATCCATTCCATATACCGTGTAGGTTAGCGTATCCCGTTCGGCTGCCTGCTTAACGTCCTGCTTCTGCGCCCATAAAGCCAGCGGTGTCATAAGCACTGCAGCCAATAAAATATTTCTCCAACTTCTCTTCATAATTCTCCTTTATCTATTGTTATCGTTTCCACCACTATGGGCGAGGATGCATGTATGTAAACAAACCAATACCCCTTCCTGTTCAGCCGTCAGCCCTCAGCCGTCAGCAAGGTAAGCCGCCAACGACCTAAGGAGCTGGTCCTCGATAGTCGACAATAGGAGACCTATCAGGACCAGTCGCCAGGCTGTCTCCAATTACCAATCATTTCCTATCAAAGCAAAGGCGTCCTGAGCGTTGCAGTGAGCTTGTCGAACTGCTTGCCGAAGGGCAGCCGTCAGCCTTCAGTCTTCAATGAGCTTTCAATAATTATTTATCTGCGGAATATTCCGCAGCCAGAAGAGCGTACTACGCATTACGCACTACGATCTTTCAGTATTTCCCTACAAGATCCTGTAAATATTTCACGTTATTGTATCAAACTATTTCCCTTTCAATCTGTTATATTTGTGAAGTTTATCCCGACATGCTGCGGAAAATTGGAAATATCATCACCATGTGCCTGTTGCTGGTCTCAACAACAGGATTTACTGTTTCTGAACATTTTTGCGGGACGCAACTTATCTCAGTTGAAATCAACAGGGAAGCTGAACCCTGCTGTGACAATGGCATGTGTTGCCATACCGATACACAGTTCTTCCAGATGGATGAGGATTTTAACTATACAGCCTCAATATTTGATTTTCAGACTTTTGTACTGGCAGAGCTACCCCAACCGATGACCTTCCTTTCTGCACTTGCCCTCTCAACAGACCGGGAAAAGGAGTTGTATGCCGATTTTGAATCCCCGCCTCCCCTGGAGCGAAAAGCATTTCTCTCTTCTGTTCAGACTTATCTTTTATGATGTGATGCGCCGAAAGGCGTCCTGCTGATGTATGATCATGTGCAATGTCTTGTGGTCATGTTTTTTCATTTAATCACCCAATCATATCACATATGCTGAATAGAATAATCAGGTACTTCCTTGACAACAAGTTAGTGACAGTTTTGATCCTCACAGGATTCATCGCATGGGGCATCGTGACCGCCCCGTTTGGCTGGAACCTTGGCATACTGCCTTCCGACCCGGTTCCGGTGGATGCAATCCCCGATATCGGTGAAAACCAACAGATCGTATTTACAGAATGGATGGGCAGGTCGCCCCAGGACATCGAGGACCAGATCTCCTATCCGCTTACCACTTACCTGCTCGGTATACCAGGCGTGAAATCGATCCGGAGCACCTCCGTGTTCGGTTTCTCAAGCATTTTTATCATTTTCAACGAAGACATCGAATTCTACTGGTCCCGCTCAAGGATCCTCGAAAAACTCAACGCGCTTCCTTCCGGGCTCCTGCCCGAGGGGGTGCAACCCGCCCTGGGACCAGATGCTACTGCACTCGGACAGGTATTCTGGTACACCCTGGAGGGACGCGATCCGGAAGGCAATCCCACCGGGGGTTGGGACCTTCACGAAATCCGCACCGTACAGGATTTCTATGTGAAATATGGACTGAATGCTACCGAGGGCGTCTCCGAAGTGGCCTCCATCGGTGGTTTCGTGCAGGAATACCAGGTGGATGTCAATCCCGATGCCCTGAATGCATACGGGATTCCGCTCCATACCGTGATGATGGCTGTACAGAAATCAAACCGCGATGTGGGCGCAAAGACCATCGAGATCAACCAGGCGGAGTACCTGGTACGCGGACTCGGTTACGTGAAGAGCGTGGAGGACCTCGAGGAGGCAGTGGTAGCCGTGAAGGAAAATGTCCCGGTCCGCATCAAAGATATCGGGGTGGTAAAACTGGGGCCGGCGACACGGCGCGGTGCTCTTGACAAGGATGGAGCCGAAGTGGTTGGAGGGGTTATTGTAGCGAGGTACGGTGCCAATCCGCTCCAGGTGATCAATAACGTTAAGGAGAAGATCGATGAGATCGCACCTGGATTGCCGAAAAAGACCCTGGAGGACGGAACTGAGAGTCAGCTCACCATCGTCCCCTTCTATGACAGGTCGGAGCTGATCTACGAAACACTGGGAACGCTTGAAGAAGCGCTTTCCCTTGAAATCCTGATCGCCATTCTCGTGGTGATCGTCATGGTTTTCAACCTGCGGGCATCGCTGCTCATCTCAAGCCTTCTGCCCATCTCAGTGCTGATGGTATTCATCTCCATGCGCTATTTCGGGGTGGATGCCAACATCGTGGCACTCTCTGGTATCGCCATCGCCATCGGAACGATGGTGGACCTTGGGATCATCCTGTCGGAGAATATCATCAAACACCTGGATGAGGCGCCTCCCGGACAAAAACTGGGGACCACCATATATAATGGTGCTGCGGAAGTTTCAACTGCAATCCTGACCGCGGTCTCCACCACCATCGTGAGTTTCATACCGGTATTCACCATGCAGGCTGCAGAAGGTAAACTTTTCGGTCCGCTGGCATTTACCAAGACCTTTGCCCTTGTGGCAGCCCTGATCGTTACACTCTTTATCCTTCCCACGCTATCCTACTGGTTTTTCGGAGCCAGGATCAAACGCCGGAATGTAGCCCGCTGGCTGAATATTGCGCTCATTCCTGCAGGGGTCGTGGCCATTATCTTCGGCGTGGAACTCGGTGGAATCGTTCTCCTTGCCTTTGGGCTCATAAGCCTGCTCAGGGAACGGTTCGGGAATGTGACCATCGACCCGGAATCAAAGCATTTCGGTACGCGCATGAAACGAATCGGGCTGAAAATACTGGAACATTCGCACCTGGTCATCGCAGTAGTCGCAATTACCTGGTTGCTGGCGAGGTACTGGCTACCCCTGGGTCCTTCAAAGAGCCTCTTCACCAACTTCATTTTTGTTGGATTGCTGGTGGGCCTGATCCTGGGAGCCTTCTCGCTGCTGGAAAAATATTACAAATACATCCTCGCATGGACTTTGGATCACAAAGGGGTATTCCTCAGCATTCCCGGTTTCCTGATCGTGTTGGGAATTACGATCTGGATGGGCTTCAATACCGTATTCGGCTTTATCGCAAAAGGATTTGATGCCACAGGCACAAACATCCGCACCACAAAAGTCTGGTCGGGCCTGGCGCACACATTTCCAGGGATCGGTAAAGAGTTCATGCCGGCCCTGGATGAGGGAAGCTTCCTGCTGATGCCAACGACCATGCCACATTCGGGCGTGGACTTTAACAGGAAGGTGATGGGGCAGATCGATATGCTGGTGACCAGCATCCCGGAAGTGGAACTCACAGTCGGGAAAATGGGCCGCGTGGAATCAGCCCTGGACCCCGCGCCTGTTTCCATGTTCGAGAATGTGATCAACTACAAGCCGGAATATATCCTGGATGAGAAAGGGCACCGGCAGAAATTCAGAACAGATGATGACGGAAACTTCATCCGTGCTTCGGGAGATACCATCTTCGACCGCGAAGCCGTGTTGCAGGACATTACTGCAGAAGACCTTGTCCCGGATGAAGACGGAAGGTACTTCCGTAGCTGGCGTGAGCAGATCAAGTCGCCAGATGATATCTGGGATGAGATCGTCAGGGTAACAAAGATCCCCGGGCTCACCTCTGCACCGAAGCTTCAGCCTATCGAGACAAGACTTGTTATGCTGCAGACAGGGATGAGGGCCCCCATGGGGATCAAGGTGTACGGACCCGATCTGCCTACCATTGAAAAATTCGGACTCGAACTGGAGAATATCCTGAAGGAGGTCCCCTCCGTGAAAGCGGAAGCGGTGTTTGCCGACAGGATCGTGGGGAAACCCTATATACACCTTGACATCAATAGGGAAGAGATTGCCAGGTATGGTCTGAATGTTGAAGATGTGCAGCGTACCATCGAAACTGCCATCGGGGGAATGAAGATCTCCTCCACTGTGGAAGGAAGGGAACGATTCCCCATCAGGGTACGCTACCCCCGGGAACTCAGGGATGATCCTGCTTCTCTTGGAAAGATACTGATGCCCACTCCCACCGGTGCACAGATTCCCCTTGACCAGGTCCTGGATATCGAATATGTCAGGGGACCACAGGCCATCAAAAGTGAAGAGACCTTCCTGGTCGGATATGTTCTGTTCGATAAAAGAGATGGCTATTCGGAGGTGACCGTGGTAAATGATGCACAGAATACCATACGGGACAGGATCGATGATGGCAGCCTTGAAGTTCCTGCCGGGATCAGTTATAAATTCTCCGGCAGCTATGAAAACCAGGTGAGGGCCGAAAAAAGACTCTCGGTCATTGTACCCCTGGTACTCATGATCGTATTCCTGATCCTCTATTTCCAGTTCAAATCCGTCACCACCTCATTCATGGTATTCTCTGGGATCGCCATGGCATTCAGCGGGGGGTTCATCATGCTCTGGTTATACGGACAGGGATGGTTTGTTGATTTTTCGATCTTCGGGACCAATATCAGGGAGCTGTTCCAGATGCACACCATCAACCTTAGTGTTGCAGTGTGGGTCGGGTTCATTGCCCTGTTCGGGATTGCCACCGACGACGGGGTGCTGATCGCTACCTACCTGGACCAAAGCTTCCGGAGGAATAAACCGACAACGCTCATTGAAGTAAGAGAAGCGACCATCGAGGCCGGACTGAGAAGGGTGAGACCTGCACTGATGACCGTTTCCACCACCATGATCGCGCTGCTGCCGGTACTTACCTCCACGGGACGTGGTGCCGATATCATGATCCCCATGGCGATCCCTGCCTTCGGCGGAATGGCATTCGCCCTGGTGAGCATCTTTGTTGTACCGGTATTGTATAGCTTCAGGGAAGAGAAAAAACTTAATAACAGGCAATCATGATACAATCAATATTCAAAAGACTCATACAATTAATCCTTATTGTTTCGTTGCTGGGACTGGGAACGATCGATTCCGGGGCACAGACACTTGAGGAATATTTTGAGACCGCCGCTGAAAACAACCCGGGTCTGAAGGCAAAGTACATGGAATATGAAATTGCCATGGAAAAGATCCCGCAGGTAAGCAGCCTGCCGGACCCCTCCTTTTCCTTCGGACACTTCATCTCTCCGGTGGAAACAAGGGTGGGGCCCCAGCGGGCAAAATTCTCTCTCTCCCAGATGTTCCCGTGGTTTGGAACGCTCAAAGCAAAAGGAGATGCTGCCGCATTGATGGCTGAAGCAAAGTTCCAGTCATTTATCAATGAGCGGAACCGTTTGTATTACAGGGTGGCGGAGGCGTACTACCCGATCTGGGAACTGGAAAAGATCATCGGGATTGAAAAGGAAAACCTTGAGATTCTGGATTCCTACCAGACCATTGCGCGATCAAAATACAGAAACGGTGAAAGCCCAATGGTGGATGTGCTGAGAGTAGATATCCTCCAGGAGGATGCCAGGACCAACATTGAGATCCTTGAGAGAAAAAGGAAACCCCTGTTGACCACTTTCAATAAGATTCTCAACAGGGATCCGGGGGAGCCTGTTACCGTCAGTGATTCAACCGACCTTGTATCGCTTCCGGAAAATTACAGGAGGGACTCCCTGTTGAATGACCACCCGGCGCTGAATGCACTGGACCTGAAGGTGAGATCAAGCCAGGCAGCTGAAGAAGCAGCCACCAGGCAGGGTCTGCCAAAGATCGGAGCAGGAATCGACTATGTCATCGTGGAGGAAGGTCCCCTTGCTGCTGCTGATAACGGTAAAGATGTGCTGATGCCGATGGTGTCGGTCAGCATACCGATCTTCAGGGAAAAATACAGGGCCTCGGTCAGGGAGGCGAAGCTCAACCAGGACAGGTACACATTGCAAAAAGAAGAGGTTTCCAATATGCTCGAGACCGGCTATGAAATGACAATGTTTGAGCTGGAGCAGCAACAGGAACTGCTGGCCCTTTACCGGAAACAGGTGCAGACCTCTGAACAGTCGCTGAACCTGCTCTTCTCCGCTTATGGAAATTCAGGGAAAGAGTTTGAGGAGGTACTCCGGATGCAACAACAATTGCTGAAATATGAAAAGCTCGTTGCAGGAGCCGAGGCCAAATACCTGGTCGCTCTCGCAAGGATCAATTACATCACTGCAAAAAACAGTAAAAATGAAAAATAGTAAAAGGAACACAATCATCATTGCCGCAATTACACTCGTGGCAGGAATCCTCCTCGGATGGCTGATCTTCGGGGGCAGTGCAAAGGAACCAGAACTGCAGGAACATTTACATGAAACGGAGCTGGCCGGGGAAACCACCTGGACCTGCTCCATGCACCCGCAAATTCGTCAGCCCGAGCCCGGTGACTGCCCGATTTGCGGGATGGACCTGATTCCCCTGGAAGACGAAGGAGATGAAACACTTGATCCCGGGGCACTTCGCATGTCCGAAACCGCTATGAAACTTGCAGATGTGGTTACAGCACCTGCCAGGGCAATGAAACCGGTAAAGAATGTAAGACTGAACGGTAAGGTGCAGGCCGATGAACGACTCATCTATTCCCAGTCATCACACATTGCCGGCAGGATCGAGCAACTGCTGGTTAATTTTACAGGGGAATATGTAAGAAAGGGACAAACCATTGCAAGCATTTACTCTCCTGTACTGGTCACTGCCCAGGAAGAGTTGTTCGAAGCGGAAAAGATCAAAGATACACAACCGGAACTGTTCCGGGCAGCCAGGGAGAAACTCGGGAACTGGAAGCTCAGCGAAAACCAGATCGATGAGATCCTCTCATCAGGAGAGATCAGGGAAGAGTTCCCGGTCACGGCAGATGTTTCAGGGTACGTAACCCGGAAGATGGTGAACCTGGGGGATTATGTCACAAAAGGGAAAGCCATTTACGAGATTGCAGACCTTTCCCGCGTATGGGTCATGTTTGATGTCTATGAAACAGATATTGCCTGGGTAAGTAAGAATGACAGCGTGTACTTTACCGTACAGTCACTGCCGGGGAAGGGCTTCGAAGGAAAGATCTCCTACATCGACCCGGTGATCGACCCGCAGACCAGGGTCGCAAAAGCCAGGGTGTCTATGCAAAACCCGGATTCCGAACTGAAACCCGGAATGTTCACTTCAGGGATCGTGGAAGCACAACTGGATCATATTGATGAAGCCATGGTCGTTCCCAAATCTGCAGTAATGTGGACCGGCACCCGTTCAGTGGTCTTTGTAAAACAAACCACCGACCAGGGCGTGAATTTCACACTCAGGGAGGTGACACTCGGCCCCTCCCTTGGTGATGGCTATATCATTGAAGAGGGTCTTGAAGAGGGAGAGGAGATCGCTGTGAACGGTACATTCAGCATCGATGCAGCAGCACAGCTGGCTGGTAAACCCAGCATGATGAACCCTGAAGGAGGTGTGAAAATGACCGGGCATGATCATGGGGACGGAGCTCCCATGGAAATGGAATCCACAACTGAAATGGCAGTGAATACATCAAAAGCAAACATTACAGGTGCAGCAAGGGTTGAGCTTGAGCCCTTATACAACAGCTACCTGGAAATGACCGAGGCACTGGCAAATGACAACTTTGAAAATGCCTCCTCAGCCGGCATCGACATGAAAGATGCCCTTGAGAATGTGAATATGGGTGCATTTAAGGATGATGCACACGATCTCTGGATGGATCATGCTGCAAATATTGAAAAAGCCCTTGAGCATGTGGCTCATTACAGTAATATCGAAGATTTGCGCACTGGTTACAAGGGAATGTCAGATGCCATGATCGCACTTTCACGCTCCTTCGGTTCCGCCGGCGACACACTCTTTATTCAGTATTGCCCCATGGCATTCAATGACAAGGGCGCCAACTGGATCAGCAATTACAGTGAAATAAGAAATCCCTATTTCGGCGATATGATGCTGAAATGCGGTGAGACCCATGATACAATTCAGTAAACAATAATAAATATTTATTAATTTAAAACCAGTAATAATGAAAACAAGAGTAGTTTTAATGATGACAGTGATCGCCTTTTTTGGCGTCACATCTGTATTCGGACAGGTAAAAACCGAAAAATTCAAAGTGTATGGAAACTGCGGAATGTGCGAAGACCGTATTGAGAAAGCAGCCAATTCCGTGGATGGAGTAACTTCTGCTGACTGGAACAAGGAGACCAAGAAGATAGAAGTGAAACTGGATGAATCCAAAACCGATGTGCACAAGGTACACATGGCCATTGCAAAAGTGGGCCATGATACAGAGATGCACAAAGCGAAGGACGAAGTTTACAACAAACTTCCGGGTTGCTGCAAATATGACCGTCCTGAAGGTAAATCGGGTCATGACCATGGTCATGATCATGGAGACCATTCACATGACGGACATTCTCACTGATCTGTTTCTAAATTGAATAAAAAAAGCCGGCATTATGGCCGGCTTTTTTATTATGCAATGTGTGTAGAATAAGTAACTGGATGTGGTTTGAGTTACACAGTCAACTCAACACTCCAGGTTGATCATCTTATTTGTACCTACTATGACCACGGCAGTTACAGCCATCGAACCAATCTGTAAAATTTTGGCCCGATATTTTCATGCCTTTGAATGTATTAAAAACTCACATTATATTTCACGGATTTAACGGACATGGAATGGGATGGGGATGGATCATTGGTTTATTCATCCTAATTGTAGCCCTTATCATTATTATTTATGCCGTAAGGCAAAGGAACCCTGTAAACAGGGAAGAAAACAAGACTCCCCTTGACATCCTGAAAGAACGCTATGCCAGGGGAGAGATCGATAAGGCAGAATTTGAAGACCGAAAAAAAGATCTCTGACATTTATAAAAACTCAATAATTACAGTTATGAAATATTACATTGAAAACTCCATCGAATCTGACTTTGAAACAGCTGTGGAAAAAACGAAAGCATCCCTGAAGAAACAGGGCTTCGGAGTGCTTTCTGAAATTAATATTCACGACGCGCTCAAAGAGAAGCTCGACGTGGATTTCAGAAAATACCGTATCCTGGGTGCCTGCCATCCTCCCAGTGCATACAAGGCGCTGCAGGCTGAAGACAAGATCGGCACCATGCTGCCCTGCAACGTGATCGTTCAGGAAACAGGAGAGAACCGGATCGAAGTGGCAGCTGTGGACCCGGTAGCTTCGATGATGTCTGTGGAGAATGAAGCTTTGAAAGAAACAGCCGAAGAGATCAGGTCAAAACTTGCTGAAGCTGTAAATACGCTTTAACAAAATCTGGGTTTACTTACTCTGATAGGCGGGCACTCAGAAATGGAATAATTTATAAATTAATTCATAGATGATATTGCCTGTCAGTTATAAGCGTATATTGGATAATTGCAATGAGCCAGTATAAGAAAAACAGCCTGACACTTACCGGGGCAATTTCGCTAGGCACAGGTGTGATGATCGGTGCAGCGATATTTGCACTGCTCGGACAGGTGGCGGAGTTGTCCGGTACACTGTTCCCGCTGATTTTCCTGGCGGGGGGAGCGGTGATGACACTCACCTCTTATACATACATCAAAGTCACCAATGTTTACCCGTCTGCCGGCGGAATCGCCATGATCCTGCAGAAAGCCTACGGTAAAAGTACGGTCACGGCCGGGTCGGCCCTGCTGATGGCATTCGCAATGATCATCAACCAGAGTCTGGTGGCCAGGACCTTCGGTTCCTATACCATGCAACTGGTCGGTGGTGGCGAAAACACCTTCTGGGTACCCTTGCTCGGGGTATTGCTCCTGGTGGTCACCTTCCTGGTCAATATCTCGGGGAACAGGATCGTTGAACGATCTGCCATGGTCATGGCGATCCTGAAGATCGGCGGAATCGCGGTCTT